>JAKOTZ010000094.1 GCA_029776995.1 Candidatus Hydrogenedentota bacterium
CAAATCCGTGTCCTGTTTGGGGTGCGGATTATTCGGCCCATTAATCTGTTTGCCAGTATAGTTAAAAAACAGCGTTTTCTCCCAAACGCAATGAAATAGCGGATGTTTCGGAACTGTTACGTTAGGGGTTAAGTTACTGTTGCTAAATATTTGTATTGTTGGAAAGGCCGTAAAATGAACATCGGCGATGTGTTGAACGCAGTATTCTCGCTTTTATCCTCCCGCATGACCCGCCAGATTGAGAAAGACCCAGAATTTCGCCGGGAGTTGTTAACCGCGTTTCGAAAACTGGTGGGTTATATCGAAGAACTGGAACATCAGGAAAAAGCCAACCGATGGGTAGACCCCGCCATATCCCGGAAGGTAGATGAACTCCGACACGCGGTCAACCAGAAAGGAAGCCTTCAGTCGGACGCAAACTGGAAAAGCGCCGCTGAAAAATATGCGGCACAGACCGAGAATGAAAAACCCGAACGGGAACGCATTTCAGACGATGAACTCCGGCTGATCCAGGAACGGTGTACCCTGAAATCAAAGGCGGTTCGCTGGTGCATTACCCGGCAATTTCACAGCGCGGACGGCATAACAGAAGACAGTGATCAGGTACGCCGGGAACTTATTGAACAGGCCAAGACGGTTCCCGACTGTTATCTGTGGATGCTGCGTATGGACTGCGATGCTTCGGACACAGATAAGAGCGCTTACGAATGCTGGGAAAATCTGGCGGAATGTTTCGAGAATATGGCGCTGGTTGCGGAACTGGTACAGGCCGTGCTTCCCTACCGGGAAGAACAGCGGGATCTCATGGAATTGGCCGTAAAGTACACAGCGGAAGCTCAATCGGCTCTGCGTGTCGCGGTTTATGAAGCCGGAAACAAATTGCCGGATCCGGATCAGGAGAAATGCTTCTGGTGGCTGAGGCGCACAACCGAAGAACAGCGCATATTCGTGGAACGGCACATGCGCTGGAACGATCCGGCAGACGCCTCGGCCTGGCTTGACCTGCGGGAGCGGATAGAAAAGCTGAATTCGGAATTTCATGAGCGGCTGCACCTGGACCGGCAGGTCCCCAAACTGCTGAACCGCGCCCGTTTCCACGTGAAAATGATTGAAGGGGACCGAGCTGATCCGGAAGGTCATGACTGGAAAGTAATCGCTGACTGCGTGAGGAAGCTGCTTGATCTCGGTATCAAGCCCAGCCATACGGCCATGCGCGAGCTGCTTTTCCCAATCCGCAATATCATCGAACAGCAGCCTCCGGATATATTCCAGACGATTCAGCCGGTACTGGATGAAATTCGCCGGTACGAGTCCCTGGCGCCCGCTGCCGCCGAAGGCACCTACGCCGGGGAGTTAACGGAAGAAGTTGATAAAGTCAGGCAACTGGTAAAAGGTAAAAAACTGGTTATGCTTGGGGGAATCCCGCAACAGTCCGCCCGGCAAAGTATCATTGAAGCTTTCGAACTTGAAGACCTGATCTGGATAGACTCGCGCGCCCATGAGAGCGTGGAGCATTTTCGCCCGTATGTGTATCAGCCGAACGTGGCCGCGTTTCTGCTGCTGATCCGCTGGTGCAGCCATGCTTTCGGAGCCCTGGAGGACGACTGCCAGAAAGCAAATGTTCCCTTCATACGCGTCACCGGCGGTTACAGCCCCAATCAGATAGCCCACCAGATTCTGGCACAGGCTGAAGACAAGCTAAAAGTCTCTGAAAAACAATAAGCGGTTCCCTACCGGCGAATATGGAAGCCCCGCTCCATATTTTCGGCATCGGGAAGAATGTTCTGCTCCACAGATGAAACAGCGGCCGAAGGAGGCCCCTCGGAACAGAGGCTTACAACTGCTTTGACGTCCGGATCAGGACCGGACAACTCAACTTCGACAGACCCATCAGGGAGATTGCGCACCCATCCGTCCAGATTCCGACGGATGGCCGTTTCCTGCAACCACCACCGAAATCCAACCCCTTGAACATGGCCCCGGATAAGCAACCTGACCCGCATGCCTGTTTTCCCGCTGTCGAAACCCCTCAAAAGCCTACATCGGGGGTCAGCGCATGCCACCGTTTTCTGAATTGCGGATCCGCCAGGCCGATAACCGTTGACGCCGCCGCCAAAGCGATTTCCCGGTTCACGTTCTCGATGGACGGCTGCAACAAATTCATCAGGCGTACGGATCCCAAATCCAGAAACACATCAAAAACCGCTTTGCGCGTCGCCAGGCTTTCACTGCGGAGCACATCCTGAAACACCGCCATGGTAGTTGGGTCGCCGGCCGAAAAGAGCGCCCCGGCATTCTTCGCGCGGTAGATCAGATTGCTTTCCGTGGGATCTTCCCGACGCTGCAGCCTGGACCGAAGAAACTGCGTGGCCTCCCAGTCTCCCTCTTTGGCCAGAATCAGCGCCACATCCGGAGCCAGCGTCGGATAGGTGCTGAAAATTTTCTTCAACTCACTCACGGCATCCGGCGTCTTCAACCAGTAGAGCACCATGACAATTCTCAGCCGCACGATCCCGTCGTAACTGGGCAGCATCACATGCATCTGCTCGATTATATCGTCCCCGCCCAGCGTGCTGAGGGCAAAGACCGCGGCGCGTCCTTTTTCTTCATTCGGCTCCGTTATCATGACCAGAAGCCTGGGAATAATCTCTCTGTTTCCCAGCCGCGCCAGCGCCCTGGTGGCCGGGGCGGACAATTCGACGGCGCGGTCCTGAAACATTCTGAACATCAACGGCTGGAAATCCGCCACGCCGGTCAGTCCGCAAAGTTCGGCGGCCAAAGCCCTGGCTTCCCGATTGCCGCTCTCGATTCCCTGCTGCAGAATGTCCTTGGATACTTCATCACCGGCCAGATATAACGCCCTGGAAGCCCGGAGCTGCACCATGATGTCATTGGTTTCCGCCAGTTTTTTCAGATATTCGGAAGCGTCTTCGTCACGGTAGAGCGCCAGCAAAGCGGCGGCCATCAACTTCTGATTTTGATCATCATTGGCTTCCTGGAAGATTTCGCGGGTTCTGGCCAAGGCCCGATCCACGACCCGCTGCTGTTCGGCCCGCAACACCTGGCTTTCCGCAAGGCTCTGGCGGGCTTCCACCTTTCCGTCCTGCACCCGGATCTCAGCGATGTTGTCCAAAAGATAAATTACATCCAGTCCGCTTTGATTAACCAGTGTGACAGTACCAGGATTTACCGATACCACTTTGAGATTTTTATCTTCAGCCCCACTATCCTTAAGCACCACAGTAACCAGCGTTTCCGTGCCTGCTAAATCTTTCAGGGATACCTTCTGGTCTGTTCCTGTCACCGGCACCTCAGCCCACCCACTGGAACCCATGAGGATCAGCATGGCTCCCAGCAGGTACGTCGGCCTGTATCCAAAACGCATAGGAATTCCTCCTCTTTTGACTATACCCAAATCAAGAAGTGACAACACAAGAATCATACCCCAGCGCGCGGGTAAAAGTCATCCCCGCAACGCCACACGATACCGCACAGATGTTACTGGTTGCCTCGGATCGATGGCCAAACCGAGTTTTTGTTCAGTCGGCACCATGAAGTAATATGACCACTGCCCCGACAATGGAAAGGTACCAGCCATGCGCGTACTGGTTACAGGCGGAGCCGGATTTATCGGATCGCACCTTTGTGAATCTTTGATCAAACAGGGGGATGAAGTATATGTGCTGGATGACCTGAGTACGGGGCGTTTTGAAAATATCGAGCATCTGCCGAATGTGCGCTGTGTGGTGGACTCCACCCTGAACCAGGAAATTGTCCGGGACCTCGTGCGGGAAGTGGACCGTGTATACCACCTTGCCGCAACGGTTGGTGTGCAGCTGGTAGTCAATCATCCCATTCGCACAATCGTTAACAATATCCGCGGAACGGAAACGGTCCTTGAAGAAACCTGCCGTTACCGAAAACCCCTGCTGATTACCTCTACCAGCGAAGTTTACGGTAAAGGCACAGGTGACGTATTCCGGGAAAATGACGACCGTGTAATCGGTCCGACCCACCGTTACCGGTGGTGTTACGCGGAATCCAAGGCGGTTGACGAGTTCCTCGCCCTGGCTTACTGGCATGAAAAACGCCATCCAGTGGTGATCGTCCGCCTTTTCAACACGGTTGGCCCCCGGCAGACCGGCCGCTACGGCATGGTTATTCCCACATTTGTCCGCCAGGCGCTGCTGGGCGAGCCCTTAACGGTTTACGGGGATGGCCAGCAGACGCGGTGCTTTGCCTACGTAGGTGATGTCGTCCCGGCTCTGATGGCTCTGATGGATCATCCTCAGGCACAGGGCCAAGTGTTCAATGTCGGCAGCCAGGAGCGTGTCACGATAGAAGAGCTGGCTCGCCGGGTGATCGCCCGCACGGGCAGTTCTTCCACTATACGGTACATCCCTTACACCCAGGCATTCGGTCCCGGTTATGAAGACATGCGTCACCGCGCACCCTGCCTGGACAAAATCCGGGATCTGATCGGCTACTCCCCCAAAACATCCCTGGATGAGATTATTGACAGCGTAATAGTTTATGTCAAGGACCAGCTGCAACGGGGAATCTGACAGATAAAATTAACATGCCCCGTGTTAAGATGCGCTTATTCATCTTCCGACTCTACGGGCACCGCATAGTCAAACCCGTAAACGTCCGTATACCAGACGGGACCACACGCCATACCGCCATAGGTAATCTCAAGCACCAGGAGATTGTTCCCGTAACCCGCTTTCTTCAGCAACCGCGGGAATTTTTCTAATTCCATAGCATCGCCCGCACAATGGTTTGTTCTCTGAGTGTAATCCTCAGATGTATAGTCATATTCGCCACTGCAAGCGGTAAAAGCAAAGGCCAAGTGAGGACACGGGATGATGTCGCCAGTGTAAGTGTTAAAGATCTTCTGCCCACAAAGTGGGCAGTGGACTACAGGGGGTGGGTAACCAAAGGGCTGTTCAATACGGGCATACTGGGGTTTCGGTTTTTTCTCATCCATGATGGTCACTCTCAGCCTCAGCAGTTAAGAAACTTAACCGCTCAAACAGCCTACTCCTTCCGCCTATCGCGGAAACCACCAGTGCATACTCGACCTGTCCTGTTAAACAGTACTTCTTACAGGACTCAACCATTTACTGCCCTTTACAGTTAACGCACGGCCCGGCGCAAAGATACCGCTACCAGGGTCATCAGGCTGATACCCACCAGCAACAGGTCGCCGGCCATCATCTTGAAGGGCCAAAGATTTCGCAGACATCCGAAACATCCGCCGATTCGAAGGTATTTAGCCAGCTCTTCCTGCGTGATAACGCCATCGCTGTTTCGGTCGATCGTATTAAAGATATCTTCTGTCATTCCCGGCAGTACGTCAAGCACTTCCTCGAACGTCAGATTCCCGTCACTGTTGACATCAGCAATCACGAAATTACGGTACAGAACCCGTTCGATTTCCGCATTATCCGGCGGAGCCGGTTTGGCGCCCCGGGAAACTACCAGAGTTACCTGGGTATCCGCGGGAACTTCATAGTCTGGAAGCGGCGACTGGCTTATTACCTGATTTTCAGGAATATCCATCCGGAACTCTTTCCGCACAATGATATTAGCCGGATCAATGCCAGCGTTGATCAACTCTCCCCGGGCATCATCGTAAGGCAGTCCCACGACGTTGGGCATAATTACCGGACACTTGCCGGTCGAAACGTGAATGGTAACTTCACCTCCCAGATCTGCTGAAGCATTAGCAAGCGGAACCTGCCGTATAACTTTCCCCGACGCTACGCGGTTGTTGCACTCGGATTGGATTTTGACGGTCAAACCGGCAGTTGTCAGCAAAGCGACCGCTTCTGCTTCGGTTTTTCCGACTACATCCGGGACGGTGACGGGACATGGACCGGACGAAACCGTCACGTCAACCACCGTCGGAATGGCCACCAGCGCGCCAGCCGCGGGGGTCTGAGAGAGAATGCCGCTGGCCGTGTTATTGTCACACGCGGAACCTGCCACATTGAGCGAAAGGGAAACCGCCGCAAGCGCAGCCTGGGCTTCTTCGAGCTGGGCACCCGCAATATCGGGAACCGTCACACAGCTTGTATTAGAGACAGTAAACGCAACGGCTGTCCCCGGATTTACCTGGGTACCGTCCTGAATACTTTGGGCTAAAACCAGCCCGTTCGGACCGGAAGTCTGACACTGGCGGGTAACCGTGCCCGATGTCAATCCGGCTGCGCCCAGCACCGCAACCGCTTCGGATTCAGTGAGTCCGGTAAGCACGGGAACTGTCACACATGGTCCCGCTGAAACCTGGTAACTGACGGCACCGCCTGTCGGAAGCGAGGTCATCGGACTTGGATTCTGGGTCATTACCGTACCGGCCGGAACACTTGGGTTGCACACACGGGTAATCGTGCCGGGAGTTAATCCGGCAGCCCTGATACGGCTGGACGCCTCAACCTCGCCCAAACCAATAATCGCGGGCACTAAAACATTTCCCAACGCGCCTCCAGTGCTGGTGCAACGCCCATTAGCAACAATCAGCGTAACCGGAGTGCTCAATCCCGCCTGGGTTCCTCCAGCCGGATCCTGTGAAGCCACATCCCCGATGGCGATCAGGTCACTGCACTGCCTGGAAACAGCCGACACAAAAAAACCGGCACTTTGCAGAATCTGACGCGCCTGCTGTTCCGGATAACCCACCACGTTTGGAACCGTTGTGCAAAATCCAGAAGATACCGTGATTTCCACCGCGGAACCGACATTCACCGTCGTGCCACCAGCCGGGTTCTGAGCAAACACCTGCTGCGCAGGAACCGTATCACTGCACTGTAAAATTACGGATGCGTACAGATTAACCCCCTGCAAAAGCTCCTGCGCGGCCACGCTGGACAGACCAACCAGATCGGGAACGCCTACCGTACACGGACCAGTCACGATGGTCAGCATGACTGTTGCCGGCAAAGAAACATCGCTGTTCGCGGCTAGATCCTGATCCAAAACTGTATTGACTTCCGCAGTATCAGAGCAGCCCGGGGTGGTTGCGACATACAACCCCAAAGCTGTTAACTGCGCCTGCGCTGCAGTCAGCGTCAACCCATGCACATCCGGAACAGTAACCGCACCGGCGGTACCAACTCCCAAAAGGATTATCGCAAAAACATAACCCAGATACTTTCCTGCGTTCAGGTTCCGGTCGGGATGCCATATACACTTCATGTTGTTATCCTTCCGATTCTGCACTCTCGCTGTATCCGGCTCAACGCGCAATATTTCCAATACGGGTATTCAGTAATACCTGTTCCTCAATGCATTGTTTCGACTGATGCAGCGCTATTATGTCAAGAATTATTTTAGCCCAATTCCCTAAAATTGACAATATATTTTTGGGAATATTTTTCAACATAGAAAAACAGATATAATTCTCCTGTTTTCAGATTTTTATGAAGCATCCATCAAAACCTATCCGCTCCCGAAAACAGGAAAAGCCCGAACTGCTTGCGCCGGCGGGTCGCATCGAGACGTTTTGCGCCGCATTGGACGCGGGGGCTGATGCCGTGTATGCCGGAGCGCACGCGTTCAACGCAAGGATGCGCGCGCCTAATTTTACCATCGATGAGCTTACCCGCATGGCTGATTACGCCCACCGCAGCGGAAAAAAACTCTATCTGACTGTAAATACAATCGTTAAAGACACAGAATTAAATGCACTCAAACAGTTGCTCAGGGATATGCGCGCCATCCACCCGGATGCCTTGATCGTCCAGGATATTGACACAGCCCACCTGGCGCAGCGTATCTGCCCAAACATCCCTCTGCACGCCTCCACGCAAATGACCATCCACAACGTGGATGGCGCGCTGGCCGCGCAAAAAATGGGATTTGCCCGGGTCATTCTGGCGCGCGAATGCACCATTGAAGAAATCCGGGAAATCCGATGTTCCTGTGAAATTGAACTAGAAACTTTCGTCCACGGCGCCATGTGCTACTCCATGTCGGGGCAATGTTTCGCCAGCGGGCTGATTCACGGTAAAAGCGCCAATCGGGGACGGTGCCTGCAACCATGCCGCAGACTTTTCCAGGGTATCCCGGAGAACGCAGGCAACCGTTCAGAATCAAACAAGGAAGAAACGACAGATCCTTCTTCCCCTCTTTCTGATGAAAACCGGTGTTTCCCCGCATATTCCATGCGTGACCTTTGCGCTGCGCCCATTCTTGAGCGGCTGATCGCATCCGGCATCAGCTGCTTTAAAATTGAGGGGCGCATGAAGCCACCAGAGCAGGTTGCCCAGATTGTGCGCGCCTACCGGCTACTGATCGATGCCTGGCCCAAAATTACCGCGGAGGTCATGGAAGAAAGCCGCCAACTGCTGGAAACCGCCGTCGGCCGGGAACCTCATACCGGGTATTATCTCAGCAGCACCCCTCCAGTACTGGGCGCCAAAGAAACACAGTCCGGCCGGCCGGTCGGACGCAGTGAAAGCGCCGATACGCCTGGCTTTTTCCGGATATCTCCGCGGGTCCCCCTGAAAGTCGGAGACCGGCTCCGCGTACAGCTGAACCCAAACAGCCCACCTCAGGGTTTCACCATCCGCCAAATCCTTTACCAGGGCAGATCCACTAAACGCCCGCCGGTTGGCGCCACGATAGAAGTCGCAGCGCCCTTCAATATCCCTCCGGGACGCTGGATCGTCAAGGCGTCCGACGCTGACGCAATACCCCGCGGTTTCGCCCATCGCATCTAGTCCATGATGGACGAAATCTTTCAAGGACCCTCAGATTCTCCATCAGCCCCCCCAGGTTCCGTTGAAAACACCGTACCCATTTCAGACGACCTGCCATCTTCTTCTCAGCGGGAACCGCGGAGTGCTGAAGGTCAACCGTGCCGATGGATTTTCCTGTCCTCCGCAGACCAGGCGCTGCAACTTGCCGAGCATACCGCGTTCCAATCCAAATACAACAACCGGGAAAACCGCATATGCGTTCCCGTGGAGTCGGTCCAAGAGGAAGCTTTCACCCGACTTATCCGCGCAACGGAACATGGAGGGCGGCTTGGCCTGATTTTCCCCCAGTTTTATTTTGGCCTCCACGCGCGGGAATATCTGTATGAAACGCTAAAAAGAGGGCTGGCTATGGGCGTCCGGAACCTGGTAATTTCACACCCCGCCCATTTTCAGGTGGTGCGATCACTGGGCAAACGCCGGATTACGCTGCTGGCGGGCGCCGGTTTCCATTTGATGAATCGGGAGTCCATCAATCATGTGCTGGGAGAAGGTGCGCGCGTCGTTCAGGTTTCGCTGGAATGTGACCGCGAGAACTGGCAAAGCCTGGTCATGCATTTCCCGGTTGGCACCCTGGCGATAACGGTATAGCATCACCCTCCCGCTTTTCAGTCGCGCGCGCCCGGACCGCGGCTGCGTGACCAGCGCATCAGCCTGACGGAACCCAGGATAACCCTGAAGGTAATCCGCCGTCAGGAAATTACATATTCCATCAGCGCGTCACCGCTGGTATTGCCGCCCCGCATAATTCCGGAAGCGGAACGGGCGCACTGGATTTACGATTTCAGCTGGGATGACTTTGGCGCAGAAGAAATCCAGAAACAGATTCACAATGCGGAAAACACCGCAGGGTCAGAAGCGTCCCATCAGTCCGGCTGGAAAAAACATCCGCTGTTCGGCACGCTGGAGTAGCGGATCCACACTCCTTAAATCAGCTGCTCTTCTTTGGTAAGGCAGTGAATGGTCCCCAGCCCCCACACCAGGTCCACGGCGTGGATTCCCCTCACTTCCCGATCCGGAAAACATTCCGCAATGATGCCGAGCGCAAACCGGTCCGCCGGATCGTTAAAGGTAGGAACCAGCACCGTTTCATTGGTAATTAAAAAGTTCGCGTAGCTGGCGGGAAGCCTGACGCGATCAAAAACAACCGGTTGCGGCATGGGAAGTGAAATGATCTCCAGTTTTGCCCCATCAGGCAGTTTCACGCCTTCCAGACGTTCCCGATTTTCCTCCAGTGCGACGTAGTTGGGATCCGAAGAAGAAGCTTCCCGGCACAGCAAGACCTGATTTTGCCCGACAAAGCGGCACACGTCATCCACATGTCCGTGGGTATCGTCCCCGATTATCCCTTTGTTCAACCAGATCACCTGTCTGATCCCAAGATATTCCCGGAAACAGTCTTCGTAATCCCGCCTGGACATGCCCGGATTTCGGGTCTGCACCGCTGAATCCAGCAGACATTCTTCGGTGGCCAGCAGCACGCCCGCGCCATTCGAATCAACCGCTCCGCCTTCCAGCACAACAGGAACCCCGCGCCATGACGCCTCCTGAAACGGCAATGCCATCTCCCGGACATATCTGCCTGCCCACTGGGCATCCCTGAGATGATTCGGATAACGGGCCCAACCATTAAACCGAAACAGTACAGCCTCCAGCCGCGGAGGAGAAGACGGGGATTCCACCACGGTCCAGAAGGGAGAAATGTCCCGCATCCAACCCCGATCCAGCGGGCATACGTCAAAAATGATCCGGTCCATTACCGCGCCAGCCCGCATCAACGCCCGGCGCGCCCGGTCCAATGCGGCAGAACTGGCCACTGCCATACGCAATAGCTGTGTTCTGGAAACCAGTCGGGCAATCTCGGCAACAGCCCAGCACGCCGCGTGATATTTTCCCGGCCAGTCCGCCGGGTTTACCGGCCAGGCCAGGTGCACACAGGACTGGGGCTCCCATTCGGCAGGCATCCGTTTTCGGGGAACACCCTGTGCCGCCGCATACGCCTGTTGACCGGCTGATTTTGGCTTCTTTTCGGACCTTAAAGGTCTCACCCGCCATTCTCCGCCCGTTGTTCCCGCCATCGCCGGGTCAAATCGCCATAGAGATCCACACGACGGTCCCTGAGAAAAGGCCAATTCCTGCGGACGGTCTCGATTTCTCCCCAATCCACATCCGCAAACAATATTGTCTCTTCAGCATCGCCGGCACAGGCCAGCACCTGCCCCTGCGGTCCTGCCACGAACGAAGTTCCCCAGAATTCAATGCCCGCCGGATCGCCTTCCGACTGCTCAAAACCAACCCGATTCGCCGCGGCCACGTAACAGGCGTTGGCTACGGCATGCCCCCGCTGGACCGTCATCCAGGCCTCCCGCTGCACTGTCCCATAACGTTCTTTTTCCGATGGGTGCCAGCCGATAGCTGTGGGATAGAAGAGAATTCCCGCTCCGTCCAGCGCCGCCAGGCGAGCGGCTTCCGGATACCACTGATCCCAGCAGATCAACACGGCGATCTGTCCATAAGCCGTATTGAATGCGCGGATTCCCAGGTCGCCTGGCGTAAAGTAGTATTTTTCATAGTATCCCGGATCATCCGGAATATGCGTTTTGCGGTACCGGCCGGCCACGGATCCGTCCGCATCGTAAATAACCGCGCTGTTGTAGTAGAGTCCCGGAGCCACCCGTTCAAAGAACGGCACGATCAATACAACCTGAAGGCGAGACGCCAGGTCCCGCATTTCAACCAGCGTGGGATGGTTTTCCAGAACCGCCAGGTCAAACCGTGAAAAAGATTCCACCCGGCAGAAATAATGCGTCCGATACAGTTCCGGCAGGCAGATGATTTTTGCGCCGTTTTCTGAAGCGCGGGCGATCAGATCAACGGCATGTTCCTGATTGATCACAGGATCCTCTAGCACTCTGGGCTGAATAACCGCGATGCGGGTCGGCTGATCGGTATGGTTCATATCAGAAATCTTCCGTTTGAATGGGTACCCTGTCCGCTGCCGGTTGATCCAGATTCGCGTCGCTGTGCCTGGTCCGGCGAAATAATGGAAGCAGTGTAGCAAAAGCCAGCATATGGCGCACTCCGGCAACCGTGGAAACCTGCCGGGCCATCTGGAGAATTTCCCCCATGGCAGCCGTGCGCACAAAGCGTTCATCGGTTTCTCCCTGTTCCCGCACACTCAGCAGCCTGTGTATCGCGTACAGCCCAAGCAGGAACGCCGCCACAAATACATAGTCCAATCCCCGCAAATCCAGCGCGGGAAGTTCAAACATCGAGGCAGTCCCCACGTCACTACTGTAGCGCAACACCAAACTGACCACCCTGTTTTCGAGCAGGTCGGCGCTGATACCCGCTATCAGCGGCGCGAGTGTGGCAACGATACCCGAAATCAGCGCCGCATCGGCCAGGTAGGATCCCCCTCTGCCGGCCGGGGCCAGTTTCAGCGACAGATTATTGACGCACAGGTTCACGCCCGCTGTCCCGATACCGGCCATAACGTGTATGCACAGCAACAGCGGAATCGTCAGGATATGCTTTTCCGGAAGCGTGGTAAAGGGCCACATCAGAAAAGAAAACACGAACAAGGGGGCTGATACCAGCAGAACGGATTTATTGCTGAACCGGTCAGCCAGCCTGCCCCACAGGGGATAAAAAACAACGTTCACCAGCTGGCTCAAAGTTGCCGCGCCGATTACCCACGCCATGCTCAGTTCCAGCCTGCGAATCATGTACACGGCAAAAAACGGCGCCGCCATGTTAACCGCAAACTGCCACCAGCCCAGGAAGATCAGCAGCTGCCGGAAATTGGAATCCCTGAACGGCCGCAGCAACGCCAAAAAAACAGACTCCTGGCTGCCGTTCTTCATTTTGGGCTCGGGTATCCAGAAAAAGAGCAGCGTGCTGACCACGCCCGCGCAGGAGGCCGTGAAAAAGATAATGATGTAGGCCGAGCGGGTCCCCCCACCCCAGTTTCCAAGCCAGTGCCCCCACGCGTCAATGCCGAATGCCGCCACTACGCTGATTACGGCTCCGGCCGCAGTCGCCCAGGTAAGCCTTCGGGTAAACACGCGGTTGATTTCCTGTTCAGGAATCAGATCGCGCATCCATGAATTAAACGCGCAGGTAGCTACGTTAATGAGGCCGTAATGCACCGTAAGCATCAGCAAAAGCGAAATCAGCACCTGCCGGGAGGGAAGCAACAGGGCGGCCAGCGGTATCAGAAACCACATGGAACGGCTGACAAACAGCGCCAGAATCAATACCAGCTTCCTTCGCTGCGTCCGTTCAACCAGAAATACCGCCGGCGCCTGAAGGGTCATGGCCAAGGGGCCCAAGGCGGAAATTACCCCGACCATGGTGTTGCCCGCCCCCAACAGAACCGCAAAACCGATCAGAAAACCGCCGGTGGTCAGGATGCCCATTATCTGCGCAAATACCACCTCGTACACCAGCAGACGCAATCCCTGCCGAAGCATTCTGTCAGGTATTTCCGCGCTGGGTGCCAACAAAACAAACATCTCCAGGTTATACGCGCCGCAGATTAGAGAATAATATGCGGCAACTGATGGTTTTGTTTCTAGTGCTTGAGCGAATCCCAATCCTGAAAGGATTTACAATGGACATTCGGGAACTGAATGGAAACAGGGTTTTATTCTGCTGTTACGGAAAGCATTGCCGAAAAGCCGCAAAACGCATTAAAAAGGCGGTATCCGACAACAGCAAGAAAATCGTCCTGGTTAAATCCGACTGCATGAAAAAATGCGGTAAGAAGCCAGTCTTCTTTCTGGCCGAGGCTAATGGGGGACGCTTTATTCTTGAGGGATCCGCTGAGGAAATCTGCAATCTTCTCGAAACGCCATAGAAACGAACTTTTTTACGCCGGCTTACAATCGGCAATCAGGGAGCTGCTGCCAGAGTTCTGAGATACTGAATATAGTCGTCCAGGGCAATACGCTTTGAGGCGGCCGAAGAAGCATCAGATACTACCTCCCCGGAACCAGATATGGATGATTTTTGTCTCATGGCCGCCTGGTCCGCGTTGAGCGCCTGAACGCCCGCCGCATTATCGGCGTACACCACCTTTTCCTGGGTTTCCGGCTCCACCCGGATCAGCTGCTTACCCTGGACGCCGCCAAAAATCACCAGACCCCGCCCCGGGTATTCCCGCATATAAAGAATAACCTCTTCCCCTTCAGCAAAAGACGGGATTCCGGATGCCACCAACCCAATGCCTTCAGCCTGCCCTCCAATAATGGAAAAGGTTATCCGGGGAAGCGTATTCCCGTCTTCAGATGAGCCCGTATCCACGGTGCCCTTTATGACTTCAAGCACTTCCAAGGTCACATCCGTATAGATTAGAAACGAGCCGGGAACCCGCCGGGGGGCCGTCTGCACCACTTTCCCGTGAATTATATGGGTTACGCTGTTAACCATCTCCGGTGTCGTACGGGGCAGCAGCTGAGCCTGGGCGGACCCTGCTCCCACAACCAAAATCCCGATCAGCATCCAAATCGCCGTAGAGCCGATTCCTGAATCATGAATTTTCCGCATACGCTTCCTTCTGATCCCATAGGCCAATCCTGCCGAAGCCAGCAGGACTATCGCCATTCCCAAAACGATCGTGTCCCAATGCCGAATCGCTGTTCTGGCCGAGCTGAAAGCTGCCGCATTCCGGGCCAGGAAACGCGCCAGAACGGGTGATACGCGATACCAGGTATCCACCAGGGCAGTCCCGGCCACAGTCTTCAACAGTACGTTATCCCGAAAACTTCTCAGTCCGCAGTTTATTTTTCTGAGCACCGCGCTGGTTATGGTCTCGGTATCAATTTCCGTTCCTCCCTCCCCGCCTCCGCCACCGATACCATCCAGAACGTTCAGCGGACAGACGTCATTAGGATCCCCGAACATAGGCCGATTCAGGGGCAGCATCGTCGGAATGGTTTTCCCACTTTTGGCGCTCACCGGCTGGTTTTTCTTGAAGTCCCATACAATCGGGGTGCCCGCGGCATAATTTTCGATGCCGTAAACATTCCCGTTTTCATTGAATACTTCCGACACGTAATTCGTGGAAAATTCCGATTCCGGCCGGACATTAACCGTAAAGCTCAGCGGCGGCGTCCCCTGCATCGTATCAAACGTCGCAGGACCCAATCCCGGAGGCGCCTGGCGCTCCAGTCCACTTCCATCCAGGGGGTTCATGGTCAGCGTGTATGAGGTAGTAAAGAACTGGCCGTTCGTGGAGGGAATTTCCAGCTGTTTCCACAGCCCCACCAGATGGAATTTACCTACCAGATTCCGGTTGGTGTACCGCACGTACAGGCCGCTCATCGTGCTGAAGAGCGGGATACGGGAGGCACCCTGGCTGTTGGCGACATCCGCCCAGGCCACGATGTGCGCCCCTGATATCGGGGCGGACGGAATACCCGTACCCCGCCTGGTCCGGGTTCGGGCTTCCTGGCTGATGGTAAAAAAGTTTTCCTGGCCGTCTTTTAAAGGATAGAGGAACGAAACACCCGAAATGTCATCCGGAGCGAGGTCCCGCCACCCAAAGGTCAACTCCCCGGACGCCTCCTCCGTGAGAAACGCCACAGGAAACATGGATGGCGTCGCGCCAACCAGTTTTGGAATACCGTCCACGCCCGTCAGCTGCAAAGCAGCGGTTTCGGTGGGAAGCCCCAACCCATTTTCCGTGTCGTACGGCTCCAGGTTGTTCAGCGGTGTCGGCCCCAGTCCCAACGCCATACCCACCGCATGCACAACAGTGGCCTTGAGATCAATGGCGCCAAGGCTGGTCAGGCCGGTATCCCGGTGGGCGGCCGCGCTGATGATGATATCGCAATCCAGGATATTCCCTGATGGAACGATGGTCGTGGACTGGCCATTCTGCACGGGCACGTCCGTGATGGCGTAGGCCACAAGCGTAACCCCCAGCAGCGAATCCACTTCAGGAATAATCGCGTCTGCCGGGTCGGGCAGGAAATTACTGCCACCGGAGGGAGAGTAGAGCCCGCCAGCCTCCGAAACCTGCATGAACACCGTAGGAAGGTAATCGGGCGTTGTAATTCCCGGGACAATAGCGTCCTGAAATTCACCCTGAAACCGGAATCGAACGAAACTGGTGGGCACATTTTCCCAAACGCGGAAGCCTTCTTTAACCAGCTTGATCTCCTCGGGGGTAAATCCCCTGGGGCCGCTTTCCAGGCGGAAGGGGAGCCCCTCACCCGCCTCTATCAGACCATTGTTATTGGTATCAAAATCAACGATCGGCCAAACCGCAAAACGCATTTGCCCGAATTCATTGAACCCGCCTACCGGAAAGAAGGCCGACGCGGTACCGGCCATCAGCAGCGATGCCAGCATAATCCCCCCGGCCACAATTGGGATACAGCTTGCCTTTTTCACGGCTCTATCCTTTCCGCGCTGCGGCGATGATTCTCTGCCGCACCAACGTCTTTCTTTTCCTGCTCCGCATCAAAGCTCCGCCAATTTCCCTTTTACGATTCAGTTAACTTGGAACCCTGCCTCCGAACAGCTCCCAGCAATAGCAGGCCCAGCGCGCCCGCTAATACCATGCCATCCCCTACGCCCGCACCTTTGTCCGCGTCGGGGGCAGGGGCGCACGCAAACAGCCCGAAGAATTTGCGGTGCCGCACGGCGTCATTCTTGTACTCGAAGCCTTCCAGCAGTACGTCTTCGTTATTTCGGGCCGTATTCCGGACCCGCACATCCAGTTTCCCCGGATTCGGCAGGCCGCCCGACGGAAACGCGACTTCAATCTCCGTGCCGTCCTGCGCCACGCGGGTTACGGGCATCCTGGTAATGCCGAAGTAGACCTCGACACCCCCCTCGCTGTCAAAGTTCTCACCGCGAATCAGAACCGGGAACACGTCTTTTCCGCCCACCGGAGGATTCACGGAGAGGATTTTGGGCCGTCTCGACGCGGATCCCGGCACCAGCGTAAAGAGATCGGACCGCGTAGCCTCTTCTCCGGTAACCGGATTCCGCACAAGCAACACAACCGGTTCACGCGGAACCTGGCCCGAGCGCGTGCTGATTTCCAGGCTGATACTCTCGTTACTGGCTCCGGTGACCGTCACATCATAACCGGACATGACCACTACGGGATTGGTGCCGAAATTCCTTCCGTATATGACCAGCGAGAACGGTTCTCCCGGAATCGTCTGGGACGGAAGAGACGTCTGTGACACCGAATCTATCACCAGGGAGTTGGGGCCTATTGCCCGGCTGCGGGCGATCAGCACACCCGACCTGCGTTTTTTAGAGGTATGCGAACGGATCCAGTTGAAACCACTGTTATCCTGCCGCACTCCGGCTTTTGCGCCATCCATGTAGTAATAAGAGGGGGGATTCCGGAAGAAGGTAATAAACCCGACTCCCCGTTCGGCCCACGGGAATTCACGGAACTTGACAAAATCATCCCGGTCTTCGCCGGGCAGGTTCGCCCAGGTATCCGGATCAGGCTCGGTGGGCGTATTGGGTCCCCATCCGACAATACCGGCCCGGAACGCGTCATTGACCTGCATCCTACTGGACGCGCGAACGACCACGAAGAAATCTGACCCGCTGTTGGCATCCGTCGCGTCACCGCCAAAATTATCGGGAATCCACTGGCGGTTCCGGGTCTGCTGCGCCCTGGGAACCGGATAATCATCGGTACCCGGGGTTGAGAAGACAAATTTGACCTGAATATTTTCCGCACTTTGGCCCGTAAACCGCGGCGGTGCGTCCAGGATCAGGGGGATATCGATATCGGGGTCAAAGAGGCCGTTCCGATTGTTGGGATTCCAGTCATTGTCACGGTAAATGGCCACCCCGCTGAGGCGCTGGTCGATATCCAGCGGCAACAGGTCTACCAGCGGATTAAAGTTGTTGGCCGGAAGATCCGGATACAGCTCTATGATGCATTCCTCAAAGAAGGTAGGATCCCGCACGATCAACCAGCGGCCGTTTCGGGGCGTTCCGCTGCGCAAAGCAAGTTCATTCGTCGAGTTGGAGATGATTTCGTAGCTTTCATACCGCTCATCCACCAGGAAATCACCGGCGTAGGCATTAACCGCCCAGTTTGCGGAGGGAACACGGAACCCATTGGTTACGCCATAACCGTCCCCGCCTGAAGCCACCACCGTATTGCGTCCCGAGGCCATATCCAGACCCAGAACGGGCACTGCCGCTCCGGCAATATCCAGATCGGCCCGACGGTTGGTCATGTCATTTATGCGCAGCGGCACGTTCGTGACCATCATATCATGGCCGTAGAAATCCTGGACCGGGTCTTCATCCGGATTGGTTTTGATAAAGGCGGTGGCGCTGGTATTGACCTGCGGGAAGAACTGAACTCCCGCCTTGCGCTGATTTTCCGGCCTGGTGGGCAGGGTTGCCGGAATCACCGCGCGGAACTGCTGGAACCGGGGCGCTTTTTCGGAAAGCGCAACGGAAATGAACAGGTCGTCTCCCGGCTGGAGCGTATTGGGATCCAGGGCTTTTTCATCTCCCGCACCACCGGACTGCAACACGGAGGCCACCGGCAACAGCCCTGCCAGCGTACCGGCATCACTGTTGTCTTTGGTGTTAACCTGGTCAAGAATCTGGTCCACCAGATTTCCAGAGGTATCTCCCCGCGGCACGATCCAGTTATTCCGGGGGTAGAGGGTAACTACCCACGCCCGGTCCGCATCATCCACCAGCCCATTCCCATCCATATCATCGGGAGACCCGTCGCCGTCCAGGTCCACCAGCTCCGGAACCGAGGCCCATTTGAGGCCGCTTACCGGCACGATCTGGTCCAACAGCGGAAGTGGCGTATTATCATCGGGATACCCTGACAGGTCTTCCGTGTTAAAGAATAGACCATTTCCATCCGAGTCCTCCCACAGCAACAGTCCTGACCTGAGGGAGGTATTGTCATTGGAATCCGGATCCAGCGGTTTAAGCATATCCGGAGTAAATCCCGGTCCCCAGAGCGCCACAGTAATCGAGGCCACTGCCACAGGCTGCCCGGCCGCGACGATTGGATCCGCGCTCGACGCCAGGTTAATTCCCAGTAAGGCCTCGTGGCTGCCATTGGTCTCCATTTTCTGGGTCAGCAGGCGCGCGCCGATGTCCGCGGGCCGCCACTGGCTCAACCGCGGCAGTTCACCAGGTTTCAGCTCTCTGGTCCAGTTATCATAGGAAGGCAAAACCGGCGGCTGGGGCGGACTGGGATATGCGGAAGACCTCGGCCCCACCGGCGGAACATCACCGAACTGGGTGCTGGTGTTGAAGAAAGGCGCAGTTTCAAAGGCAAACTGACCGTAACTCCTTGAATCATCCAACAACAGAGAGACTGTAAAATTACCGCCCAAATTAACGGTATCGCCGAAAAACAGCCTCCATTCGTTCACATTTGGAGCATGGCCATTCTGGAACTGCTGCTGCTCCAGGCCGAACGGATCAGTCCAGCGGCTGAATCCCGTCGGACCTCCCACCCCAATATTGGTATACCCGGCATAGCTGAGGTTTCTAATCTCGAGCGTGCTTAAATTCTGGAAATTCACCAATGGGGTATAAAACAGGTCGGAACGGCTGGCATAGTTGGAATCGGTTTCATAGGTGATCACCAGGTCATGAACGTCCAACCCCACCTTAAACGTTTTGGCGGTGTACTGATTGAATGTACGCTGCGGCCACCAGGGCTCGTTGGGCAGCCATCGGGGATCATCCTGCCACGGTGACAGGATCTGGTTACCGTACTGCAAGCCTTGTGCGGGAATCTGGCTGTCCACGAATATGCCGCCTACACCGTGCTGTTTCTGCGGATCATAGCGACGCGGCTCAATAAACGCTTTGAAATCCGCCCCATAGGCTATGCCCGTATTATCGCCCGGCAGCAGAGAGACGTCTTTATAACCGGAATCCGTGCGGACAACAACGAAATAATCTGGGCTTTTCTCCGAAGCAATAACAAGGGAACCATGATTATCCGGAATTGCCTCAACAGTTCCCTCGGTAAAGTCTCGGGAGCTTCGATTGTCAACGTTGGCATCTTTCCTCGTCCCGCCCCACAGCCGCAGTGAAATTTTCCACCATGGATCACCGCCGCCGGGCGGGAAAGGAATGTATTCCCAAACCGGAGGCTGTTCACCTGTGATAAATTTGGTTGCGGGCAACATGGGATAGTCGCCATTGAAAGTCAACCCGCCTTCGGGATTCGGCGTGGGCGGATCAAACAGCCCGTTATTGTTGGTATCATGCCACACCCAGATGCCGTTATAGGTCAGGTCATCGCCTTTGGCTTCTTCATCGTAAATTGGATACCCCCACGTATTGACCGTAATCCGTTTCAGCCCATTGCGGGGATCAAACCCGCCATTGCCGGGAGGCCCGTAAGGATCAGCTCCAACATCGGTCAGAATTACGTTCACTTCACGCAACTGGGCTTTATCTTTCCAAGTATCATAGGACCGCGGCACTTCCGAATCATTGAAATGGACCGTGCTGGTTGAATGGACATTGATACCCAGAACGCTTTGCCACTGATCCAGCGATACCAGCGGCCTCAGCTGCAACAGCTCGCCGGCAACAATATCCAGCAGCTGATTCGGCGAATTCCAGCGGGGACGGGATTGTTCGTTCAGGGGCGTATACAGAAACACCGGGAAATTCCATGCATCCGCAAACAGAACACTCCGTCCTCCGGGAGTTCCATAATAGTCGTATACCGTAAAGGAGGAAGAATAGAACGCTTCCGCTTCAAGGGTCTCCGGCGTGTCCCCGAAGAAATCGGGCGAATAGCTGTCAATCGGTTTTCCTTCCTCATCTACGGGCCGTCCACCGGTTCGGGGGTCGATCATTTCGGCGTTCAACACTTCCACACCCATGGTCAGCTGGCTGCGCCAGGTCGCGGAAGTACGCACGGCAACAATATACGATTTGCCTTCCAGGCTGTCCTCCGTGTTGGGTCCCGCGTCCACCCGGAACTGCGGATTTGCCGCCGTGCCATTGCCGATAAAGTCAAGCCTGTAGGCCACGCCAAAACGGTCCTGAACCGTCAGGATGGAACCAACCGGCGCCCCTGTGTTATCCCATGTGAACAGCAGGCGGTCAAAATACGGATCCAGCTCACCGTTCAGGGTCCGTTCATAGGTGGCTTCCGCCTCCTCACTGGCCTTGCTCTCCAGGAACAGCCCGAACTCCAGCAGGTCGGTGGGATGAGGACCGCTTGAGTTCATGTATCCCAATTCATTGGAATCCCTGTCGTCTGCCCGAAGCAGGTAGGTCAGGGTGCGCAACACGCGCGGCGCGAAATTCTCGGGTTCTTCCCCGTAGCTCATGGTGAACCGGAACAGCGGCACCCAGTCGCTCAGCGGCAGCAGCGCTTCCTGGTCGCGCACTTTGCTTTCAAAGGTAATATCCGCCGCGGGCACGTCTGTTCCTCCTCCTCCGCCTCCACCGCCGCCCGGATCATCACATCCGATGCACTCCAACACCGTTACATACGCAGTACGCCTGAGCGTACGAACAATGGTCTCCGTTCCGCACTGGAAAGTCACCTGCAGGGTTACATCGTATATGCCCGGCGTAGTGTACTGGTGGGAAGGATTCTGCTCGGTGGAGGTGGAACCGTCCCCAAAATTCCAGAACCAACTGACGATCTGACAGCCTTCCCCCGCGACACTGCCGTCGCTGAAGGTAACGTTCAAATTCGGCTGGGGTGTCCCCGGTGTAATGTTGCCTCTGGTAGGCGTGCCGGAGAAGTCCGCATAGGGCGTTCCCAGAATCTCGATATAATCCACTTTACGAACGGTCGTATTGACGCCATAAACACTGGTTACCGTGACCGTAACGGTGTATGTTCCTTCCGCGGCATATTGGTGAACCGGATTAAGCTCTGTGGATGTTGTGCCATCGCCGAAGTCCCAGAGCACCTGGGCTACCTGCACCGCGCCGGTAAGCGTAAAGGCGACGTCTCCGCCAACCCGCTGTCGGGTGGGCACGCCCACGAAATCGATCTGCGGCGGAGCCAAAGATGTCACGGTAGCGCTCCGCCCCCAGATGTATGGATTGGTACGCAACCAGTTCCGCAGAGCGGCAAAATCAGCTCCCTCCTGGCTGCGGTCTACATCCTGTCGCGGTACCACCCGATGGGTCAGCTTGTCATAACCCCAGTAATACACAGGGAGCGGATTCTGGAACAGCGTGATCACGCCAAGCCCGCGATTGCCCCAGGGGAACTCGCTGAAAATATCAAACTGGTCCGGCGGAATCTGGAGAGCGCCGGAATTCAAAGCCGGCATGAAGTTATCCGGGTCAGGCTCCGTAGGCGTATTAGGTCCCCAGGACACAATTCCTGCCTGGAATTGGTCACCCTGCGACATACGGGTGGACGCGCGCACCACCACAAAGAAGTCAGGACCGTAGTCAGGATCCGATGGCGACAGCCCGATATTGTTGGGGATCCACTGGCGGTTGCGATCCTGGGTTTCATAGGCAACCGTATTCCGTCCCACCAGATTATCCGTACCGGGTTTAGCAAACGAGAAGCGGACCTGATATTCCGGCTCGCCGCCCACCGTACCGATGAAAACGGGGGGACCGTCAAGCCGCAAAGGCAGGTCAATATACTCGGTGATATTGCCATTGGCGTCCCGAACCGGCGGATCAAACACGCCGTTGCGGTTAAGCGGGTGCCAATCGTTATCCCGGTACAGCGCCACGCCGCTGAACTGTCCATTGACCGGGTCTTCCACGCTCAATGGCAGGAAGTCATTAATCAGGTCAAATTTTCCGGAGTTGCCCACATCGTAAAATTCGACCGTCAACTCCTCGAGGAAAGACGGATCTTTGACCACATACCATGGGCGGTCTCCGCGGGGCGCGCCTGCCCGAAGCTGCAACTGGCGCCCATTAACTCCGGTAATCTGGTAGGCTTCCACCCGCGCTGCCGCCAGGTCTCCCTGCGACAGGCCAATGAGATAACATCCGATGACCTGATTGGACCACCCATTGTTGTAATAGCCCGGGGCATCGGGATTGGTTCTCACATCCGCATCCGCCACCGTGAAGTTGTTGCCAGCCGGCTGCCCGGTAGTGCCGCGGGCCACAACATTTTCCGGCCGATTGGCGGACATATCCACGCCAAGGACCGCAGCTTCGAGGCCGCCCGGCTGAATCACCGGACCGCCGGATGACTGCTGCATGGAAGACGTGGCATCCAAGACCCTGGCGTACACGTCAGCGGCCAGCATATCGTGACCGTAGAAGTCCTGGACAGCCCCTTCTTCCGGACTCCGTTTGGTCTCGGTATCCACCACGGAATAAGCGCGCGGCATAATCTGCACGCCTGCGAATACCGCATTTTCCGGGGTGCGGGAAGGCAGTTTGGCTGGTACCAGCGCCCGGAATTCCGAATGGGCCTTCATGTTTTCAGAGGGCCGAACCACTACAAACAAGTCGTCCCCACCATTCCGGTCGCTTACACTTAACGCTTTTTCATTACCGGCCGGAAAATCAACCAGTTGCGGAGCGCGAGTCCAAAAACTCGGCCAATCCGCCAGTGTAACCGGTGACTGATCCTCCGCTTTGGTGTCATCCGTGTCGTCCAGCCGGGCATCCCTGCTGGGGATCGGCCAATTGTCCCTGGGGAAGAGCTGCACCACCCAGGCCAGATCGGACAACCCATCCCACGCTGCCTGCTGCTGCGGAGTTAATTGGGCCACGTCGTCCGGATCATCCGGATCGCCCAGGAACACCACCCCATCTCCGCTCACGTCATCAGGTTCGTAATCTCCGTTCAGGTCAACCGGCTCAGGCGCATCTTTCCATGCCAGGGTTCCAGTTTCCAGGGGAACAATACGGTCCGTGAACGCGGGCACAGGCGACAAATCGGAGAATAACGGCCCATCGAACACTCCATTCTGGTTTGAGTCCTCATACAGCAGGACGCCGGAAGCGAACAGTTCACCGTTCGGGTCCAATGACGCCAGCTGATCCGGAGTAAATTCCGGCCCCCAGAATGCCACCGTTATTCCGCTGAGATACAACGGCCGGGAAGCCAGCACAGCCGGATCGCTTACCCCGCACACGTTAACGCCCAGCATGGCCACGGGCATGAGCCCCGGGGTAATCCGCTGCCGCAACAGCCGGGCGGCCCATGCCTGACTGTCATTCAGCAACTTTTCAGGCGTCCAGTCTTCAAGCCGGGGATACGTTCCCTTCAAAAGGGTATCTTCCACGATCATCCAGCGGCCGCGATCCACAGCAAAGGCCTGGCCGACAGGCACGCCATAGGGATATTCCAGAACATTAGCCCCGGCATCGAGATAAGCGCCATGCCCCTTACGCAGTGTCAACAGGTTTCCATTGCTGGATTCGATGTAGTAACGCCCGCCATACCGATCCACGAGCCACTTTCCGGCGAGATTAGCCGGCAACCCGGAATCCGGATACCGCAGGTCGTTCACTTCGAAGATATAAACATCGTTTTCGTACGTCTTTTCAGCTATGGGCTGTCCGGGCACCGCGGGACCGGGCACATAGAAAGGTTGATTGTCCCCACCGTCATTTTCCAGCCAGCAGCGGCTGGTAAGCCCCCATGCCACGCATGCCGCACCATCCTGATACCCCGACCACGTGGGATACCTGGGCAGGGTTGGCTGCTGGGGCGGATTCGGGAAGAAAGTGGACCTCGGGTCACGCAACTGGGCGTCGATATTGTCCCCATACAGCGCAAAGGGCACCGTTTCAAAGGCGAACTGAATGTCCGTCAGGGAATCATAAAGCGTTGGCGCGAACGCGCTGAGATCAGAAGTGATGCCCAGGTTGTACCGGTCAAGGGTGATGCTCCGCCATTCCAGAATACCGAAGTAGTCCGTGAGATCGCTCAACAGGAACGGCGTATTGCTGATCGGCGGCAACGCGGGCACCCCCGTGTCATTCAGAACCGGATCGATAAATGCCGGATCTGTCCAGATGCTGAGCATGGTGCGGGAATTTCCGCGCCCCATCGCGCCGTCATACCGATCTACCAGCGCCGGGAAGAAACGCAACCACTGCTGGGAAGGCATGATGGGCGTAATTTTTCCATAGCGGTTGCTGGTACTGTAGGTCAGCACCAAGTCGTGAATTTCCACCCCGCTGCGCATTGGCTTGGCGGTTTCCACGCCATGGAACCGTTCATTCCAGAAAGGGAAATCATATACCTCATTATTCTCGCAGGGAATAACTCCCGGAGGACATACCCGCGTCCATTCCGTATAGTCCTGCCAGAAGAGCCCGGCAAGCGGCTGTTCATTTGCTTTGGATGGATACCCTTCGGCGGTTTCTTCGATAATCTTCCTGGCTAAGGCGGTCGCCTGACTCCAGAAGAGGATTCCACCGCTCCAGTGTCCATTGTCCCGGGGATCCCAGCGGCGGGGTTCGATAAACACCCGAAAATCTGCCCCCAGATTTATGCCTGTCCCGTCACCTGGAAGTCCTGATACATCCGTGAATCCGCTGTCGGAACGAAAAACAACGAAATAATTCGGGAAATTCTCCACCTTGTCCAAATCGCTCTGATGCTCGGGATCCGTAGTGTAGCCGCGGGGAGTGGTTTCAGGTCCTGCCCGTCGCCGTCCACCGACCGTATATCCACCATTTGCGTTACCAATTGCGCCCAAACTTATCTGAATTTTCCACCAGGGGTCCCCTCCACCCGGCGGGAACGGTTCGTATTGCCATTCGTGATTACCATAATTGACGAGCTGTATATCGCTACCCGTAAAGCCCCGCATGGGAATCATGGGATAGTCCACAAAGGACACGCCGGTAGTTCCATTGGGCACCGGCGGATCAAAAATGCCGTTCACGTTGGTGTCGTGCCACAGCCATACTCCATTGAAAGCGTAATCTTCGCCGATCGCCGAATCTGCCCCACTTTGCTGTTTCAGCGTAAACGTTTCAAAACCGGTGCGGGGATCAAATCCGCCATTACCGGGATAGGAGTAGGGATCAGCTCCGATATCCGTAAAGACAAGGTGAACGTCCGTTGGCTGGTCGTAGCCATAGCCGCCTTTGGCATTGATGGCCAGGGCTACTGTCCAGGATTCAACCGAGAACAGTTGACGCAAATCCATCAATTCGCCGCCGACGAAATTCAATGCGGTATTGCTGATATCCCACCGCGGACGGGTAAACCCTGGAACAGGCGTGTACATCATAACTTGTTCGTTCCAGAGGTTTTTCCGCTGCCTGAAGCTGCCGCCTCCACGGGGATCGAAGATATCGAAATAACTGAGAATGGCTCCGTCCGAAATTAACGGTTCGGGAACCGGAGCAAAAAAGTTCGGGTTGTAGTTGTCTACAAACTCACCCTGATCATTAATCGGCGCGGCAAAAAGCACCCAGTTATTGGTGCCGAAATCGTACACGTAAGGCTGCATGAGGGCCGTATCCAGCTGGTAAATCAGGCTCCTGCCCGCCGGCCACGACGCGGACAACCGCACGCAAACGACATATGAGTACCCGTCATCGGGGCCCGCTACCACCCAGTCTCTCTCGGGAATGATAGGGGGGGTCCCCCGCTTGGGACCATTATTACTGAATCCCTGTAACTGGTCTATCTCGCCGACCGGGAACAGGGGGCTTGTGGTATCCAGCGTAAAGTTCAACCGGTAATTGGCATCATCCACCTGGTAGACTAGACCACTCGGGCCAACAACACGT
This sequence comes from Candidatus Hydrogenedentota bacterium, assembly GCA_029776995.1. Lineage (GTDB taxonomy): Bacteria > Hydrogenedentota > Hydrogenedentia > Hydrogenedentales > CAITNO01 > JAGPFE01. The sequence continues at coordinate 26,463 of JAKOTZ010000094.1, forward strand.
CCCGCATCCGGATCAGGAGCCTGGTTAACCGGCATTTCATAGGGCCAGCCTTTGTTGTCCCACCGGGCGAAAAGATATCTGCTGTTGGCCAGGCTGATTTCGGATGAGGAGGCTGCCCCCACCGCTATGAGGCTTCGCACGGTGTCCGCATTGTCAGGCAGTCCCCCGGGGAATCGGAACAGCGCGAATTCCTGGAAATCCTGCTCTGTCGGAGAGGTTGTGCCGCCCTGGTTGGGATCCGCTTTGATCGTGAAAATCAGCTTGGTCAGCGCGCGCGGCGCGGGATCCTGCTCGTTGTAACGCATGTTGAAACCGAACAGGGGCACCCAGTCTCCGGCAGGCAGCTGATACTGGTTGTCACTGATGTAGTCTTTTGCCTCGAAATCCGCAGAGGGCATAGTGAAAACCTGCATATACGCCGAAAATATCAGTTGCGGAGGCGCGCAGGTACTGAGCGTCGAGCCGTCGGCCAGCAGGGTTTCTACCTCTACCAGCACGTCATAGGCGCCGACCTGATTGGGCGCGTTACCCGAGACGGAAGGCAACGCGGCAATAATTCCCAGCGGAGCAGGGTTTACGACGATCTGATCCGGCTGGGGTTTGGGTTCAGTCGGATCCGCCAGGTAGGCTTTGTAATTCGTTACCGTGGTGGGATTGAAATACCATGCCGCCCGGTTGATCCGGAGATATTGATTGGTTCCAGCATCGCGGGCCTCAATGGAAAAAGTCAATGCGGCGCCCGGTTCAGCGGGAGAGGGACTGACATAAACTTCGTACCGAACCCCATCGCAGGTGATGGCCTTTTCATCCGCCTTGCCGCCCGTATCATCTGCGACCGCATGCCATCCGGTTAACAGCGGTATAAGTCCTGCCGCCAGGACTCCCGCGCTGTAAACCAATCTCCGCATCCACATGCCGCTTTTACCTGTATTCACCGCATGCTCTCCCAATCCGCGCGCATACCAGACGTCCGATCCGCCCGGCCTTCCGCGGGGAAGTCTTACACTTTACGCCTGTCGGTCGTTCCTGATACAGAAAGACCTCTTCATTCATGCTGAAAAATACTCTTATTCCATGTCAAGATTTATAACATAATCGCCGCCATGTGTCAAGAGTTAAATTGCCGCAATTCCAAATATTACCAAGATTTAAGTTTTTGGGATGCTTTTTTTGCCCATTACGTGTTTGTTTTCTCATTTTGCGCATTGTTCCCTGACTCCTGATCCAGGGGCCGCAATCCTTTCACGGCGGCACGAACAGTTTCAATGACCTCCTGGGAAACCAGGAATTGCCCCTCCCGTTCCGCTATTTCGGCAAACCGTTTTTGAGGATCCGCCGGATCGGGATTACCGATACGCACAGGCCCATGCTTCTGCTCCCCCTGGGGCGGAACCCCATCACTGTAAACAACCGCCGCAAAAACCGGATTGTCCAATCCCGATACCTGCGTGTCAACCGGCTGGGACAGTACAGTGGCGCACTGCAGGTCACTCAGGACATCCAGAATGGCTTTGGCGTCCGCCTGATTCTGTATTGACCATCCTTCGGGCTCCACCACCCGCCAGCGTCCTTCCCGCCTGCCAAGCACGTAGTTCCGCCCGTCCAGGCTGAACTCAATCCGGTTTACGGAATTGCTGTCAAACCGCATCAGCGCGCGGGAACGAAACGTGGCGGGATCCACCAGCAGCGCCTGCGCGGCCACACCGACCAGGCGAATAACGCCCCCGCTGTCCTGGGTAGCCAGCCAGGCGTCCGCCTGGCTGGGATCCGGTTTCAAGCGACATTCCGCCCGGCTTCCATCCGCGTAGGCAAATGTAAAACGTACTTCGGGATCGTCTAATCCGACTGCCTCAGGAGACTGCTCAACGACTTCTCCGCGGGTTTCCTTGACTACTGCCAGATAACCTGAAATAACCTGGTCGCTCACATCGCTGAATGAAGGATCCACCAGGCGCCAGGAACCATCCTGATCCCGCTTTAAAGTAAATCCTCCCTTGTCTCTGTGGCATATTATTTCAGAAAGTTCCGCGACACGTCGGGTAATCAGTCGGGTCTCGCGCCACTGTGTTGGCCGTTTAGGAATCAGTTCCACCAGTCGGGGATCCACCAGTTCCACTGAATTCTGTCCTGCCCTGCGGATGAACAGCCCGCCCGAACCGTCCGCGTTTTCAAGATTGCCGATCAGAAAGGTTTGGGCGTGTCCCTGCGCCGTGTCCGCCAGCGTAATGCGCGCCCGAGGCGGATCCAGACCGAAATCCGCGTAATTTTCCGGATGGTCGTAAAATTTGGCCACCACACCAAACTGAAAGTACTGGGCCAGCTCATCCAGCGCTTCCTGGTCCGCCGGCGCTTGAACCGGACTCACCAGCCTCCAGGGGCTCTGTGCGTTATCGCGCTCGGCGCGTACCACGACAGATTCAGCCCCAGGCCGCATGGCCTCCCCATTCTCCGGCAGGGCATCGCCCTCGCGCCAGATAAACGCGAATTCAATCATCCGGATAGGCGCGTCCCGGTTATCCACAATAAATTTATGCCGGAGGTCATCCAGGGAACGGTTGAATTCAAAAAACATTTCCCGGGTGATGAGGAATATGGTCCTATCTTCAGGCCGGCAGGCATAGCGGAACCGTTCCGTGGGTTCCTGGTCCCCAAATATTAAGGTATCTTTTTGCCCATCCCTCGTGCCGAATTCGACACGCAGCACGGGCGGGTCCAACCCATACTCCGCAAGGTTTTCAGACGGATTCCGTAAAACCCGTTCCGACGACAGCGCTCCGTATTTTTCCACGACCCGGTTCCACAGCGGCTGGTGCGGCGGAATAGTTGGATCCGGCTTAACCATCTTCCACGGCGCATCCGAAGATTCACGGACAGCGCGGACTTCCGGCGCGTCCAGCTGGGTAATGGCCACCTCGCTGATTTGAGCCGGGTCCAGCCGGGCTACCTTTTTCAGCTCTTCCTGGCGAACCTCTCTCCGTTCCCGCCACTGCTGGACGCCAAAATACAACGCGACCATCAGGACCAGAACCAGTCCGAGCGCCAGCGTGTGCCTGCCGGTCATTGATGTTTTTTCCTCCAGAAAATCATAGCGATGGTTGCCGCCAGCACCGCCTGCAGTCCCAGCATAACCGAAAGCCAGGCCACGGTGCGCCGCTCAACGTCACTGAGCATAAGCGGCGTCATCTCCAGCGCCGTGGGACGCATGGCCAGCAGATCTTCGCTCTCACACAGCCAGGCTACCGCGTTCAGGATAAAGGTCAGGTTGCCCGGCACCGAAAGATAGGCGTTTGAAACAAAATCCGTGTCGCCAACGACAATCAGCCTGGCTTCGCCTCGTCCCCGGGGGCTGCTGTTGCGGTCCACCTGGCGAACCGCGGCCACCGCAAGAGGCACCGGACCTTTCAGGTCCACCTCGTCAAACGACGCGACGCCCGCCTTAATCAGTCGTTCCACATCCGTTTCCCCCCAAAAAGATGGCAGGGAACGCAACAGAATATCCGCCCCCACTTTCTCAGGAAGCTCACGGCTGACCGTAACCGACCGAGCGGCTACCATCAGGATGTTCTGCTCAAATCGGGCTGTCACCGGGTGATTTTTACTGAAACACCCGCGAAAACTGAGGAAACCTTCTTCCACTTCCGAGAAAGGCGCGTCATCGGGGCGCAGTTCAATATCAAAACGGTTTTCTTTCGCGTCCGTCACCACCACGTCCGCGCCGACCAGAACACCGTAATTTTTCTCAAGCCAGGGCCGCAACTGTTCCCGGGCGGCAACAGCCGGATCGATGTTCCGCCAGGGATCCAACAGGATAAGCATACGCCCGCCGCCGTCCATATAGCGGTTTATCGCTTCGATTTCCAGCGGGTGCAGGTCAGACGAGGGTTTGTTAATCACCAGCAGGTCACAGTCAGCGGGCACTTCCGGATCTGATATTTTTATCGCCAGCCTGTCGACCGTGTAGGATTCTCCGCTCAGCAGATTCCCCAACATGGAGCCCCCTTCCTGGGGGTCCTGATTCAAGATATCCCGCTCCTGATGGCCGGTAAGAAAATACACCTTAGGGTTTTCTTCCCGCAGTACGTTAATCAGCGCGTTGGTAAAATCCCGTTCCTCAAGCCGGGGACTGCCGCCGGACAGGGTAATTACCCGTTTCCGGTCCCCGCTGCGGATGACCACTGTACCCTGCGGTGAGGCGTGTGTAATGCCCAGATCCTCCACCTTGAGCTTCTCCACGGTCGGGTCCAGCAGCTCCACGGTAAGTTGGTCAGTATACTGTTTACACAGGTCAAGAAAACGGAGGGTTTTTTCGCGGGCAATCGCGACCATCTCGTCGTCCGATTCCAAAAAAAAGCATGTCGCCGTCACGGGTTTGTCCATGTTTTCCAGCACTTGAATGGTCAGAGGGGACAGGGACCGCAAGCCCTCGCGTGTCAGATCCCAGGATGCGTTCCAGCTTGCAACGATCAAATAGATCACCACGCAGATGCCCAGAAAAAACACGGACGAAACAACCGCATTGAGACCGCCCAGCGCGCGGGCTGATTCACGCGCGCGTCCTTTGGCTGCCATAAAGACCCCGATGAGGGCATATCCTCCGCTCAGGAGGGCAGCCACCAGACAGAGAAACACCGGAATGGCAAAAACATCGGCGTAAACAAACAGCAGGTTGGCGGCAAGCAATACTAACCCAATTGCCATCCATCCTGCCAGCCCGGCTCCAGGAAGTTTCATATCACTTTCCTCTCCAGTGGCGGCTTTCCAGGGCACGGAAGGTCAGAAACAGGAAGAACGCCGCGAACAGCAGGTAATAGGCGATATCATGTGGGCGCAGCACTCCCAGCGTCAGGTCCCGGGCATGCGCATCCAGAGGCAGCTGCGTCAGCAGCCCGCGGAACAGTTCCCACACGCCACCGATAACCCGACGCAGCGCTTCAGGCCAGCCTTCCGGGGCCGGATTCCGCTGAGGCAGTTTTTCGCCCACGTTACCCGCGATGTACATCACCAGGTTCACGCCAAAAGTCAGCGTTCCGGCAACCACCTGTGAACGGGATATGGCCGAAATAAACATGCCCAGGCTGAGCAGCGCCAACCCCATCAACACCACCGTGGCCACCCCCAGCGCAATGGCAGCCGGTTCCAGCGGCCTGAACCAGGACGCGAGAAAAAGGTGCAGGGCGAGCACCGGCATCATGAGCAGCAGCATGCCGACTGCCGCTAGGTATTTTCCAAACACAATGTCCCGGTCTGTCAGGGGCCAGGTCAGCAGCAGTTCCAGCGTGCCCCGGTTTCGTTCCTCCGCCAGAAGCCGCATGGTAATCAGCGGCGACAGAAACATGAACAGAATGCCGCAGAAAACAAGGTAAGGGCTGATCAGCGCTTCCCCAAAATTCGGGATGGAGGTATAACCGTAGGCGGGAGGCTGGATGGAAACTTTTGAATACATGAACAAAGACAGGACAAAAGCCAGTCCGCAAATCAGGGCATACACGCCCAGCGCCACGTAGCCGACAGGCGTCTGGAAATAACTGATAAATTCGCGCCGGCAAACGGTCCAGATTCTGTTCACGGCTCTATTTCCTCTTCGGCAGTCGCCCGTTCTCCCCGGTCAGACACGTCCGCGGCAACAGCCCGCATGAACAACTCCTCCAGTGATCCACTGCCTGACTGAACATCCGGCACCGCTCCGTCGTATACCAGCCTTCCCCGGTGGATAATGATCACGCTGTCGCAGACCATCACCACTTCTGGCAGGATGTGCGTGCTCAGCAGAACGGTATGCTCTCCCCCGAGGGCTTTTATCATGGCGCGCACTTCCGCGATCTGACGAGGATCCAGCCCCACCGTGGGTTCGTCCAATATCAGCACGGGCGGATTACCGAGGAGCGCCTGCGCCAGCCCCACCCGCTGGCGGTAACCTTTGGACAGGTTTCCGATTATCCGCCTGGCCATCGCAGTCAGCCCGCAACGCTCTATAACACGACCGATTTCCTCCCGACGTTCATTCCGGGGAATCTGTTTGACCCCGGCCACAAAACCCAGAAATCCCGAGACCGTCATCTCTTCGTACAGAGGCACGTGTTCCGGAAGATAGCCGATCCGGCGCTTTACCTCCAGCGGATGGCTCGCCACATCGAAATCGGCCACACGTACAATTCCTTCACTGGCAGGCGTGAATCCTGTGATAACCCGCATGGTGGTGGATTTACCGGCGCCGTTCGGGCCGAGAAAACCCGTAATCCGACCCTTTGGGATCGTAAAGGTAATGCTGTCTACGGCCCGCAGCGGTCCGTACCGTTTAGTCATTTCCACAACTTCGATCATGTTATGATCCCCGGGAAGCTGCCGAAAATCTGTCAGTGAGCGCGGTAATTTTTTGAGAAACGACGATAATTTTTCCGTTCAGATCTGTTCACCCGGCAAATAATTCCCTGTATGTTCAGGTCTCTGCCTGTCTCCAGAAAGCATATATCAATATTTTGTAAAAAAACTTTGATATTGGCACAATATGTAGTGCAAAATTCAGTGTAATCGGTTGTAACGTGTTTTTTCAACTTCCTCATCCGTTTCGGCACAGGCATTGCTGAAGTGATGCAGAATTGAAAGGACATCCCATGATCACGCAATGCTGCGTATGCAAAAAAGTTCACGCGTCGGAAGGGTGGCAGAACCTGACACCAGCCCGACTGGCAGCCATGAACGGACCCATCAGCCATGGGTATTGTCCTGAATGCCTGGCCAAAGCATTGGCCGATATCGAGTCCCTGGTCAATCCGACAGCCGCGCATCAGGAGAAGAAAGAAACTGCCGCTATTCCTCTTCTGGCAGCCATTCCCGGCGCGGTTCGCTGATATAAAACACCCGATCCGACATTCCTATCCGATTCTATTACGAAGGCCCTCCTGAAAGGCGGGACATCAGCACCGCAAGGCCGGAGATGGCGCATGTGCCCAGCATCAGCAGAGCCAGCGCCAGTCCCAGTTTCCATGAAAACGGCTGATATAAAAATTCCACTTCTGAGGATCCGGCCGGAACCACCACTGCCCGCGCAAAACCATTCGCCTGATAAATCGGGGTCCGTCGACCATTGACCCGGCAAATCCAATCAGGATCCCACGCGTCTGCCACCATCAGCAGCGCAGACTGGTTCGACTGCACCTGGAGGGTTAATCGCTGTTCCGAATCTGACATGACGGACACGCTGTCGTCCAACTGGTTTTCTGCCTCCGGTTTTCCCTCCAGGGCCAGCCGGTCGGCTAAAATCCGCGTATCCTCCGCGCCCAGCCGCAACACGCACACTTTTTCAAGATCAACTGTCTTCACTATGGACAATACGGACTCTGAATCCGGAGCAGCCGCCCACTGGTGATACAAAGAAATCTGCGGAACCGGTTGTTGCCGCACCCATAAGCTTACTTCTCTATCCAGTCCTGCGCGGGAAAACCCCATATCGTGAAGCGCATCCGTTTCCTTTTCAGAAGAAGAAAGCAAAGCGTTAACGGCGTATACCCGCAGCATTGAATGCACTGCTTCCGCCGATATACTGTCGGACACTATCTGTTGCCCCTTCTGAGGAAGCGTCAAATTATCAGGCGCCTCCAACAGGTTCCACCCCCCAAAAAACGGCACGCCAGCAACCATGCCCAGATTACGGCTGCCCGGAACTTCGTCAGACAACAACGGAAAAACCGCCGCCCGGCCCTGTACTTTCGACACCTGCAACCGGCCGGCGATTTCAGACACGGCTGCCCGGGAAATCCCCTGAAGTCTCCCCGGAAGGTTCATGGGAATAATCATTTCCCGGTACAGGGTCACCGCCGTAACTACCAAAAGTAAAAACCGAAATACCCCGCCCGGATAAGGATGCCCCCAAATGAACATACCGATACAGCACACGGCAAAAAACAGCAGGAATCCCCGCGCCACCCCCCCGGTTATCACGAAAATCCCGCCACTCACAAACAGAAAAATGATCAGCAGTCGGCGGCGCGTCCACAATGGCTCAGGGCCAAACAGCGTATCCGCCCCAAAAGCGCATAACACCGCCAACCCTGCCTGTCCCGCAAGAGCAAACATTTCCCATCTGATACTGCCGGGATATAAAAAATTCCCCGCCACCCCCAGCGGCAGAAAAGCAGCCATAACCGCCGGCGCCGCGACGTGAGGTTTCTGCCGCAAACCGCTCAGCGCGGCCAGGGCAAGCAGCAGCGACACGGGATGAATATAAATCAGGTGCAACGAAAACGCGGCGTCTCCCCACCTGATTCCATCCCGCGGCGTCAACAGGTGTTCGACCACCTGTCCCGCGCGACCGGGCAAAACACAGCATGCGGGAAGCCCAGACCAGATCAGATCCGCTTTTCCCGCGTTCCAAAACATCTGCCTCAACGCAGGACCCCACTGAGGAACCATAATCATCAACGCGCCGCCGACCATAAGCAGCAGCCCGAGTATGGCATGCCCGTCTCTTTTGGGCTTCCCAACACGGGAAAAAAACGTGTCTCCCGCCCAACCGCACACCCACCCCTGTACCAGGGCGGCAATCACTCCAATTGCCGCTGCCGCCGGGTCCCCGGACAGCATCAGAAGGCCCAGCGAAATGGCACCGATGACCAACGGAGCAGCGCCGGAGCGGGAAAACAGCGCGCCCGCGGCCCAACAGGCGAGGGGCAGCCAGCAGAAAACCGTTTCCAGCGCAGGGCGTCCGGATGCGGCCGCGGAAAAAGGGCCAAGAAGATAAACCGCTGCGGCCAACAGGGATGACAGGGCTGAAACGCCCATGGCGCGGGTCCACAGCACCATGAAACAACCTGCGAGCGTCAGGCAGCCCATACCGTGCGCCAGCACCGCCTGATCAAAAGGCAACCAGGCGAATATCCACGTAAAAGGAGCCATAACAGGCATACGGGGATCCGCAATCAGAGAAAATCCTCCCTGCTGATCCGGGCACCACAGAGGAAATTGTCCGGCTTTCAGTGCTCGGGAAATAGCCGACATAGCGGGCCAAACCCAATCTCTCAGCCAGAGATCCTCCGCCAGAACGCAGTCCGCTGCCGGAACGAAACGCGCAACCGCGGAAAACAGCACGATACAGACCGGCACACCAACCCAAGGAAAAAATCCCGGGCGGATCCGCGTTGTTTCCTTAGGTTGAATTCCGGTCATCTCTTCCGGGCCTGCCTTCCGCCTGGGTAGCCCGCTTCAGCGCGCGGGTCCCTTCCCTCTGCAGCCACTCCGCAACTTCGCGGGCCGTACGGGTACCGGACATTACCTCGGTCAGCGCCCGTTCCACCAAAACCCTGACCTGCTGCCAGCCATCCACGTTGGGTTCCGATCGCGCGAACTCCAGGCAGTCATAGGGGACACGGTTGGGCGGCCACGTATCCCAGTTTTGCCGGATCAGCGGATGCGTCAGCGCGGACCGGCGTACCGGCAGATAGCCGGTGGCCACGGCCCACCGCGCGGCCTGCTCCGGCTGGGTAAACCATCGGACAAACCCCCACGCCGCCTTCTGCTGCGGTTCAGGAACCGGGAAAATGGTAACGTTGGGGCCGAACAGCACTGTAGCGGGGCGCCGGGGGTTTTTCTGGGGAATGGGCACGATATCCAGCAGCGTTGCGCCCTTTTCTCCCGCCATTTTCAGCAGGTAGGTTCTGCTGGAACTGGATCGCATCACAAACGCCGCGTCTCCCCGAACCAGCGCGATGTTATCGTCAAATGTGCCTGGTGGAGCCAGACTGAGCAGGCCTTCCCGAACCATCTCCTCCAGCAGACTGAAGGACGCGAGGGATTCCGGACCATCGTATTGCAGCCGGCTGCCGTCATACACCTCCCCGCCCATACTGAATACCATGCCGCTGAAGGTCGAACAGTCCGGAACCGCTGCCAGCGCCGCTTTTCCGGTTGCCTGATGGATGGTCCGGCAGGCCTCCAGAAAATCCGTCCAGGTTTCCGGCGCTTTCTGAATCCCCGCGCAGCGCATGACTTCCCGGTTACAATACATCACCAGCACGCTTTTGGCCAGGGGAAAAGAGTACATCCGGTTTCCATGGAGAGCATAACGATTGCATTCCAGCGTCGCCGGAAAAAAATCCGACAGGTCTTTTTCGGTCAGTCCCACCTGCGGGTCATGAATCCACCGATCCAGCGGAACGGCCGCCCCGGCGGCGATGTATTCACTCGTCATACTCTCATAAGATACCGCCATGGCGGGCAGCAGTCCCGCCTGTATGCCGGCCGATACTTTTCTGAAGATTTCCGCGTAACCGCCACCGTGCTCCCAGCGAATCGGCAACAGCCGGGATTGCGCGTTGAATTCCTCTACCATCCCGCGCATCAGCGCGGCGCTCTGCGTGTCCTGCCTGTCCCAGAAAACGGCGGCATTCGGATCCACGGGCAGGAAAGAACCCCTGTCCCGTCTGCATGCCGTTTCCAATGAGAGGACGGACACCGCAATCAGTATGACCGATAACCGGATGCTCATCCTTTGACCCCCGTCGCCATCATGGTATCCGAAACGGCGCGCTGGGCCAGCAGAAACAGCAGTACGCTGGGAAGCATCACTATCGTCGCCGCGCACATGAGAAGATGCAACTGTACCCCCGATTCCGTGGTAAAGACAGTAAGCCCCACCTGCACGACTCTGCGGGATCCGTCCGCGGTCACAATCAACGGCCACAGGAGGGCATTGTAGCTTCCCAGAAACGCAAACACCGCGGTAACCGAAAGCGTCGGCCGCACCAACGGCAGGGCCACCCGGAATAAAAACCGCAGGGAACCGCATCCGTCGAGCCGGGCTGCTTCGTAATACTCAAAGGGAACAGCCAGGAAGGCCTGGCGCATGAGAAATATGGAAAAACCATTGGCGCACCAGGAAATGATCAGCGCCGCCAGGCTGTTGTACCAGCCCAGCCGGGTAACCAGCACAAAATTCGGAATGAAAATCGCTTCAAAAGGCACCATCATCGCCCCGACCGCCAGCATAAAGGCCAATTTTTTACCGGGGAAATGCAGAAAAACCAGCGCGTACCCCGCCAGGGTAGCGCTCAAAGCAACAGCAGCCGACACCGTACCTGCCACGATAAAGGTATTGAGGAAATAGCGGGGGAAGGGCGATGAACGCCAAGTCTCCAGGTAATTTTCCCAGTGCCATGACGCGGGCCACACCCCCAGGCCGGGGGTTACCGCGTCTTCAAATGACTCCAAAGACGTGCTGATCATCCAGAGAAACGGCCAGCAGAAAAGCAAAGCGCCGGATGACAGCCCGAGATACAGCCAAAACTGCCTCCCGCCCCGGCGCGTTCTGCCCCGACGGAGCCAGGCCATACGGGATAACGCAACCGGAATTTTCCTGTTCATGACATGGATCGTCCCCTGTCCAGCATGCGGAACTGAAGAGCCGTCAGCACAATGATCAGGACTGTAAGTATCACCGCCACCGCTGAGCCATACCCCCAGTACCCAAATTCATAAAACTGCGCGTAGGCATAGTAGATCAGCGTCTGCGTCTCGGGCAGTACAGTGCTGCCCTGGGTAAGGGTATAAATGCTGTTGAAGGACTGTAATGTTTTACACATGCCCGCCACCGCCAGAAACAGCAGCGTGGGACGCACCGCGGGCAATACGATCCGAATGGCCAGCGTGACACTTCCCGCCCCATCCAGGCGGGCCGCTTCTTCCAGTTCCCGGGGCATGGCCTGCAGCGCGGCCAGAAAGACTACCACCATGAAACCGGAAAGATGCCATATGTCAAACAGGATGATGCAGCACAGCGCCAGGCTAGGACCCCAGTCCGCCGGAATCCAGCCTCCGGTCAGCAGAAACAGCACCCCGCGGGATTCCAGCAGCCACCGCTGCGGCGGCAGCCCAATCCAGGACAGCAGCTGATTCGCCACGCCGTAGCGGGGATTGAACAGTGCCCGCCACACCATGGCCGCGGCAACAGTGGACGTAATGTAGGGGATGAAGAAACAGGTGCGCAACAGCGCGCGCCCGGGACCCACGCGGTGCAGGCCATACGCGATGGCAAATCCCAGGGCCAGCGACGCGGGAACTATGCCCAACACGTAATACGCGGTCACCCGCAACGCCATCCAGAAATCCGGCGAGGTCAGCGCCTCCCGGTAATTGTCCAGCCCCACCCAGGGTCCCGGACCGCGCCGTCCACCGTATAGGCTCATCCTGAAAGCAATGAACATTGGAAAATACGTAAAAATAAAAAGCAGCAACAGAGCCGGACTTAATAAGACACCCGCCAGCGCGCGCTCACGGTATTTTTCCGACACGGTTCTGAAAGACACGACGGGCTACCTCCCCTGCCCTTCACGGTTCTTCTGGGAAATAATCTCCGCGAGGCAGGCCAGATTCCTGCCCACGGCTCCCTGCCCTTCCAGTACAGCCTTTCTGCCGCGTGATCCGACCCGGATTCGTTCATCCGGATCCGCCAGCAACCGCCGGAGCGTTTCTTTGAGCTGCCCCGGAGCCGCAAGACGCAAAGATCCTCCCGCGCGCTCCAGGGCGGCTGCCGCGTCCGGAAAATTGCCCATATACGGGCCATACACCGTCGGCACGCCCAACGCGGCGGATTCCAGCGGATTGTGCCCTTCCACGCCCGGAAAGAAACTCCCACCGATTACCGCAACGGATGCCAGGCTGTATAAACCAATTAAATCCCCTAGCGTGTCCGCCAACACCACTTTCCCCGGTCCGGACTTCCCGGACTTGAGCGCCGAAAGCCGCACCGCCTTAAACCGGTTCAGTACGCGATTAATTTCGTCCGCCCGTTCCACATGCCGCGGGGCAACAACCCAGCACACTTCGGGAAAATCTTCCTGCAGCGCGTCTATGCAGTCCGCCGCCAGAAGCTCATCCCCGGGCCGGGTGCTTCCGAATACCACAACTGCACCGGAGCCCGACCCGGACAGCCCCAGGCACGCGCGCAAGTGATGCTGCTTATCCGGATCCGGCTCCAGCGTCACGGCATCGAACTTCAGGCTGCCCGCCACCCGAACACGCGACTCATGGACCCCCAGCACGCAAAACCGTTCGGCGTAGGTTTCATTCTGCGCGGCAACCAGCGCCAACTTCGCGAACGCCGGCCGGAACAGCGCGCCGAACCGGCGGTAACGCGGCAGCGCCTTATCACTGATTCGCCCGTTCAGCACGGCCACCGGTATCCCGCGCCGGGCAGCCTCCGCCAGAAACCCAGGCCATATTTCCGTTTCCACCAGGGCAATAACCCGAGGAACCGCCCGGTCAAAAAATCGCGACAGACTCCCCGGATCATCAAAGGGAAACCAGTATGTCCGGTCCGGACCGGCCAGATCCGCGGCGCGCGTGTAACCCGAAATTGTGGAAGCCGACAGCAGAACAGGACAATCAGGCCACATCTTTTCCGCGTCCCGCAACAGGGGACGGGCTGTGTTCACCTCCCCCAGGCTGCAGGCATGGAACCATATTCCGCCAGTGGGAACGGAACACGGCTGCATCCAAAACCGCCCTGCCAACGGCCGATACCGGGAACTTCTTTCCAATACAGTCCGCATCAGGGGAGCGGCGGCAACGGTCGTTTGCCTGTACAGTTTTTCACTCCAGGTCAACACATGCGCCTCCCGCGGTCAAAAATACATCGCGCGGCGGGTTTAACCACCGCCGCGCGATATTCTACCCTATCCCGGTATCCGCCCGGATCAGATAGGACTCTGCGTTGCCTCGGGGCGGGACGTGTCCGCGCCTACATTGAAGAAACGGGCTCCCGTCGAATCGACAATCTGCGGTGTCACGAAAATCAGCAGGCTGGACTGTTTGGTCTCTTTGCTCTTACCCTGGAAGAAGAAGCCGATTACCGGGATATCCGCCAGGTATGGCATCTTATCCGTTGCTTTGGAAGTCTGGTCCTGAACCAGACCGCCCAGCACCAGCGTGTCTCCGTCGTGAACAATCACGTTGGTCCATACCGCCTGCCAGGAAGTCGTCGGGAGCACAAACTCGTTGGTCAGGTTGTTCCCGTTGATGACCTGAGTCTGCTGGAAGGTCTTCTGGCCGACCCGGGTACGGACTTCCGGATTCAGCCACAGGCGAACCTGGTCGTTGTCCCGAATCTGCGGAGTCACCGACAGAGAAATACCAAAATTATAGGATTGCGGGATAAGCCGGTTAATGAAGTTGGTCGTATTTCCGCCGCTCACCCCACCATAGTAATTACCATAGTAATTCTGGTAAATATCCGTGTAAATAGCAGACACATAATACTCTGTGGTGAAATCCGCGATCACTGCGGGTTTCCGGTTCATCGTGGTTACCCGCGGCGCGCTCAGCAGTTCGGATTCACCAATGCTGTCCAGGTAGTCCAGGGTCAAGCTCAGCTTGTCGCCGTCCCCGCTGTTGATGATATTCCCCAGAATCGAGAACGTCGGCGCGCCTGTGGACGCTGGATTGATCAGGCCGCCGATGGTGGCATCAGTGAATGTGTTGTTAAACACGCTGCTGCCATCGGGCCTGGTGTAGAAAGGAACGGTTTCGTCAATGCCATCGCCGTTAATATCGTAGTTATAGAACCCATTCTGCTGTAAAATCGGGATGGGGCGTTCCCTGTTATTCTTATCCGACAAAGACGCATCCCATTTAAACCCGATTTTTTTCAGGTCATTCAGGCGAATGGTGACAAATTTGGCTTCGATGCTCACCTGTTTGGGCGTGACGTCGATCTGCGCCAACTGTTTTTCGAAAGTATCCAGGTTGGAAGGCGTGTTTTTAACGATCAGCATGTTGTTTGCCGGGTTGTAAATCATGTCGGACAGCACTTCATTGGTATACGGCTCATACACCGGCGGCACCAGCCGTTCCAGCATGGAAAGCAGATCGCTGCCCAGGCCGAAGTTGCTCTGCCCCGCTCCCAGCTGGGCCTGATTCTGATAGGCGCCGTATCCGCCGCCGTAACCGGTGGTTGCGCCGCCCATGGCTCCAGTGCCGGTCGAACGCAAACCGAGGGTACCAATCGTGGCCGGCATTTCACCTACCATGGTGTCACTGATGGTACTGAACAGATCCGAAATATTACTGATGACCGTAACGTCCATGCCTTCGCCTCCCATCATACCGCCGCCATAGCCACCC
>JAKOTZ010000108.1 GCA_029776995.1 Candidatus Hydrogenedentota bacterium
TGGACCCGATGCTGGCCACCGGCGGGTCGGCGGTGGACGCCATCTCCCTGATAAAACAGCGTTCGCCGCGCAGTGTCAAATTCATGTGCATAATAGCGGCGCCGGAAGGGCTCGCCGCGCTGACAGAGGCGCACAGCGACGTGCAGGTTTACTGCGCCGCGCTGGACGACCACCTGAACGACCACGGGTATATCGTTCCGGGGCTTGGGGACGCCGGCGACCGGATATTCGGCACAAAATAGAGTGGCGGCCATGAGCAAAAACAGCAAAAAACGCCGGCTCGCCCGGTCCGCGGTATTAGCGGCGGCTTTAGGGGCGCTGCTGGTCGCGGACAATATCAGGGTGGAAGTCGAGAAAATACAGGTGGATTTGGATAAACTGCCGGCGGAGTTTAACGGGTTTTGCATTGCGCATTTGTCGGATTTGCATTTGCCGAACTGCGTGCGCAGGCCCGACAGGCTGGTTGAAGTGGTCAGGAAAATAAATCCGGACATCATCGCGCTTACCGGCGATTTGGTGGACCGTTTTTCACGGTTTGACGCCGGGGGCCTGCGCGCTCTGGCGCAGGGGCTGGCCGGGATTGTCCCGTGCTATGCCGTAACCGGCAATCACGAGATGATGTCGGGCGCAGTGGGCGAGTGGAACAGCATATTAAAAAGCGCGGGCGTTACCGTGCTCGGCAAAAGCCCGGTGTTAATCCGGCGCGGGGAGGCGGAAATCTCGCTTGTAGGGCTGCCGGACGGCAGGGTCTATGGCCTGACCGATTATGAAAAAGACGCCGTTTGTGTGGCGCTTTCGCATTACCCCGAAAACATCGCCGAATATGCGGATTTCGGGTTTGACCTCGTTTTATCGGGGCATGCCCACGGCGGGCAGTGGCGGCTGGGCAGGCGCGGGCTTGTATCGCCCGGGCAGGGGCTGCTGCCGAAATATACCAGCGGGCTTTACGCCGCGGGCGACACAAAGATGGTGGTCAGCCGCGGGCTCAGGAACGGGGTGCCGGTCAGGATTTTCAATTCCCCTCATATCCCGGTGGTGATACTCAAATCCGGAGGGGAGTAGCCCTTTCGGTATCAGCGCGCGGGCGGGAATTGACCGACCGAAAATAAGGCGGATAAAAAATCCTTCGGATTTTTCCGAAGGATTCAGCTTGTCGAAAAAGTCCAGCGAAAGCTGGGCTTTTTCGCATTAATATGGTAAAATAG
>JAKOTZ010000143.1 GCA_029776995.1 Candidatus Hydrogenedentota bacterium
GGGACAGGGGGTTGGCCAGCGTATCACCAATCCATATTTCCCCCGTTTCGGGGGATTCCAGTCCGGCCACCACGCGCAGCAGGGTGGATTTCCCGCATCCCGACGGTCCGCAGACCACCAGGAATTCCCCTTCCCCCACGGTCAGCGAAATATCCTGAAGCGCCCGAACGCCTCCGGGATACACAACGCTGACCGAAACTAGCCGCAAGGCTGGAGGCTCTGTCGGGAAATGTCCCGGCTGTGTGTCGTTCAGAGGTACCGGCATCCGTTGACCCATACGCAACAGGGGGCCAGACTCGGCTGATTACCGCCGCCTTCCTGCCGCAGCAGTATTCCGTTCTGGACGGTTCCTCCGTTGGAAAATGGCGCCATATATTCAGGGCAGTCCAACAGGGCAGCCGGAACACGGCTCCCTCCCTCCCATGCGGTCTCAAGGGAGAGAACCCCGCTGTTTACGGCCCGGATGAGGCCTTCCAAGAGCATGGTGCCGCTGCCGGCCAGCAGTTCGGTGCCTTTGAGGCAGACTCGACCGTCCGCCTTTTTTTCAACCTCCGCGCCGAACAGGGAATACGTTCCGGGCGGCTGCCCGGCAAGACATACCGCATCCGACACGAACACCGTATGCCGCGCGCCTTTGGCCGACAGGAACGCCCGCAGGGTCTCGGGTGGGAGATGGTGCAGATCCGGAATGAGCGACGCGCACAGTCCGGGCTCAGCCAGCTGCGCCCAGAGCGGATTCCGGTGTCGGTGGACCATTACCGGCAGCCCGTTGCCAAGATGGGTACTGATCCGCGCTCCCGCGCGAACAGCCTCCTGAATGGTTTCCCCATCCGCTAGGGTGTGGCCGATGCCGATCAGCACAGCGGGATAACGGTCACGGATATGCTGAATAAGATCAAGCCCTCCTGGCACTTCCGGCGCCAGGGTAACACAGCGGATCATGCCGCCGGCCGACTCCTGAAACTGGTCAAACGCCGCGGCGGATGCCGGCATGACATGTTCCCGCGGATGGGCGCCCCGGGCACCCTCTTCGGGCGAAATAAAAGGGCCCTCCAGATGGATTCCCAGCGGACAGGCTCCGCCCCTGCCGGTGGGCATATCCCGCCACTTCCGAACCCATTCGCCCAGCCGCGCGATCTTTCGGTTCAGGGCGCGGATGTCGTCCGTGATCAGGGTAGGCAACCACGCCGCCACGCCCTGCCCGGCCAGTTTTTCACAAAGGACCCAAAAATTGGCTTCGGTCAGTTCGGGATCCTGCAGATCGATTCCGAACCCGCCGTTCACCTGGAGATCAATGAGCGGAGGACAAAATATCCATTCCGGCGCGGCAGACAAAGCGGCCGGGGCAGGTCCGAACTCCGTGCGGACAGTACCCTCGTCAAGATCTATGCGGAGGCGGCACCCTCTGAACAGATGCCGGGCTTCAACAACCACCGGAATGCATCCTTTCCCGTCTATAATCCCAACCGACCCAGGGTAGATTCAATACCGCCCAGGTAACTGGAACCAAACAGCCTGACATGCACCAGCAAAGGATAGAGGTTATACAAATCGCGGCGCACCGCAAAAAAATCGCTGGACAGCTTATGGAACGCGCCATAGGCGTCAAAGAACAGTTTCCCGAAAGTATTGAACAGGGTGGAGAACGCCAGTTCAATTTCCGGATGACCGTAATAGATCGCCGGATCAATAAGCCCGACCAGCTTTCCATTCCGGGTCAGGACATTCCCGCCCCACAGGTCTCCGTGCAGCAAAGCCGGGTACTCGGGTTCCTCCAGATACTGGTCCAGGCGTTCCGCCAGCCGTTCGATCCGGGCCATGAGGGCGTGGCTGATCCGGCGTTCCTTCAGAGCAAGGCGCGCCATGGCCAACAGACGCCTATCCCTGAAAAAGGGAACCCATTTTTCATATGTTGGCGTGTTCGGCTGCGGCAGCGCCCCGATCAGCGTGTCCCGATCCAGGCCGAAGGCCGGGCCGCGGACTCCATGACAGGAGGCGATGATTTCCGCGCAGTGCCGCTGCGCCGCGGCATCGAGGTTTCCGTCATGTTCAATGTAGTCCATAGCCAGCAGCCCCGGCGCGGCATAATGGACCAGCGGTACGGGCGCGGCGCTGTAGGTCCGCAGGTATTCCAGCATCCACCCTTCGAGCGGCAATGTTGAACGCTGGGGATCATCGCGCTTGACGGCCAGCAGCCTGCCGTCCGCCAGGCGGGCTTTCCATGCTTCCGCCACACAGCCGCCACTGAGCGGGCGCAGGTCGATCACTTTCGATCCAAGCGCCTGCGCCAACTGCTCCAATAAAGCGTCACGATGGTCCCGCGCCGCCATGGGTCACTCCCCCATTTCCCCATTCCGGCACAGGTATGCCAGTAATCCCCGGCCACAGCTTTCGATCAGGTCAAAGACCTTTCGGAACCCGTCCGGGCCGCCATAATAGGGATCCGGCACCTCTTCCGGCGATCCCGGCGGCCCAAACGAAGTGAAAAGACGGACCTTATGCTGATATTCCGCCGGACAGATGGCCCGCAGGTCTTCCAGATTTTCCCTGTCCATGGCCAGCACCAGGTCAAAGCGCTTAAAATCATCGACGCGAACCTGCCGCGCCCGCAGTCCGCTGAGGTCGATCCCCCGCCGGCGCGCTTCGGCCTGCGCGCGGGGATCCGGAGGACTGCCCACGTGCCAGGCGCCCGTTCCGGCGGAATCAACTTCAATTTTTCCGCCGAGCCCCTTTTCCTCGACCTGTTTCCGAAAAACGCCCTCTGCCGTAGGGCTCCTGCAGATATTTCCCAAACAGACAAAAAGTACCCGTTTCATTCATTTTTTCCTCAGACGGATGGGAAGCGTCTCCTCAGTAGTATATTTTATCTGATCCGCCGCAGCGGACCGGTAAAGCCTGTTAATTGGGGGCTTTAACCAGATTCATGGAAGGAGGAGTTACCTGAAAGGTTTTTTCCGTGATTTCGCCCGTGAACAGGTCCTCCACCTGGATTCGCCAAGGCCCGGCTGGATCGTTCCGGGCAAAAAACAGATCCACTGAGATAGCGCCGTTTTTGATCATCCAGATTTCTCTTTGAAACCACCGGGGCGATCTACCAGAGGGATCCATCAGGGCGATCCGAACCGGACGGCCGGCGCCAATCTGTCTGCTTTCCGCTAACCCCTGCAGCACAACTTTTACACTGAAGCGTTTTCCCGCTTCGGTCCCCGGGGGAACCGAGACCAGAAGCGGAAAAGACTCTTCCGGAACAGCCGCCCAGAGGCCGGCCTCTCCATTTTCGAGCGAGATTTTGCCGCCTGAGCGAAGCTTTCGGGAGGGTTCCGAGAGGAGGTCAACCCATCTGTACCCTTTACCCGGATCCGGCAGCCGAAAACGGACCGTTTTATCCGGGCCGGGCAGGGCAAAATACAGGACAGCAGAACCCAGGGTTCCGCGCCGCACCCAAAGGCCAGGCGGAAAAGCCCGTTTCGATTCAGCCATTTCATCAGGCCCAACCGCAGCGCCCAGGACATCCCGGATAAGGGAAATTTCCGGCGGATCGCTGTCCGCGAGCGACTGGCGGAGACCATGGTTCAACAGGAAGGCTCTGCCGTCCGCGGAGGTGGCCCAACAGATGGTTCCGCCGCCCGACCAGCCAATCCGTGTTCCATCCGCCGGCGCCAGACGCCCAGCACGGACCAGGGACAATCCGGATGCTTTTTCCGATGCCGGCGCGACCTCAACCCAGCCTGGCTCGCCGTCCTGCACCTCGGCAGGGCAAACCCCAAAGACCGCTTCCAGGGGGGATTGACTCCGCCTGACCCCGAAGGTGGTATAGGCGCCGGGCAACAGATCCGCGACCAAAATGCCGCCCCGGTCGTGAAATTCCAGAAAAGCAGCGATTTCTCCGTCTGTCAGCGCGCGGCATCCGGGCAGCACCACCACTTTGACAGCCGGATCCGCCAGGCGGTCCAGGTGTAACGGATCCAGAAAGGCCCAGTCCACCTGCATCCGATCCAGCAGATCCACCCACCTGCTCCGCGCGGCTTCCACTTCCGGAAAATCCGTGTCCACTTTTCTGAACAGCGCGGCAGCCAGGCTGTCAAACAGCAGCACTCGCGGCCGGGCCGGCTCCGCATGAAGCCACGGCACCGCCCCGCGGTTAATTTTCCGCGCGGCTTCAACCATGGCGGAAAGCCCCTTGGAAGGAGCGCCATCAGGGTTTACAGCTCCCGCGTACAGATCGGTTGTGGTTCCCGGAGAGGGCGCTTCAATCCAGACGCCATTCAGCGCATGCCCCGCGCAAAGCCAGACAAGCCACCTGCAGACGGCCGGATCATTCCATCGGGAAAACAGGCTGTCAACCACGCCGTACCCCCGGCAGTGATCGGACCTGTGGGCAGCAAAACGGGCCAAATTTTCAGGGGAAATGTCGAATGCCAGCCAGTCCATCACTTCAGCCATACGGGGAAGCCAGCAGCCCCGGGCCGGATTCACATCGTTCAGCATCCGGAACCCGACCAGCCCCTGCCGGTCTGTCGTCCGGATATCCCGGGCACGGGCCGCCAGAAAATCCTGAAACGCATCCACCGTAAACTGCTGCCAGGCTATCCAGAGGGGCCTGCCCCCTGGGGACAGCCAATCCACGGCGGGTTCGTCCGCGGGGTCCTGCCAGGAAGCGTACCTGCTGCCCCAGGTGGCATTGAGCTCCTCCAGGCTTTCAAACTGATCCTGCAGCCATTGCTGGAAGGCCTCCCGGGTTTTCAGGTCGCGGCTTCCCGACTCATCACTGTCCAGAAACGCATTCCCCCAGCCAAGCGAATACCGCCTTGATCCGCCGGCCCAGTGGACAGCCACACCCTCCCTGATCTGCTGGTCCACAGCGGCCTGGAAGTCGACATCGTACAAAACAGGCTCGCGAACCCTGTTTTCTCCAGTTCGCGCGGCATAAAAGCGCGCCAGCTCCGGCACGAAACCCAGACCGGCTTTCCCGGTCACCAGCAACTGCTCTTCGCCGCCGGGAGCATGGCGCGCGGCGAAGCCCAGACGGGCGAGGGCGCTCCACTGGGCATAGCAGCCCAGGTCAGGGACTGTCACGCGATCTGACAGGTTCAGTTCAAAATCGCCGGGATGCGCCGCGCGCCGAACCGAAACGTAACGGATATAGCGGTTCCCCCGATCCATATCGGGTTCATGGAACTGGCTGATGTCTCCCTCCCACGCCGAAACTTCAATTTTCAGCACACCGGTTCCCGCTTCCGCAACCGGCAGCGCCAGTAATTTTTCTCCGCCTTCCGCGGTGACCGGCGATGCCGCGATTCCCAATACCCTTCCAAACATGTCCACGCACCGGGCGGCGACGATACCGGTCCGGTTTGGATCCACATGGGGAATAAGCGACACGGAAATTTTCAGCGTATCATTCGCCTTTACCCAGGTCCGCTCGAACTCCGGAGGACGGGTGTAATCGGGCCATCCCGCGAAACGGCAGGCGCCGCCGCCCCATGTCAGGGTACGTCCCCGGCGGTCCTTAAGCCAGACGTCGATGATGCGCGT
This sequence comes from Candidatus Hydrogenedentota bacterium, assembly GCA_029776995.1. Classification (GTDB taxonomy): domain Bacteria; phylum Hydrogenedentota; class Hydrogenedentia; order Hydrogenedentales; family CAITNO01; genus JAGPFE01. Next base: position 5,536 of record JAKOTZ010000143.1, read on the forward strand.
TCCTGCTCCCGCGGGGATTTCTGTGGTCCATTCCCGTACGCCCGAAGGCAACGGTTCGGGTTCCCGGATGATTAAACAGTCTTCCGAGTCCGGCAGGCGCACCCTCACCTGTAAATACGCCGGTTCGGGCAGCGGCGCGCTGAACCCGATGGATATGGGTTTGAGGGCGGACGCGGCGACCGGCAGGTACATGGACTGCACGAAAGCATCCGGCAGATCCGGCGGGATCTCCCGCGGATCAGGGCCTTTTGGCGAAGCATCTTCCACCCGGGAAATGCTGACCGGCTCCCGCCATCCGGCGGCAAACAGCACCATCCGGCAGCAGAACGACCAGGCATCACGCTCCAATTCCCGTCCGATGAGCACCGGATCTTCTGGGACCGGAAGCAGCGCGGAATGCTCCGGAAATTCTCCCGGATATTGCACTTCGACTATCCGTCCCTTCCCATGCCGATAAGCCGTTACGAACGTCCGATCCCGCACTGCCTCAGGAAGAAATTTTACCTGTTCCACGGCGGCAGCTCCATCCGGATCGGGTTCCAGCGTATCCAGCACCGCGCGCAGCGGCTCGCCGTCCCCGTCCCGCAGATGCGCCACCAGCAACCCTTTTCCGTCAGCCACCTGTTCCAGAACGGCGGAAAGGAACTCTTCCGGAAGCGCGCGGCTGTGCAGATTCGCCAGGATGACAACATCCCATTTGCCTTTAACGGCTTCAGCCAGCCTGTCCTGTACCGCGCGCCGGGTCCATGCAGGGTCTGCCGCGAGATCAGGGTCGTCCTCATTCGCCAGGGCTGTGGCCGACCAGACGGACAGGGTTTCCACTTCAATGGGAATGTGATACCGCAACTGGACGGCGTCCCCCGCGCCGCCCCGCGGGACAATCAGCAGACACCTGCGGGGAGCATCCTTAAGGTTCTCGCCCCAGGGAATTTCGGCGGAACCGTCATATGAGCTGACCCGCCGAAACACGCTGTTGGCCGGCGGCATGCCTCCGGCAGTCATGCGGGCCACAGTCCCCGCGGCCGGAAAATCGCCGGGAGTCGCCCATCCGGGTGAAACCGCAATATGGGCCGCCACTGTCAGAATGAAGGCAAAGATAATTTTTTGGTTTCGCATTTTATGGGAGCGTATGATGCGGATGGATTGGAGCGGCGCGATACGCGCGACGGTATGACTGGCGGCGCGCAGGTTCACAGCACCCTCTCAGGTTAGCGTCTCCGGCAACTGACATACATCGTACCCGCCCGTAAAGCTCCGTAACAACCGGACATAACCGCGCTCCAAGGAGGTCACATCAGATGGAATTCAGCACCAATGGCATTCTCAGCGCACTGACAACCCCTTTCACCCGGAACGGAAAAGAGGTAGATTATGACCGCCTGCTGGGGCTCGCGCAGGCGGTGGTAAAACAGGGGGCAACGGGGTTTTTCTGTTTCGGAACAACCGGAGAAGGCCTCCTGATGACGCTGGAAGAACGGGAACAGGGCACGGCGCTTCTGGCGCGGGAAATGGGCAAGCGCGCACAGGTGATTCCCCATACCGGCTGCATCGACCTGGCTTCAACCCTGCGCCTGACCCGCCACGCCAGATCATGCGGGGCTGCGGCGGCAGCCATCGTGGCGCCTTTCTACTACGGGTACGATGATGAGGCGCTTTTCAATTATTACGCCCAGATAGCCCGGGCAGTACCTGATTTTCCCATACTGCTGTACAACATCCCTTCCTGCGCCCGGAACGTGCTGCATCCGGCGCTGGTGGCGCGCCTGGCGGATCAGTTCGACAATATCGTGGGCATCAAGGACAGTTCCGGGAACATGGTCCAGCTTAAACAGACGATCGACCGGGTCAGGCCCGGATTTCAGGTAATCAACGGCGTGGACGAATATGGCCTGGAATCTTTCGTGGCAGGGTGTCCCGCCGTGGTTTCTGGGCTTTCCAACGTGGTATGCGACATCTACCACGCGGTGTACACGGCCTGGAAAAAGGGCCGGATGGAGCAGGCCGCGCGCGAACAGCAGCGGCTCCTGCGCGCCGCCCAGGCGCTCCGACACGGCACGCTTCTGGCGCTGATCAAGTATGCCCAGACCCTGCGCGGCTACGGCGGCGGCTATGTCCGCCCTCCCCATCGGGAAGCCACCGCCCGGGAGAAGAAAGAAGTCGCCGCCGCGCTGGAAAAGATCGGGGTGATCTGAATCTGTCCGCGGCCGCGCGGTTCCCGGCGCTCAGGACTTTTTTTCCTGCGCTTTTATTTTGGCCCACGCGGAAACCGCCTCTTCCGCGGTGGTCGCCTTATTCTCGCCAAAAACATGGTCGTGGCGCCGAACCATTTTTTCATGGGCATACCGGAGGGCATCCTCCAGACGGAAAATCCCGCGGGACTCGGCCGCGATTCCCGAGGACAGCAGGACAAATAGGGCGTCACCGAATTCTTCCCTGGCATGGTTGTGGTCTTCCTGCTGGAGCGCTTCGATATATTCATCCGTTTCCTTGACGGCATACCGGGCAAAATCTACAGGTCCCTGTTCACGGTCCCACGGGCAGCCTTCGGGAGACCGCAGGAAGCGGACCAGCCCGCACAGCGCGGCAAACCATTCCGATTCATTCCCCGGTTCGAAATTCAGGTAGGGCAGATTGTTATTCATGGGCCGAAAAATCCTTATTTTCTGCTTAATTAAAAGGCGAATCTGCCGATAATACGGAATAAGAGTAATCCCGGACAAGGAGGTCCGCCATGATTAAACAGTGCTGCGTATGCGGAAAAGTATACGACAAAGGGATGTGGAAGCACCCAGAAGGTTCCCAGTACCGGAACGTAAGCCACACATACTGCCCGGACTGCCTGCTGAGAGCCATTCTCCAGGCGCGCAATGAGCGCCCTGTTCCCGTACCCCGCCCTGTTCTGACGCTGAACTGACTTTATCCGGCAAACCCATTCGGTAAGTGTGCCCCCTGAAGGGGGCTTTTTTTATGGCCGGGGGATTTTAAAGGAATTTTCATCGACCGATTGAATTTTTCTTTGGGAATTAAGTTAATATAACTTTTGTATTTTATGCTGAACATAGACCCAAAGAAAGGAGACTGCAGATGGAAAACAACGAAAACAAAGCCACGCAGCCCGAAGAGCAGATTGTTCAAAACCATGAAGACGACGGTTTCGGGGACGGTTCGCCCCGGGTACGTCCCTGGGTGCTCGTCCTGACGGTTTTCGCCATGCTGGCCGGCGTCACGGCGGCAGCGGTGATGAACGCGGCAGAAAGCCTGAACGCGCAACAGAAGTCCGGGGCCTGTTCGGCCGCCTGTCCTTTCGCGAAAAAAGTTGCCATGAACGCCGAAAACACGGCGTGTTCCGTGAAATCGAGCGCCGCCGTTGCCAAGATGGAGCCCTCAGCTTCGTCGCACAGTGCGGCTGACAGCATTGCTGCCTATGAATCCCAGCTGAAACAGGTCGAAACGGTTAACCCCGATGTTTCCGCCGGCCAGGCGCCCGTTTTGGCTGCCCAGTCTGAAGAGGCAGGGGCATCTTCCGGGGAGCAGTCACCGGAAAAAGCCTGCAGTTCGGCTGAAAAACGCAGTGAGAAATCCTGTGGCGGCGACGGCAGCAGCAAAAGCAACAGTTCCTGCCCGTCCGGTGAAAAGAAATCGTGTGACAAATCCTCCAAGTCCTGCCCATACAGCAAATCGAAGTGATTTCTGCGTGATTTCTGAACGTTCTGCCTGATGGACTGTCCCTTCTCCTCCCTCCCTTCCGCCGGGGACCTTGACGTTGGAAAGGTTCCCGGCAACCTTTTTGAGGAAGACGCTGTCCAGAGCAAAACAGGGATTTGATTACCCGCAGCGGTAACGCCCGTTCATCAACCTGCAGGTCATACGGCATTTACGGGGATCATCCGCCAGCGCATTTGGTCCAGGAAGGGTAACGGCGCAGAACCGGCAACTACCGGGTACCGGGAACGGAACGCAAGCGGCTCCCAAATCAGCGGCACAGCCACTTTTTCCGAATGCCGAATGCCGCCGCAAGCACGCCAAGTCCGGCAAGCGCTACCGCGCCCGCGCTCAGCGGCAGGGTCCCCTCCGCCAGCACGGTTACCGTGAAGGGGTCGCTCCAGTAGACGGCTTTCTGCCCATCGTCCACGGCGACTTTATAGATTCCGGCATCGCCCATCTGAGCGGACGGAATGATAAGCGTGGCATCCAGGGCATCCGGGATCGCCACGTCATTCCGGTACCACTGATACGTCAGCGTCCCCGAGAGATTCTCCACGTGGACGGCCAGTTCAATGGGCTGCCCTTCTTCGACCCGCCTGGATCCTGAGATGCGTATGACCGGCTGAGGCGGCTCCGGCGCGGCCGCATAGGCCTTAATATTGAAATTGATGGATCCCCAGGATCCGCCCAGCGTGCTGATATCCGTCCATGAGACGCCGTCAGAACTCAGGAAACTCTGCCCGGGCCCTGCTGTGGCGTCGGCATAGCCGGGAATGGGCTGCTCAATCGGGCAGGGATTGACGAAGGACGCGCTCTGGAAACGGATGGCCACCGCGAACTGTTGGCCGGCGGTGACCGAAACAGGTGTCGGGAGGGGAATCATAAAGAAACCGGCCTCCTCAAAGATGCCGGATACGGTGGCCACAGGATTTGAGAAGCCGCCTCCTGAATACCCGCCGGCGTAGACCGTAATCTGGGCGGCCATGTTGGCATCCAGGGCGTAGGTGCCTACAGCCGTGATCTGTTCATCGGCGGCGGCGGTAAACTGGTTGGCGCACCAGCCGGTGGTGCTGCCGTTTCCCGCGTTGCCCAGCGACCCCATGGGATCGTACTGATAAATCCGGCCGATGGTGGAATAGGGCACGAGATCCAGAAATCCCACCACTTTCTCCAGGGATCGGCTCGTGTAGTAGGACATATAGAAATAACCGGATTCCCCCCAGGAGGTTCCCCAGCTGTTTTTGCAGATCCAGGCGCCAGGCCCCGGCGCTCCGGGAACGGTTTTCGCATCGTCCCAGCCCACCAAAGTCACCATATGCCCGTAATCGCCGCTTCCGGTGCCGTTTCCGGAATAGTAATAGGTTTTGGTGGCGCTGTTATAGGCGCTGTCATTCCAGATCATGGTCGCGGAAAGGGGGCCATAATCCATAATGGCCTGCTGTACCGCGGACCGGTCCCCTCCCGGCGCAACGCTGTAAATCGGCATAAAACGGGCATAAAACTGAGGACCGCCATCCGGATTCACCGGCTCGGTCACGGTCCAGGGCGAATAGGGGTCGTCGACCTCCAGCCACGGGCCGTCGCCTCTGCTCAGGTAGGCGGCGGCAATCTGATTGTTTCCGCCGGCGCAGGGCCCCCAGACGAATCCGTGGTTATTTTTCATGTGGTTTTCGGAGAAATCCCAGGTGGCGGCAGTGTTGATTTTCAGCCAGCCTTCCAGGACCGCGCAGGCGGCAAAAGCCCAGCAGGCGCCGCAGATTCCCTGGTTTTTGACATTGGTCAAACCGTTCAGGCTGCGCCAGTCAAAAGAGGCAGGCGGAGCGTCTTTCGCGTTGCGGACCTGCTGCAAATGGGTCAGGTCAACAGGGGAAGGAATCCATCCGAACCGCCCGTCACCGTCAGGTTGCGCTTTCTGCTGATCGAGCCACGCCGAAAACGCAGGATTCAGCGGCCCGATCTCCTGCGCCATACCCTGAACACACAGCGCCACCGCAACAAAAGCCCACCACGTGAATAACCGCATCGATTTCTCCTTCCATTCAGATGTGTACGCCAAATGCCGCGCCTGCTTTTTTCAATTTTACCATGTTTATTTGATGCGCGTAGCGTTCTCCGGGGTAAAAGCCTGTAGGGGAACAAGGTTTCCTGCGGTATTATGGAAGCGATCTGCCGACTGTTTTGGTGGACAGGACCATAATAATGCGTCGCGTTCTTCAGTACTGGCATACCCTGCGTCATCTGCATCCCGCCCAGGTGGCGTGGCGGCTGGTCCGGCCGCTTCGAATGCGTATTCCGCTCCCCAAAGCGTCCCGCGCGGAGTGGGATGTCACGGTCCTGCACCGGCTGCGGCGTTTTATGGAAGAGGCGGTCCAGGCCGGACTGGACAGCGATGCCAGCGTGCTGTTATGGCTCGAGGGCAATCTGGCGCTGGCGGGCTGCCGGATCCAGACTGAATCGCCTGAACGCCTTCCCTGGCACAGTCGGAAATTATCCAGGCTGGCCCTTTTTCAGCTGCATGGGTTCCGATATGTCCGGTGGCTGGCTGCCGCGGGGATTCGCGGAGGTATTACTGCCGACCAGGCCCGAACACTGCTGACGGCGGCGGCACAGGACTGGATTGACCGGAACCCTCCTCTTTCCGATCCGGGCTGGGACCCTTATCCGATAGCTGAGCGCCTGTTCAACTGGATATTGGCGATCGCGGCGCTGGAGGCGGATTCGGAGCCTGTCCGGCTGTCAGCGGCACTTCAGGCGCTCCACCTGAGCCGGACGCTGGAGTACGACCTGCAGGGCAACCACCTCATCCGGGAGTGGGCCGCCCTGTCTCTGGCGAGAACAGCGCTCAACGATCCACAGGGCGCCGCAAAGGCGCTGAACGGCCTTCGGAAGGCTGTTGAACAGCAACTGCTCCCTTCAGGCGAACACCATGAGCGCAGCTGGATGTACCACAACCAAATCCTGTTCGACCTGCTCGCGCTGCGGGCGGCACTGCCGGAAGTTCCATCGTGGCTTGACCTCTCTGTCAGCCGGATGGCAGCAGCGCTGGAAAACGCACTCCACGAAGATATGGAAATCCCGCTGTTCAACGACGCCGTATTCGGGGAAACGCCCGGTTCCCGGGTACTGCTGGACCTTGCCGGAAAAAGCGGCTCTGATCCAGGGAACGGGAAAACGATCTTTTGCCGAAACGCTTTGGTTCCGTTTGGGACATCCAGAATCTCTACCGCAGCCGGCACGCTGCTGATCAAGGGAGGGCCTGTTGGAGTAGACCACCAGATGGGACATGCCCATGCCGATCCGGGAATATGGGAACTCTCCCGGGATGGTTTACGCTGGGTGGTAGACGCCGGCATGCACGGTTACGGGGGAAGCGCTCTGCGGGATGCCTGCCGGTCCGCGCCGGCGCATAACACGGTGGTGATCAACCACGAGGAACCCCTGGAGTTCTGGGGAACCTTTCGGGTTGCGCGCAGGTGCCGTTTCGAAGAAGGACGGGTTCTGGAAGGCAGGCCGGGTGAACAGGGGGTCGAGCTGCGCTACCGGTGGTTCCAGGGGTGGGTTCACACCCGCGTTTTCCGGATCGACGCGGAGGGCAGCGTGTGGCTGGAAGATACCGTGGAGGGGACGGGCCCTCTGCATGCGGCTTCCCTGGTACATTTTCATCCTCTGGTGAAGGCTGTCGCGGAGGAAAACGGCCGGGTACTGCGGCTGTTCCAGAACGGCATTGCGGGACCGGCGCTGCGGGTGGAATCGGGGAATGGATGGGAGCCGGCACCAGGCATTGCGCCCACAGCGAATACCCTGGATGCCGATGAAATCCCGCTACTTTCCGAGCCGGGAGGTTTTTATTACTGTCCCCGTTTCGGGGTTGCCCTTCCCGGTTCCGCCTGCCAGGTCAGCGGATCCGGAAATGGAGTGGTCCGCCTGGCAATCAGGATATTGCCGCCATCCGCGGGTTGAGCCCAGTTTCAACGTCAGCTTTTTTGGCACAAAGAAAACAGGCCACACGGATTCCGGCAGCAGATAAAGCTGCTATAAAGTTATGAGCCGGGTAATGATGGTTTCGTCGGTCTTTAGGGGGTCTTTGTTGAAATCGACCGTGTTGGGTTTTGGAATCATGTACCGCGGACGGGGCGGAACCCCGAGGGCGGCCGGAAGTCCGTAGGCATGAGCCGTCACCCGGAACCGCGCAGGGCCATCCGCCGGCAGGGTAAGGGTCAGGGTAAAGGGCTCCCGATAAATGGAACAGGTCAGGAACCAGGGCGCCGGAGGAATTTCCAGAGGAATGCCTTCCAACCGCGCATCCAACACGCGGGTGTTGCCCAGCGCGTAGAGGGTAACGACCGACGCCCCGGGGCTGGCCGTAATGCGGAGGGTCACCACGCGGCGATCACCATCCCGGTTATCCGCTAAAACTTCAACCTGAGGGGGAGCGAGATTCAGCGGCGGAGCCGGCGCGCGCAGGTAATCGGTACGGGTAGCCTCGGGCAGGATATCGGTGATGGCCTGCCGGGCCGGGGTATCGCCCAGGAAGGGCGCGGTCCAGTAATCGGTGGCCGGGTCGCAGCTGAGCCAAAAAGCCTCGCCGGCGTCGGCATCCAGGGCATAGGTGAGGGAATTAACCCTGGGGCGGTCTCCCGAAAACCACGAGGAATGGACTGCCACCAGCGCCAGGGCCACAGCCCCGCCCAGGCAAAACGAAGCGAGCGTCCGAAGATGACCACCGGTAAACCAGAGCAACTGGGGCACAATCGCCCCCAGCAGCATGAGCAGCAGGACGGTAAGGATAGGCGCGCCCAGCAGCAGGACGGTGGCCACAACGCCCTGGATCATACCGGTGATGAAAAAGACCGCCGGAAACGCGATCAGGGCAAGCAACAGCGCCCCCAAAAACGTCAGGCGCCGGGGCGCCACGTCAAACCAAGCCAGGGCCATGAGCGCCAACGCGCCCAACAGCAGCGGCCACGTAAAGAGGTAGCTGGCCGTGGGCACGCGCCAGGCGCACAGGAGCGCAAACAACGCCCAGGGTGAAAGCCATCCGGCGGCCATGGCAAAAGGTCCCCGGATCCGCCAAAACCATCCGGTGACCACGCAGAAGAACGCGGCAGACAGGCACAGCAACGCGGCCACCCAGGGCTCGGCATAATAGACGAAATAAAAATTATAGAAACGGTAGGTAACCCAGAAAACCAGGGCGCCGCCGAGCGCCCCGATCAAGAGGATTCCCCAGGCCAGCGCTTTGCACCAGGCAAGATCGCGCAGGGTACAGCGCCGTCGCCGGAGCCCCAACCAGACGGCGACCGCATACAGGATGACCGCCAGCAGGGTAAAGGGCCAGACGAATTCCATGCCGTAACTGATCAGCCGCACTCCGGGGAAATGAAAGAAAACCCGCCGTCCGCCGGAATGGACTTCGTTGAGCGAAACAGAACCGAGCCGCCGGGCCAGTTTCAGCGCGTAATCACCGTGGTGCTGAAGGCTGCGCAGGGAGAGGTACTCCGGGGCATCCAGCGCGGTATGGTAGCGGGCAAGCCCATTGACGAAGGCAAAGTTCAATCCGGCAATGCCGCGGTCCAGGAACATGGTCAGGTCGCTGGCGACAGGCATGCTGCGGTAGATTTCGACCATAACGGATGTGGCCACGGCGCGCGCGCCGGAAAGCCGCAGCTGCCGGATCAGCCATCCCTCGGGATTGCTGCATTCATACATGTAAGACGGTCCCTGGGTGCCGCGGCAATCGAAATTGAGCACGACTTTCACATCGTCCCGCCAGGGATGCCGGTTGGCGAAAGCCCACGCGCCGCGGAGCCCCCCGCCACCCTGGGTCGTGCGCCCCTCTTCGCCATCCGTAAAAACGAAGATGATGTCGTTTTTCGGGGTAAAACCGCCGTGAACCACAGCCCGCATGGTTTCCAGGAGGGCGGCCACCCCGGCGGTATCGTCGGCGGCACCGGGCCCAAAGGCGACACTGTCGTAATGGGCGACCAGCGCGACCGCGCCGGTTGGATCGGACCCCGGTATTTTTACCACAACATTTTCCACGAGGGAAGCCTGCCCCGGGGCACGGGTAGACCAGTCGCGCTGCACGTGGGGATCCAGCCCAAGACCACGAACCTGTTCAAGAATATAGTCTTTGACCCGATCATTGGCGGGGGAGCCGGCGGGATGAGGCTCTACAGCAATGGCCCGCACATGTTCGAAGGCGCGAACCGCAGAGAATTCTCCCGCGGGAGAAGACGCAGGCAGGGGCGCGGGCGGTATATGCTCCCAAACGGCCAGCACGACCCCGGCAAGTATTCCAATCCCGAGCAACACCCGGAAGGCATACACCCTTCGATTTCCGGACCACCGCGCGGAAGGCATAGAGCGGTTTTCGACCATCGGCTCAGGCGCGGAAGTAGGTGCAGGCATGTCGTTCATAATTACTCCCTTCCGGGTGACATCGACGAGAACACACCGGGTGGTTTGCCGCACAGGAACATAAACCAGTAAACTATATTATCCGGGACCGAATCAACCGCGCGTATTTTTCCGTTTTCTCCGGTTAGACAATTCAAGGAGATATTTTCATGGACAAGATGGATAAAGTGGTGAGCCTTTGCAAACGCAAAGGGTTCATTTTCCAGTCAAGCGGGATCTACGGGGGCATCAATGGGTGCTGGGACTTTGGGCCGCTTGGGGTGGAACTGAAATGGAACCTGAAGAAGGACTGGTGGTACACGTTCGTCCAGCTTCGCGAAGATATGGTCGGGCTGGACGCGAGCATTATCACGCACCCGCAGGTGTGGGTGGCCAGCGGCCACGTGGAAAATTTCCACGACATGCTGGTGGACTGCAAATCGTGCAAAAAACGGTTCCGGGCAGACCAGCTGGAAACAGAAACCTGCCCGGACTGCGGCGGGGAATTCACGGAACCGCGTGCGTTCAACAGCATGCTGCGGACCCGGCTCGGGGTCAGCGACGACACGGCGGTGGAAACTTACCTGCGTCCGGAGACCTGCCAGTCGATCTTCGTGGACTTCAAGGAAGTGTATTCGTCGGTCCGGGTCAAGCTGCCGTTCGGCATCGCCCAGATCGGCAAAAGTTTCCGGAATGAGGTGAATCCGCGGAACTTCATCTTCCGGAGCCGCGAATTCGAACAGATGGAGATTGAATACTTCTGCCGGGAAGAGGAAGAGGAGGCCGTGTTCGCGTCCTGGCAGGAGGCGATCTGGCAGTGGTACCTTTCGATCGGTCTGAAAGAACAGCACATGCGGTGGTACGAACATCCGAAGGAATCGCTGGCGCACTATTCAAAACGGACCGTGGACGTGGAATATGAATTTCCGTTCGGCTGGGGCGAACTGCAGGGACTGGCCAACCGGGGGACCTTTGACCTGACCCAGCACAGCAAGCATTCCGGCAAGGATCTGAGATTCTTCGACCCGGAAAAGAACGAACGGCTGATTCCGACGGTGATCGAGCCGTCGGCAGGCGTGGACCGGACCATCCTGGCCCTGCTGTGCGAGGCGTACGACGAAGAAGAGGTGGAAGGCGAGACGCGGGTCGTAATGCGGTTCGCGCCGAGAATGGCGCCGATCAAGGCCGGCGTGTTCCCGCTGGTGAAAAAAGGCGGCCTCGCGGAAGTGGCGCGGGAATTCGAGCAGAAACTTCGCCGCCGTTTCAAGACGGTGTACGATGATTCGGGCGCTATAGGCAGACGGTACCGCCGGCAGGACGAAATCGGCACGCCGTACTGCGTGTGCGTGGACTTTGAAACGCTGGAAAACCAGACGGTAACGATCCGGGACCGGGAT
>JAKOTZ010000165.1 GCA_029776995.1 Candidatus Hydrogenedentota bacterium
GTCCGGCCGTACAATCCGGTCACCGGCGCATTTGTGGGTGCGTCCGTAACAGTGGTCGTGTCCCTGAAGCACCAGATGGACGCCGTGTTTTTCAAACAGCGGACGCAGCCGTTCCCGCAGCGCCTTGTTATCCCGGCCTTTTGCGGTTGAATACACCGGCTGGTGAAAGAAAACGATCTTCCATGCCTTGCCCGCGTCGGCCAGTGTCCGGTCCAGCCAGCTCAGCTGGGCGTCAATGCACCGGGCCGATAAGGGGTCCGGCCGGGTTTCTTCCAGATGGTTGGCGTTCAGTGAGATCAGCCGCGCGCCCTGGTAATCGACGTAATAAACTTCGTTACGCAGTTCCGGGATACCTTCCGGCCCGTTTTCCGGATGCGCAAAATGTCGGTTAAACAGGGGATGCGCCGTATTTTCTCCCCGGCCCGGTTCCCCCTCGCGGCGCCGGGTGTCATGATTGCCCGGCGTGGCCAGCACCGGCATCCAGGACGGCGTATACCCCATGGCATCGTGCAGCTCCTGCCACAGCAGATCATCATAACCGTTCTCCACCAGGTCACCCGCGCATACCGCAAACCTGGCGTCCGGCACCATTCTCCATGCGGTCTGCAGCGCGTACGTGCAGCTGTCCCGGATATCATTCTGGATATCCCCCAGGTAGATGAAGCTGAACGGCGCGTTCTCCCCGTCGGCTGTGCGCAGCGAATACCAGGGTCCCCAGACTGTCCCGTCACCCACGCGGTACCGGTAGGTCTTGCCCGGCTCCAGGCCATTCAGATACACCCGACCGTGCCAGACGGCCCCTCCCTCGCATTCCACGGACTCCAGGCTTCCGGTCACGGCAACAGCGTTCGCAGTTTCCCTGGAGTCGTTGTTCAGTGCGGGAGCGAACTGGACCACAGCCGCATCGAGTTTCTGGCTGCACCGCCAGGCCAAGCCCACCTCACGCGCCGGGTTTGCGCCCGGGCTGAGGGTTACCCGACTGAACGGCACCCTGCCGGCTGCATCCTGTTGAATCGCAGTATCCGCAGCCCACCCCCGGGACACCGCCATCAGTCCAGCGGATGCCGCAACCGTCTTCAGGAACCCCCGCCGGGTCCATAATACATCCTGGGATTTTGCGGAAATGGCCATGTGATGCTCTCCTGTGCGTATCACAGCCGAAATGAACAGATGTTCCGTCTTGTTTTCAGAATAGGTGTGATGAATAATGATACTGTAAAATGGTTATGCTGGGTTTAACTTTTTGTAATCGTATCGTAAATTTGTAACAGGAAAAAAGCAATGCGGGAAGAATCGACTAAACGACGGATGACCCGCCAGAGACGTATAATACTCGAAGAGTTGCGCATGCTGCGCACGCATCCCACCGCGGAAGAGCTGTTTCAGATCGTCCGGAAAAGAATGCCCCGGATCAGCCTGGGTACGGTATACCGGAATCTCGACGTGCTGTGTCAGTCCGGACTGGTACTGAAACTGGAAAGCGCCGGCCAGCAGGCCCACTACGACGGCGATGTCAGTCAGCATTATCACATCCGGTGTCGACGCTGCGGAAAGATCGAGGATGTATATCCTGAAGAAGTAAACGGCATCAGCGATCCAACCGTGTGTCGTCGGGATTATCAGATCATAGGGTGGTCCCTGATTTTTGAGGGGATATGCCCCGATTGTTCAGAAGATATAGTTGCAGAAAATTCAAATTAATCAGGAATAATTCCTGATAAAATGAGGTTCATTTAACAAACTCAAATGGAGGAGAAGACCGATGCTGAAAAAAGAAATGCAGGACGCTCTGAATGACCAGATTAACGAGGAACTGGCCTCGGCGTATATCTACGCAGCCATGGTGGCGTACTTCGAAGAGATCAACATGAAAGGCATGGCCCACTGGATGCGGATCCAGGTGCAGGAAGAACTGATGCACGCCCACAAACTCTTCGAGTATGTGCTTACCCGCGGCGGAAGCGTGACCCTGAAAGCTATTCCGGCTCCAAAAACCAACTGGAAAAATCCGGCCGATGTCTGGGAAACCACTTATAAACATGAGTGCCACATCACCCAGTGCATCGAGAAACTGTATGCCAAGGCGCAAAGCCTCAAAGATCCGGCCGCCCAGTCTTTCCTCGACTGGTACCTGAATGAACAGGTGGAAGAAGAAGCGAATGCCCAGGATATCCTGGCTCAGATCAAGATGGTGCAGAATGCCCCCGCAGGGTTGTTCATGCTGGACCGGGAACTGGCCAACCGTCCCGCGCCGGCGGCCGCAGACGCTTCCAGCGAAGCAAATGCCTGATGATTTTCCTGCTTCCATTGACACGGGAATGAACGGAAGTCAGCTCCGGACTGTTAAAACCTTAACCTTAAACCTACAGGAGGTTCTGAAATGGCAGTGATCGTAACGCAACCCGCACCGGATTTTGAAGCAACCGCCGTAATGCCGGATAACACATTCAACGAAAAATTCCGGCTGTCCGACTACAAGGGTAAAAAATATGTAGTGCTGTTTTTCTACCCGCTGGACTTTACCTTTGTGTGCCCTTCTGAAATCCTGGCTTTCGACAAAAAAATCAAGGAATTCGAAGAACGCAACGTCCAGGTAATCGGCGTGTCCGTGGATTCCCACTTCTGCCACTGGGCGTGGCGCAACACGCCGGTGGAAAAGGGCGGCATCGGCAACGTCCAATTCCCGCTGGTGGCGGATATCACGAAACAGATCTCCCGCGATTACGGCGTGCTGTTCAATGAATCCATTGCGCTGCGCGGCCTGTTCCTGATTGACAAGGAAGGAATTGTCCGTCACGCGCTGGTCAATGACCTGCCGCTGGGACGCAGCGTGGACGAGGCAATCCGGATGGTGGACGCGCTGCAGCACTTCGAAAAACACGGCGAAGTCTGCCCGGCCAACTGGCGCAAAGGCGAAGAAGCGATGAAACCCTCCGCCGATGGTGTGGCGGAATACCTGGCCAAGCACGCGAAGTAAGACACAAAACGTTCTACCTGAAAACCGTGACGCTGTCCTGAGAAAGGGCAGCGTCCCTTTTTTTTGTCGGCGCCCGATGTACTTTTAAACTGCGCCGGATCCGACACCCTTATCAGCCGGACTGGCATCGGAAGGTGCCGCGCCATTTTCTCCGGACGGCTCAGGACTTAAGGGAACCAGCCCGTCTAAACCGGGTTGGTATGTCTCAACGATTTCAACCGGCGTGGAACGCACCACCAGGTCATACAGTTCTTCCACATCCTCTTTAAGCATTCGCGCGCATCCATGGGAACTGTATTTGCCAATGGAATCCGGAGCGATGGTCCCGTGGATGCCCAAATCCGTGGGCAGGCCGGGCTCGACGGGCACCAGCGGCATCCACCGCGTACCCAGCTCATTGGCCGGATCACCCGCGGGAATCGGCCCGACCCCCGGCTTGTGCCACACCGGATCTTTCTGTTTGTTGCCAATGGTGTACCTACCCAGCGTGGTTTCATGGCCGGGCATGCCCAGACCTACCCGGTAGTATTTAAAAAGGCCCTGCGAGTCCATCAGATACAGCCGGCACGTGCTGCGCTCAATGACAATACGGAAATCCTTCGGGATATAACGCAACCGCTGGCCAGGCCGCAGCACGGCGTCTTCCGGAAGGCTGTTGGCCCGGGTCAGCATCCCCAGGGGAACATTCAGTTTGATGCCAATTTTAATCAGGGTGTCTCCCCGTTCCACCGTGTACCACCTTGTCTTCGGAGTATCCACCGGACTGAATACCGCGGCGACATTCAGTTTTCCCAAGGGTTCCGCCGCGGCCAGCCACGATTTGGAACCCCAGGAGGCCGTATTGACAGCCTCCTGGTACAGCTGCAGGGCACCCCAGGTATCTCCCGCGCGCTCCCTGGCGCGGGCCAGCCCGGTGAGAGCTATGGCGCGGGCATCCCCCGCGCCGCGCTGCCGCAACTCCTCATATACCTCAAGTGCCCGGTCGGTTCGACCGACGGTTTCCAGCACCTGACCATAATGGGCCAATAGTTCCGGATAAGCTTGATGCAGCTGGAATTGATTCAATGCATTCTCAAGCAGCACCACAGCCTGGTCCGGGGTTCCGCGCTGAAGGCTTATTTCCGCCAGCAGGACAGCTACCCGGGGGCCATACTCCGGATGGGTATTCCCCCGCAGCGGCATGAGGATCTGCTCAGCTCCGGCGGGATCTCCTTTATTCAGGGCATCTTCGGCCTGCGCCACCAAGGAGAGCGCTTCTTCCGGATTCAGCGATCTGCCCCACAGCGGAACCCCGCCGCTCCCATCCTCCAAGAACCTGGCATACAGATATCCGGCCCCGACAAAGACCAGTCCAACCAAGGCTAGCAGGCCAATGATTTTTATCAGCAGGCTGCCTCCCCCCCGCCGGGAACGGGAAAAATAACGCCTGGTATTTTTCTTCATGTGCGAACTCCATGATGGAAATGCTTTTGCGGCCGGTCAGATGCGCGTAGCGGATTCGAATACCCGGCTTAGATCCAGCAGTATTTCCGTGCAGCTTTGATACCGATCACGAAGATCACGCCGCATACATTTTAGAATAACCCGGTCCAGTTTTTCCGGTATCTCTTTATTCAAAGAGGACGGTGTCGGCCAGGTATACGAGGGACTTACAATCTGCTTGACCTTCTGGCGCATATCCATCCCGTTGCATGGGTGCTTGCCCGTGAAAAATTCAAACATGGTCAGGCCAAACGAAAAAATATCAGAACGCGCGTCAAGGCTCTTTTTACGCAACTGTTCCGGCGACATGTACAGCTTGGTTCCGCCGCTTTCCCGCACCCAGCGCAACCACCAGTTCTGGCTGGACTTGGAGAGGCCGAAGTCACAGATTTTTATCTGTTTCCCATCCTTTGAGAACAGAAAGTTTGCCGGTTTGATATCCCGGTGCACAATGCCTTTCTGGTGCAGAAAGTCCAGTCCCTCGCACAGCTTGATGCAGATGTGCATCATCTGTTTGATGTTAAGCACCCGGTTTTCAATGAAATAACGGAGGTTGTAGCCGTCCACGTATTCCATCACGATACACCGGCGCAGGTTGCCCTCATTATCCTCCTGGACAATTATGTCCTTGCTCATCCGGATGATGTTGGGATGATTCAGCGACGAGGCGATCATAACCTCACGGCCGATGTAGTCCCGACGGCGTCGTTTCCGGTCCAGGTCGAAACGGCGGTCCAGCACCT
>JAKOTZ010000193.1 GCA_029776995.1 Candidatus Hydrogenedentota bacterium
ATAAAGCATGCTGCTCGGCCAGCGTCTCGGTGGGCGCCAGCAAAGCGGTTTGCAGGCCGCTGTCCGCTGCCGCGGCTATCGCGTGTAGGGTCACCACCGTTTTCCCGCAGCCCACGTCGCCCTGGACAAGCCGGGTCATCGGATAGGGGGCAGCCATATCCTGCAGGATTTCTCCAATGACCCGCTGCTGGGCGGAAGTAAGCTGATAGGGCAGGATGGTCGGCAGGAATGCCAACCGGTTGCCGCGGGTCTCCCGGGGTATTTTCGGGCTGTTGCGGTAGCGCGCCCGGCGGATGGCCAGTCCAAGCTGGAGCCGAAGCGCTTCCTCATACCGGAACCGCCGCAGCGCGGCTTCGGTCTCGCCCGTGTTGCCGGGACGGTGCAGATACCGGATGGCTTCAGCGCGGCCGGGCAGCCGCAGCTCCCGCAGGACCCATTCCGGCAGAGGCTCGGCAATTCGGTCTCCATACCGTTCCAGGGCCGTCTCGATCATGCGCCGCAATTCACGCTGGCCGAGCCCTTTTGTCAGGGGATACACCGGAATGGGAGCGGCAGTGCGTTCCGTGTCGGCCCCGTCTTCCAGGATTTCGTATTCCGGATTGTCCAGGCATCCCCCGCGGCGTGGGTTGACGGTGCCCGTTAACGCGAGTACGGTGCCCGGCGTCAGGGTGTTGGCCAGGTAACCCCGGCCCCAAAACCAGACCGCAAGGCTTCCCGATCCGTCATCAACGTCGATCCGGGCCGCCGGCGGCTTCCCGGCAATGCGGACCGCCCGCGCCCGGGCAACAGGCGCGACGACCGTAACGGTCTGGCCCGCGCGTTCCGCCGCCTGACCGGATGGCGTCAACCGGGCGCGGTCAATCCAGCGCCGGGGGATCAGGGTCAGCAGGTCGCCGACGGTGTTTATTCCCAGTCCGGCGAGCAGACGGGCGCGGACAGCCCCTATGCCCGGCAGTTCCGTAACGCTGGCATTCAGATCATCCGCTGCGGGAGCCTCAACCATGGTTTGCCGGAAACATATTTCTTACCCGCGCGGGTCGCGGTACTGGTCGGTCAGGCATTCGAATATTGTTCGGTAATACCGCATGAACCGCTCCGGTTCGGGGTTGTATTCGATTTCCGCCAGGCAGAACCCGCTGAACCGGATTTCACGCAGCAGGTCGAACAGCTCGCGCCAGGAGTAAATGGGACGGCCGATTTCATTGATATGCACTTCGCCGATGAAATCCCGCACCTGGTCAAAAGACGCGCGGATACTGCCTGACGCGTCGGTTTCCCCCTGGTTGGAATTCCAGCAGACCTTCGCATTCGGGTGGCCGGCGTGGCGGATGATCTTGGCGATGTTGGCCGTGTTTTTCGTGTGTTCGTTGCCGTGCACCTCGAGCCACACTTCCACGCCAAGGTCCGCCGCGTACCGGGCGACCTCTCCCAACGCCTTCCCGATCCGCTCAAACGCTTTTTCCGGGTCGTCTCCCTGTTCCACGCCGTTCGGGCGGACCTTGATCCCTTTGGCGCCGATGTCCGCCGCCAGTTTCGCGTAGGATTTTGAGCCCTCGATATTTTCACGGACCTTATTTTCGTTCCGGCTGTGAAACTCGAACGCGGTGCCCAGGCCGGCGATTGCCACGCCGGCGTCCGCGAATTTGACCCGGATTTCCGCCCGTTCCGCGGCAGACAGGCTGTCTTCTACCTTATGCGCGTGGGTGGTGCGCAGTTCCACGCCTGCCAGCCCTGTTTTTCGGCAGAGTTCAATCAGCTGGTCGCACGTCATATCCTTGCCCATCTGGTAGGTTAC
>JAKOTZ010000025.1 GCA_029776995.1 Candidatus Hydrogenedentota bacterium
TCACTCCCTATTATGATCTGATCAACCAGACCGGCGTGGAACTGCAGTGGACCGGCGAAAAACTGGTCTGGAAGTTCGAAGGGATATGGCGCTCCGGCGAGCCCAGAACTTACGCGGCAGCGGTCACGGGCTTCGAGTACCCCTTTAACAGCATCTTTAAAAGCACTAAAGATCTGTATATTTTTCTGGAATACATCTGGGACAGCCGGGGTAAAGAATCCTATTCGCTGTTCCAGAATGACATCTTTGTCGGAGGAAGGCTGGCTTTCAACGACACCCAGAGCACGACCGTGCAGGCCGGCTGGATCATCGATCCGGAAAGCGGGGGTGTGGTTACCGCCCTGCAGGCCGACCGGCGGCTTCGGGAAAACCTGAAACTGGCCGTGGAACTGCGGATGTTCTCCGGTATTTCCGCGGACAGCCTGCTGACTTTCGTGCGCAAAGACGATATGCTTCGGGCAGAACTGACCTGGTACTTTTAACTGCCGGATCGGTCCGGAGCCGGTGCCGATCCTTCGGCCACCGGCTTATATGCTATGATGGGCGGGGTGGGCGAACGGTGACGGCATGAAACGCGCGGTATTTTTTCTGATAAAACTGTCCTTCGTGGCGATTCTTTTCACCCTGATCTTCCGCCCGGAATTTCTGGGGTTGCCGGAAGGCCTGTTTGGCGGCGTTCGGGTTGGGGACGTCTGGCGGGAAATGCGCCGGGTCAGCGAAACCGGTCCGGGCTGGTTTCTGTTCTGGATGGGATGCGCGGCAGGGGTAAAACTGCTCGGTATCGGTTGCGGCATCATCCGCTGGCGCCTGCTGCTGGCCGGCCAGGGGCTTTGGCTGCCCTGGCGCGCGCTGGCGTACCAGTGGTTCATGGGACGGGCTATCGGGCTCCTGCTTCCTGGAACACTTGGGCTGGACGGCTTCAGGCTGGTCACCTCTTCCCGGGACACGGGCGATCCGGTGCGATGCGCTACGGTAATCGCGGTGGAAAAGCTGACCGGCATTATCGCCCTGGCCGGACTGGTCTTTTTAACGTTCCCGTTGGGCTTCCGATACTTCCATATCAACATCCCCCTCTTGGCCGTAATCATGGCCATACTGCTGTGCGGCGTCATCGTATGCCTGCTGCTGCTGCTGCAACCCCGGGCGATCCAGATTCTGGTATCCGTACTGCCCCTGCCAACCCGGGCCCGGCGTCTGGTTAACCGTTTTGGATCGGCTGCTACCGCCTATGCCCACCGCCGGACGACCCTGCTGCTGGCGCTGCTGTTCGGGTTTGGCGTACACCTGGGAACCTGCGCGACCTTCCAGTGCACGTTCATGGCGATCCGCGCCCGGGATGCCTCTGTGGCCGATATTCTGTTCGTCAGCCCGCTGATGATTGCGGCGTCCGTGCTGGCCCTGACCATTTCCGGGATGGGCGTCCGGGAAGCGGCATTCGGGCTGGTCCTGGGTCCGAAAGCCGGGCATGCTTCAGCTATCCTGGGCGGCCATCTTGAACTGTGGGCGGGTGAAATTATCCCCTTCGCGCTCAGCGTGCCGTTGCTGCTGTGGGGGGGGCTCTCCAGGGAAGCCGCGCGCCGTCTGCGGCAGGAGCTGGCATCTCTCCGTTCCAGCGGCGCGCTGTCCGCGGAACTCCCGGAGTTGGACCCCGTTTCCACCCGTATCTGGCGGCGCGCGATGGCGGGAATCCTCACGGCGGGGTTCCTGGGCGGCGGGATGGCCGGCACGCTGGTAGCGCTGCTGGAAGCCGCATGGATTACCCGGTCTTTGCCCTGGGCTGAAGACGCGGGACTGTTCTGGTGGGGCGGAGTGGCTTATGGGTTGCTCTTCGCCGGCGCGGGCATGGGCGCGGCCGCGGGCTGGCTTTTTATCGCGATGCTGCGGGGCAGGCCGCCGCGATGGTCCACGGGTATCGCGCTGGGATGGGCTGCGGCCTTTTTCTCAGGCGCATTGGTTATCGGCCTTTTTCGGATTCAGCGGGACATTCTAGGGGGACATGCCCTGACGCTGCAGTGGTATGCCGCATGGATACTGCTTTGCGGAGGGGTGGGGAGCATCGGGTTCGGCATCGCCATGATCAAAGGGAATTGGCTTGCCGCAAAGACGGGAGGCCACGCGTTGCGCCTGAACCTGCTGACCGCGGCAGGGTGGGTCATGCTGCTCCTGGTATGCCTGGGCGCGGGAAAAGCTGCCCTGGCGGTTTTTCCTAAACCGCCATCAGCGTCCGCGCGGTCGCGAACAGTTCCTCCGGCCGGCGCACCCAACGTGATCCTGTGTGCCATTGACGCCTTGCGGGCAGACGTGCTCAAAGCGTGGAACCCCGCGGCATCCACGGATACGCCGGCCCTTGACGCGCTTACCCGGGATGCCGTGGTTTACCGCCAGGCTTTTGCCGGTTCCACCTGGACCAAACCGTCGTTCGCCACCATGTTTACCGGCCGGCATCCCCATGATCATGGCGCGGTCAGTAAAACATCCGCGATTCGTCCCGGACTGAAAACTTTGGCCGGATGCCTCCAGGAAGCCGGCTGGCATACCGCCGGGTTTTCCAACAACCCCAACACGCTGGCCCTGTTCGGGTTCAATGCGGGGTTTGACACCTATACCGATCTTAAGCCGAACCCTTTGCCTGGCGCGACACCAGGCGCCACCCGACTGTCCCTCTATCAGCTGATCCGGAAAGTCTTTCTGACCATTGAGGGAAAACTTCGCGGAGGACGCATCCGCATTACGGATTTCTACCAGCCGGCGGAAAACATCACGAATATCGCGCTGAGATGGTGTGACACGGAACGTCCCGCGGACCGCCCGTTTTACCTGTACCTGCATTATATGGATACCCATGACCCCTTCATGGACCATAAGCGCCCGGGGACAGGCTACGCCCGGGCCCGGATGGAACGCCCGGATCCCGAAAAATACCGGGATGCCATGTTCAACGCTTACTGCTCTGAGGTGGAGTATCTCGACCGGCATCTTGATCGGCTGTTTCAGGGGCTGCGACAGCGCGGCCTGTATGACAACACGCTGATTATTTTTGTATCGGACCATGGCGAGGAATTTTACGATCACGGCGGCTGGTGGCACGGCCAGACGGTATACCACGAACTTGCCCATGTGCCGCTGGCGTTGAAACTGCCCGGGAACCGGCATGCCGGAAGCCAGGTTCAGGGCATCGCGCGGCTGGTCGACCTCATGCCCACGGTGTTGCGGGTCTGCGGATTGGAAGACGCGCTGAGATCCATAACCGATCTGCCTGGCCGGCCCTTGATTGACGCGGAAGGCATGCCAACGGCCGATCATGAACCCGCTTTTACGGAAGTGGACTTTGAAGGAAACCGGATGCAGGCCGTTCGGAATGCCACCCACACGCTGATTCGTGCCAATCCGGATAAT
>JAKOTZ010000027.1 GCA_029776995.1 Candidatus Hydrogenedentota bacterium
CAGCAATAGTCCATAACCTCGAAAAAACGGCCTTTCCAGATACCGTAATCCCGAAGCGCCACGATGCAGGGATGCCGCAGGAGCACCAGATGGTTCAGTACGTCTTCTTTGGGTCGGACCCGGGGGTGGTACAGTTTCAGGATGCAACGATCTCCCGAAACTGTATCCAGGCACTGATAAATTTCCGCTTCACCGGTCTGGACAGAGATTGCCGCTTCCACGCGGTAGCGGTCTGCAATCCACTCTCCCAGATCCAGCAGATTTGCGGAGGAATAAGTTGTCTCGGGCTCAAATCGGGACGTGGCGCGGTTTGGGGCATCGGGACTGGTGCCCGCCGGGTCAAACCGCAGGGTTGGATGCGGATCGCCATGAGGCGGATCCGGCGGGGTCTGGGTGGTTTCGTGATCCTGGCGCGCCGGATCGAAAACCGCTGTTGGCCGCACCGGGGGAATGGCTCCAGGCCCATCCGGCGTGCCGGCGGACTGACCAGGTGGTACCGGAGGTTGTTCAGGGTGCTGATCCGTCATTTATCTGTCCACGGTAGGTCCCAATTCCAGAAGAATCAGGGTCGCGTTGTCGGTGCTGGTTTGCAGGGCTTCACCCATTAGAAGACGTCCCCGTTCGGCCAGGGGTATGGATTCCTCAAGAATGTTTTCTATGGCTTCTGTGGTCAGCGCGCCGTGCAGACCATCCGAGCTGATCATCAGGATGTCGCCGGGCTGGAGCGCGAAAGGAGATCCGGTATGCAGGCGCATGTCACGCATGCCGAGGCCGTTGGTAATCAGGTGGCTGAGGTCCTGCGGCTGGCTGTTCCGCGGGGAATAGCCAGCCTGTTCCGCAAGCGAGGCGATAGAATCGTCCTGGGTCAGTTGCCGCAGCGCGCCCAGTCGAAACCGGTATACCCGGCTGTCGCCGGCATGGAACGGTATGCATGTTCCGCCAATAATCGCGACCCCCGCAATGGTGCTGCCGAGCCCGGCGTATTCCGGTTTCAGGCCGGTTTCCAGGATTACGTGGTTGGCCCGTTCCAGGCCTTCCCGCAGGCTTTCCAGGGCCAGGTCCTGACACCCCTGCTTGGGGATTCCGAAGAAATGATGGTCAAGTATTTCCAGGGTCAGCCGGGCTGCCAGACTACCCGCGGCGTGTCCGCCCATGCCATCCGCCACCGCCGCGAGCCACCCCCACTGGCATACATAATCGTCATCCAGCCGGAATCGCACTTCGTACTCACCGTTGTTTTTCAGCGCGCGCCCTACCAGCATCCAGTCCTGGTTATCTTCCCGGACCGTGCCGCGGCTGGTGGTACCGAATGCGGTCAGCCAGATCATTTGCCAAGGATCCTTATCGTGAAGTGCAGGCCGGACAATGTCAGGAGGTCTCCGTTTTTTATCTGCACGCGTGTTCCGGCAGCCACCGGAGAGCCATTAACCAGGGTTGGATTCAGAAATTCCTGCTGGGGAAGCGCTTCCAGCCACCACGTTCCGTTTTCACGAAGAAAACGGCAGTGGCGCCGATGCAGATACCGGGTGCCCGGAAGCCCTTCGATCCCGACGTCCGGGCCGTTTTCCGGCCAGCGCTGTCCCACGGTCTGGCCGGACTGCACCGGCCATCGGCTTCCGCTGGCATGTTCCAGGTATACCGTGGCGGACTCGACGGACTGGACGTCCGGCAATGCCCAGGGAATTGTGGAAGACGCCGCCGGGGCCGCGTGTGACTCAGGCGGCGCGGCAGCCTCTGGTATGGCCGCCACCAGTCCCAGGAATTCCCCGCACGCCACGCACAGCGCCTCCAGTTCATCGTTGGTGGTCCCGCATCGGGGACAGCGTTTCACGTACCGCATGGTGATTTCCCTGACAAACTGCCGCATACATCCCTGCCAAGGGGCGGAATACCGATAATCATATCAGGGCTGTTATATGCCCCCAGGCCGGCATTAAAACGCGGCAGGGCATGAATATTCAGCTGACGCAGCAGCGCCCGTCCTCTGTCGGAAAGCGCGACGATACGCTGGTTGGCAGACCCTTTCAAGGGATGATCAGAGGGCAGGGACACCCGGAATGGTCCCTCGATGATTATATCTGTTAGCCCGATTACCGCCTCGCGCCGCGCCGGATCAGCCATGATTTCTTCAAGTCGGTATCCCGTATAGACCATGATGCTCCAGTCTGGTTTCTCGGTCCATATCGTACGCAGCAGAGCGTTTAAGCCTTCCGGCTGGTCCAATGGTTCTCCACCGGAGATGGTGATTCCGTCCAGGTGGACCGGTACGGTCAGTATCCTCCGCGCCAGGATTGGGATCGGCACGTCCCTCCCGGCGTCCGGGGGTTGCATTTCCGGGCTGACGCAGCGGGGGCACTGCCTTCCGCAGCCGGATACCCAGACCACGAAGCGTTGGCCCGGCCCCAGAGCGGTTACCGGCCAGGCCGTCGCGTATACCCGCAGAGTGTGGGGAGGCAGCGGTTCAGGTTTGGGCGCTGACGCTGTCAATGGTACTCTCCATCCGGGTTTCCAGGGTAAACCTCACCGGGACATCCGGACCATTATCCTGGAGCGTGACCACGGACAGAACACCCCTGGTGGCGCGGGGCAGTTCAAACAGGACACGGCTCAGCGGGTTGACCAGGGCCGAATCCACGGCGTTCCGTATGCCGCGGCCCCCGTGATGCAGGTGGGTCCGGGCATATGTGATCAGGGCTGACCGGGCTTCCGGCTCCAAGCGAAGCGCGATCTGGCGGCTTTCCTGAAGGCTTCGGTTAAGCCGTTCGATCAGCATATCGACTATCTGCTCGTCGAAAGGCGGCCGGATGAAATTGAATACCACAAAATTGTCCCCGAACCGGTTCAGAATTTCCGGACGTTTCAGTTCAAAATTGAAGTGTCGGGCGATTTCGGAAAGTATGATCTCCCGTATCCGGCTGTAAGGCATGTTCGGCGTCACCAGCTGGCGCACGCCGCTGTCTTCTTCGTCCCGGGTTACGGTGCCCAGATTGCTTGTGAATATGATGATGCATTCCGAAAAATATACGGTATCGCCGCGGCCGTCGGTCAGCCTGCCGTCGTCCAGAATCTGCAGAAATTTGTCGAATATGCTGGGATGGGCCTTTTCGATTTCATCGAAGAGTAGCACGGAGAAAGGGTTCTGCTGTACCGCGTTGGTGAGTTGTCCGCCTTCCTCGTAGCCCACGTAACCCGGCGGCGCCCCCAGCAGCCGCTGGTCGGAGTGTGGGGCGGAAAACTCGCTCATATCGAACCGGATCAGGCGGTCCTGCCGGCCGAACAGCAGTTCCGCCATGGCCTTGGCCGTTTCTGTTTTCCCCACGCCCGTGGGACCGGCAAAGAACAGCACCCCCCGGGGACGGTTGGGTTTGCCCTGTTCCCCGGCCGCCAGGCCTATGCTTGCCCTGCGGATGATGTCCAGCACTTTCTCGACGGCGGGATCCTGGCCCTTTATGCGCTTCCGAAGGAAATCCGGAGCGCCGCGCAGGCGTTCCGCGTCGATTTTTTCCCATTCACTTTCGGTAACGCCGTACTTGTACATGTCCGTGAGCCGTCGCACGTTAGACCCACCTGATACCGGATGGATCAAGGGAATTCGGAAACGGTGCGAGAGGCTGACCAGGCTTCGCATTTCGTAGTTCGTCAATCCGTCGCAGTGGTCGACGAAATCCCGCTCCACTTCGGCGGGAAGATCCGGTTTCTCCGTGTTGCCCCCATGGAAATAGCGCCAGCACCGGCGGATATATCGGGCCCGTTCCTCCCGGTCAGGCAGTTCGACATGGATCGAGCGGCTCCTGCTGTTGTTCAGGTAGAGGAATGCCGGAAGGTCATTCAGCTTTTCGCATACCAATATGATGAGGTTATTCCAGCGTCCGTCTGTCCGGGCGATTTCCCGGGTTTGCAGGATGGCCTTCAGCAGCCGGGTCATGGCGATCCGGTCCTCCCGGGCCAGATGGTCGGGCGCCGAGATCAGACGGGACGCGAAGTTTATGACAAAAGCGCACGGTACCCGGGTATTGGTTAGGCCGACGGTCATCCGGCGCACCGCGCGGTCCCAGTTCACCGGGGCCGACGAGGAAATAGGCGAAGGGTCTCCGGAAGGTGTTCTGACTGTGGTTCCTCCGTAATCCGCATGTTTTTCTGCCGCCGGGGTAGACCCGCCGCCGGATGGGGAATTTGCCGGACTCGTGGTAGGATCCTCGCCCAATTCCAGTTTCCGGTACAGTTCATCCATCTCCGGCGTCAGAAACCGGAGCTCCTCCACCGGATCCGCCTGGCCGATCAGTTCATACCCCTGGTTCAGCAGAAAACGGCAGAGAAAACCCGACAGGTCCGTTTCTGTCCACCGGGGCGGTTCGCCTTCCGCTTTCCGCACGGGGAAGGGCACCAGGTCGTAAACGTTCCCGTGCAGGAAGATCATGTTTTTAATGCTGACAAACCGGCTCAGTTCCCGCATCCACCGCGGGCTGTGCTCATCAATCACAATCTCAGCCATATCGCTGCCCTTGCTCCTCTAATCAACTATACACCAAACGGAGCGGTTATGCTGTCCCGCGAAGAGGTGGGGATTGTATACCCGTTGAAAAGTGTGTTATAAGAGAACTGGGAGTGATACGCGATGAATCAAACGGTATGGAATACCGCGGCAGTTTCCGGCGCGCGGATGCGCGCGCGTTTGGCGGCGTTGGCCGTTGCGGAAATAATCGGCGTGGCGGCATTGCTTTTTCTGGCGTCCCAGATGCGTTTTTACCTCCCTTTTACGCCGGTGCCGGTGACCCTGCAGACATTCGTGGTGATGCTGCTGCCCTTCTGTTTTTCTTTCTGGGGGGCTACGCTGGGCACGGGGCTTTTCGCGCTGCTGGGCGGGGTCAGCGCCGGTTTTGGTGTCGCTTTTTTCGCGTCAGTATCCGGGGCAACCTGGGGGTATATACTGGGGTTTCTGGTTGCGCCTGCGGTCGCGCGCCTTTTCCCCAGGGAAAGCCGTTGGGTGCCGGTTTCCATGGCGGCCATGCTTGCCGTGGTTTATCTCATGGGGGTTTCTTGGATGGCGTACTGGCTGGGTTTCAGCCTGTACGCCGCGCTGATGTTAGGTGTTGTTCCGTTCCTGCCGGCGGATGCGCTGAAGCTGGCCGCAGCCTCGGTGCTGGTAATCTTATGGGATCGCTGCAGAAAATCTCTTTCCGGAGCGCGCGCTGAGGAAAAGTAGCCGGCTGGGGATATCGGGCAAGAGTCCGGCTAATTTATGGGGGTTATCTCCCAAAAGCCTTGCCCTTTGGCGGAGACCCGGTATAAAATGGGATTCAGCCAAACGGTGGAGGAAGATTCCATGGATCACCGGGATGCCCTGCCTGCGGAACACCGCTTCGGTGTAATCGATATCCACATGCACCCCACCCTGAAAACCTTCATGCTGGGGAAAAACATGATGGCCAGGCATTATCCGCCGGGCTTTTTCTTTCCGCTGACCATGCGCACCGACCTGGACGCGCTCCTGGCGGGCGGGGTAAAAGCATTCTTCTCTACGGTTTACATTGTGGAGAAGGATTTTCTTACCGATGTCTGGCCGATTCGGATGGTTCAGCGGGTACTGCCCAGGGTGAGGCATGTCTTTTCGGGAGATCCCTTTGAGCGCGCATGGGAGTGCCTGGACCATCAGGATGAATGCATCCGGCAGATCAATGCCCGGCGGGGACCTGTCCTGGCGGTGGCGCGCAGTGTGGAGGAAATGCTGGAAATTATCGCTTCCGGACGCATCGCCGTGCTGCTGTCCGTTGAAGGCGCGCACCACCTCAGTGGAAACCTGGAAAACCTGGATAAACTGCACCGGCGCGGTGTCTGTCATATGATTGTTCCGCACCTCTATCCCAATGAAGCGTGCTGGAATGTGGATGCTTTTCCCGACGATGTGAACTGGCTGCGCAGACTGGGATGTTTCCGGCAGGAAATCCGCCTGGATTCCGGGCTTACCGATTTTGGCCGGGCTCTGGTTGAGCGGATGTTTGATCTGGGCATTATCGTGGATGTTACCCACGCGACGCCCAGGTGCCGCAAGGAAGTCTATGATATCCAGCGCGGCCACGCAAAACGGCGGCCGGTCATTTTCTCCCATGTCGGACTCCACGCGCTGTGTGCCCATCCCATGAATCCGACGAACGATGAAATCCGGACCATTGCCGATACCGGCGGCGTGATCGGCCTGATCGCCATGTCTTATTACCTCTCCAAACCGATACGAAAAGACGGACTGAACGTTATTCTGGAATCCATAGACCATCTTATTCGTTGCGGTGGTGAGGACGTGGTCGCTTTTGGCAGCGATTTCGACGGATTTACCGGTCCGCCGCCCGATTTCAAATCTCCCCGGGATTACGCAGTGTTACGTGAGCGGCTGCTGAAAAAATACAGTGAGGACCAGGTGGAAAAATTCTTCAGCCGCAATGTGTTACGGGTATTGCGCGAGGGCTGGACGCCGCCGGTCACGGCATCCGCGCCTGTTGCCGAAGTCGCACAGCCTTAAGTGCTTGAACCGCTGGTTTCCTGGTTATTGGGGGATGCCGGGAATCGATGTGGCGAGTTCATCTGACCGTTCTTCGCCGCCCAGCCGGCGGTACACGGTCTGGCCGCGAATGGCGGCAGCGCTATCTTCCTTGCCGGCTGTTTTTTCCAGGGTATAGGTGAAGTTGGCTGGAAAGGGGGGCGGAGTGATCCAGACAAACTCCAGACGGCCTTCCCGTCCGGCCTGTGGCAGGATCTGGGGAAGCGCTGTGCCTGCTGCCTGCCGGTAACGCCAGCCCGGAGGAATATTTTCCACCAGGCCCAGTGCCGTAACCGGCTGTTGGCCGCCGTAGCGGATGTGAACGGTTACCTGGAGGGTGGCGGCGTCCGGGCGGGCGATTTCCCGTTCCAGCGTCATGCGGTCCGGGGGACTGGGGGGAGGCGGAGATGAAGGTGGGTTGCTGTCAGGGGTCCTGCCGGATGAAGACGCCGCGCGGGAAATGTCAGAAGCGGGCGAACAGCCGGAACCGCAACCCGATAGCATTACTGCCAGCAGCATTCCGCAGGAGACGTAACATGCCACGCGGTACCGTTTTTTTACCGAAAAAATGCCAACAGCCATGAAAAATTCCTGCAATTTTTTTACCGCATTATAGCTTATCGGATTTCCCAAGCGTTGTGGATAGGCCGTCTGCCGTCTACCGTGCGGTGGTCCGGATCCGGTGGTTTTGGGACATACTTCGAATTATGCTATACTCTCGATCGAGTGAACACTAACTTTAATGCGTCCGTGGATGCCCTTCTGGTTCGGCATTGCGGGCGGGGGAGATGAACAATGGCGTTACGTATTGTTATGCTTGGCGCGCCGGGTGCGGGCAAGGGTACCCAGGCGTTGCGCATGGCGGAAACCCTTGGAATCCCGCATATTTCCACGGGCGATATTTTCCGCAAAAACCTGAAAGAGGGGACTCCCCTGGGCAAACGAGTACAGGAGTACCTGAACAGCGGCGCGCTGGTCCCGGACGAACTGACCTGTGAAATAGTTGCGGACCGTCTGGCCCAGCCCGACTGTGAAAACGGGTTTATTCTGGACGGATTTCCCCGGTCTATTCCCCAGGCGGAAATGCTGGAAAAGTATCTGCAGGAAAAAGGGCAGCAGATTACCGCCGCTATCAATATTGACGTGCCGGACGCCGAAATTGTGGAACGATTGAGCGCGCGCAGGACGGATCCCGTCACCGGACAGATCTACAACCTTAAATTCAGCCCGCCGCCTGCTGAAATCGCTGACCGTCTGATTCAGCGGGAAGACGACAAAGAGGAAACCGTTCTGGCCCGGCTGAAAACCTACCATGACACGATGGAACCTATCATTTCCTGGTATGACCGGCGGGGACTGTTGCGGACAGTCAGCGGCAGCGGCGCCACCCCGGACCAGGTTTTTGAACAGATTATGGCGATTGTTCAGAAACTGAAATAAATATCAGTCAATATTGCATTTTTTCGGACTGCGGACCTTTCCTCTGTCAGGGGAAAGGTCAATTTTTTTAATGAATCTTGTAATATTTCCGCGGGCTGGAGCGTTATATATACAGGAAGGCAGATTAATCGGTCCGGGTAAAATGGACTTGCCAAATTTGCGGAGTGGAAGGTAAAATTTAATGAAGTTTATTGTTGGTAATTTTTAACGTAATTGAAAGGGTAATAGTATGTTGTCATTTATCGATGTAACCTGTCCTCACTGTTCCGCTTCCGGTAAGATCATTATGCCTCCGCCGGGATCAGTGGTTATTGGTCCCTGTCCGCGCTGTGGAAAACCGGTCGTCCTGTTCCACGGGTGGGCTCTGCCGCTGGATAGCGGAATAATGGAATCCGGCAACGTGGAAAATATTCGCCGGCATATCAAGGAAGTGCTTAACCGCTTTATCAGCGACCGGGTGGATCGTCTGATTGATTTTATGGCCTCCAATCGTCCCACGCAAAAAGATGAGGAAACGGTCGGTGAATCGGCTCCAGGCCTTGATGATACCGGCGTGCCCAAATCCCCAAATGAAAATAATTCCGATGATGTAACCATTCTTCAGGCCATGGTGATGCGTTTCCGGAAGCAGATGGGGAGGGCGCGTCACAGGGCAAAGGATGAAAAAATCACCGATCAGGAGGTGCAGCAGTTCGTTCAGGAAGAACTCAATAAAATCGACGACAGTGATTACTTTAAATCGATTTTTGGCTGATGAATGGCCCAGACTTTTGAGAACGCAGTCGAATTTTCTGGCTGCGTTTTCCTTTTTAGGGGAAGAAATCTCTTGTCAAAATAAGGAAATGATAGTATAATTTTACTAAACCTGATGTTTTGTCAATAAAGGGTAAAATCGTGGCTGAAAAGGTATTGTGTCCGTTCTGCGGGCAACTGACGGATTCCGCCAAGCCTAACTGTGAGCGGTGCGGCGCTCCCAGGCAGGTTGTGAAACCGCCTCCTGTAACCTCATCCGTTATGCGATGTCCGGCCTGCGGCGCCACGGTTGACCGCGGAGATATCATTTGTACCTCCTGTGGCGCCAATCTCCTTAAAGCGGGCGGCGGGGCTGGGCAGGTTCCGGTTCAGCCCGTTGCCGAAACGTCCGGCGCCCCGAGAAAATGGCTCCGCGCGGTCGGCGGCATTCTCCTGGCGGGGATTTTGGTGGCACTGGTTGCCGCGGGTGGCTGGCTGCTCTACCGGATTTCGCGGGATCCTGTCACCGCGGCCAGACAGATGGCGGAGCGGGGGGAAACGTTAACGGCTATCAACACGCTCGAAGAGCACCTGACGCGCAGACCTTCGGACGCGGCGGCCCTGACGCTGCTTGGAAAACTGTATGTCCGGGCGGAACAGTTTGACAAGGCCGCTGATACTTTCCTTAAAGCATTGGAGTTACCCAACCCGGATGATCCTTGGAAAATGGCCGCGGTGGCCGTTGCCGCCCGGCTGTCCGGCCAGGATGCCGCCGCCAGGCAACTGAAAATTTTGGATCGCGTCTGCCGCAGCGGGGATGTCGACAGCAGAATCTGGCGGCTGCTGGCCCTGGGACATACGGTCGGCGGTAATAAGAAAGCCCTGAGCGAAGTGCTGGGTCTGGCCCGCAGCGCGGGGAAACTGGACAACGAGACCCTGGCGCTGGGATTGGCCGTTGAAGGGGACCTGAGCAAATCCGAATCGCTGTTGCGGGAGCAGATTGTGCTGGCGCCGGAGAATGGAAATTATCCGGCTCTGGTCGGGTTGCTGCTGGACGCGCAGGGACAGAGCGATGCGGCCGTGGAATTTCTGGAAAAAGCCCTGCAGAATAAAACAACGCTGGCGCGCTGGGCGGGATTGCGCCTCGGGACCCTGTATCTGCAGCGCGGAGAAGATCAGAAAGCGCTGGGCGCGCTGAATCAGGCGAAAGCGGCAGCGCCGGACGACCCCGAAATCCTCTATTACCAGGCGGTTGCGCTTCGGCTGGTAGGGCTGCGCGAAGAAGCCCTGGCACAGTTTGAGCGCGTAGCGGCCATGGATGCTCCCCTGTCAGGTGAAGCATCCGCGAGAATGGCGGAAATCTATCTGGAAACAGGGGACGTGGATAAGGCGGCATCCGTGGCGCGGCAGGCCGTGGAGCGCGGCG
Source organism: Candidatus Hydrogenedentota bacterium (assembly GCA_029776995.1). Classification (GTDB taxonomy): domain Bacteria; phylum Hydrogenedentota; class Hydrogenedentia; order Hydrogenedentales; family CAITNO01; genus JAGPFE01. Next base: position 10,131 of record JAKOTZ010000027.1, read on the forward strand.
TGAAAACGCCGCAGATGCAGGTGATCCAGGGGCGAATCCGGATGGCCCTGGGCGAAGTTAACGAAGCGGAATCCGCATTTCGGAAAGCGATTCAGCTGGATCCCGAATATCCCGTGGCCCATCTGGAGCTGGGGCTGATGCTGGTCGGGCGCCAGGCGGTTGCCGAAGGCGTGCAGGAGCTGGACCGGTACCTGGAACTGGTCGGGTCGAATCGGGCTGATACCCGGGCCGCGGAGATTGAAGTGCTGGTGTCACAACTGAAACAGAGCGTGCTGTCCTCGTGACCGCGGAGCATACCTCATGAAAACATGGAGCCATTTCAGGGAAGCAGCTGGAATTGCGGCGCGCCGCCCGGAGCGGCCGGTAATGGCCATACTGGTTGCAATGATTATTTTGGCTGCGGCGAACGCAGGGGCCTGGGGACCTCGCGTCCAGAATGCCGTGGTTTCCACCGCGTTTAACCTGTTGAGCAAAAACACGGCCGGCGAACTGGGGCGGTTCCGGCAGGATGTGCTGAACGGGTGCGCGGTTTCCATCTCTGAGGTGGAACGCCTGTATCCCCAGTATTCGAACGATCCCCACAACGCCATTATGACCGAAATGGCCCTGCTGTCATCCGCCCGGCGCGGAAAATTCAACGCGTATTTCGCCTACCGGTTGGGCCTGCTGGGTAAGATGGTGGCGATGTATGTTGCCCCCATGCGTGGCGCGCAGGTTACTTACAGGAACCTCTATTATTCCGACGCGGACAAAGCGATTGATACCATCCGGCTAACGGCCCGTCCGGTACAGCCGGTGGATGGCGCTTATTTTGACCGCATTCTCCGGGAGATCTCCATGAACGATGAGTTGATTCTCTCGGAATATCGGGCGGGTACCGGATTTAACGGTTCCGCCGCGCAGACTTTTTCCCAGAGCGCCAGCCTTTCCGTTGCCGCCGTGCTGGATGTCTGGACGCAGGTCCTGTCGGGAACCGTCATCCAGGGCTCCGTATCCGACGCCCAGCTCCGGGATTACATTGTGGAAGGGTGCGAATACTATCTCGCCAACCGGTCGATGGCGGAGTTTGAAGCCGCGCTGAAAAATTTTGCCGCCATTGTCCCTCTGGACGTGGACCTGCGGATCCGGCTGGGAGATCTCCTCTTTGAACGCAGGCAGTATGAGCGGGCGATCAAGGAGTATCAGCAGGCCCTTGCTGAAGCGCCTGACCGGAGAGAAATCGGGCAGCGGGTATCCAAATATTACCTCCAGCAGGGGCAGGAACAGCTTAAAAACAACGCGCTCGAAGACGCGCTGAAATCCCTGGAACAGGCCGTTCAGGCGGATGCCCTGAATGAGGAGGCGGTGGCGCTCCGCGTGGAGACGGAGCAGAAAATCGCTGAACGGGACGCCCGTCTCGAAGCGTTCCGGGCGGCCATCGCCCGCGGCAGTGAATTGCGGAACCTGGCCGAGCAGGAAATCGAAGCCAAACGCATTGCGGAAGGGATTTCCCTGCTGGCCCAGGCTGAAGCGGCCTACGCGGAAGTGACCGACGAATTCCCAATGGAAGCGCAGCAGCGGAACCGGGGGATCAAGGAAATCCGTGACCGTATGGCTCAGGTTAAGAACTACCTGTTTTCCAGCGTGTCCGCCTATAGCGGCACGGACTGGAAGCGGGACATGAGAACTTCCGCCGGCGCCGTAAGCCAGCGTTTCTTTGAGCCGGCGGTGCGGCAGTTCGCCGCGGACCAGTATGCTGAGCTCATGAAGCAGCTGGCCCAGGAATTTTCCGGAACCGTTACGGATCTCAGCCAGTAGCTGTTTCCGGTTCTGAGTCGGGCCTGAGGGGTATCGGTTGCCCCCGACAGTTGGCGTTCGCGCCTCGGCATTATTCCGTTTTAGCGCGCAGCTCCGCCGCGATCTGTGTCTCTGTTATCTCCCACCGATTTCCGAGATAGGGTGGGGGAGGCAGGCAGTTCCGCAGCCGTTCCAGAAAATCCTCCCGCGATATGATGACGCCCCCCAGGTGGATCAGATGGCGGTTGGGTACCTGTCCGTCAATCAGCGTGATCCCCAGAATCCGGCATGCGGCTGCCAGTGCCGCAAAGGCCGCTTTTGACGCGTCCGGTGTCCGGTGGAACATCGACTCTCCGCAAAACACGGCACCGAGCGCCACGCCGTAGAGCCCCCCTGCCAGCATATCGCCCTGCCAGCATTCCACGGAATGCGCGAATCCCAGTTCATGCAGCTTTAGCATCGCGCGGATATATACCGGTTTGATCCACGTGCCCTGCTGACCCGGCCGGGGAACCGTGGCGCACTGCCGCACGACCTCAGAAAAGGCTTTATCCACCGTGAAGCGGAAACCGGCGCTCCGGATGGTCCGCGCAAGACGTCGGTGGGGACGCCAGGTTTTGGGGTCAAAAATAATCCGGTCCTCCGGGCAGAACCACATGGGATGTCCCCGGTAGAAATCCCACGGAAAAATACCCCGGGAGAACGCGTCCAGCAGGCGGTCTACGCCCATTCCGCCGCCTACCGCGACCAGGCCGTCCGGGTCCCACTGGTCAACAGGGGGGAAAGGGTCATCAGGATTCAGCCATGCCGTGGGCATTTGATCTGTCCATGTCGGGATCTGAGGAACGGTGCTCCAGCAGCAGCAGACCGATCCGGTTGTTCAGGCGGAACCCCCGTGACGTTGGCCGCCATCCGGCGCCGTCGGGAATCGCCTCCAGCAGCCCCTCTTCCTCGCAGCGCCGCAAAGCCGAGCCAAAATCCGTTTCCAGCGTTGACCCAAATCTCCTGCGGTACTTTTGCCCGTCTATGCCTGCCGCGAGGCGCGCCTGCTGAATTACCGTTTCGATCTGTATATCGGCATCCGACAAGTTTTCCGATTCTTCAGGCACGCCGGGCTCCGTTATCCATTTTTTTAAGTCGTCAGGATTTTTTTCCCTGCGAATACCGTCGAATCGCCAGGCGGCGGGCCCCAGCCCCTCGTACAGCCCATTCTGCCAGTAGACCAGGTTATGCCGGCACTGCCGTCCGGGCCGGGCATAGTTGGAAATTTCGTAGTGTTCCCATCCCCCGGCAACCAGCATTGCTTCGACCGTATCATACAGTTCCAGCCAGGTTTCATCATCCGGGGCATCATCCAGCCG
>JAKOTZ010000241.1 GCA_029776995.1 Candidatus Hydrogenedentota bacterium
CGGTGCCATCAGGGGCGCATACGCTGACCATTTCAGCACCGCCCGGTGCAACTTTCCAAACCGTGATGCCAGGGTATTTTCTCTTTAGAGAAATCACGTGGCAACAGCAGCAAACGGTCAGCATTCCGGAAGCGCTGGATGCGCCAAATCTCGCCTGGACGACCAGCGGTACGGCCGCCTGGGAGGGTGTCGCCACCCCGGGCGGCGGGGACATGGCCCGCCTTACCGGACTGGCGGCCAACGGCCTGGCGATTGTGGGGACGACCGTGACGGGTCCCGGATTGCTGACGTTTCGTGGCGCGAAGTCCAGCATCTACGGATTTAGATTTTTGATCAACGGTGTCGGGAGGACATACAATTCCCCAGACGGCTCATTTTGCGGGGAACTCCCGGCTGGCACGTCCACATTGTCCTGGGAGGCATCGCTGCCGTCCGGGACCACTCCCTGGTCCAATGCTGAAGCCAGACTGGATTCCGTACAGTGGTCTGCGTATGCGCCCCAGCCGCTTTCGGCGTGGGCTTCAGCGGCCGGCTTTACCTTCACGGCCAGTTCTCACCAGTGGTCCACGGTGGCGTCTCCGGATGCTGATGGCGGCGGCAGTCTCCATCCGCTTGGTGTCGTGAATGGAACGGAAGCGTGGCTGGAGACCACGGTCACTGGTCCGGCCGCGCTGGAATTCTCGCTCTTCCACACGTCCAGCGGCAGCCATGTCTCCAGCGTTACGGTCTCTATTGATGGCGGTGTGCGCACGTTAGAGACTGTGGACAGTCTGGATGAGGGCTGGTCCGACCACAGGCTGTATATCCCTTTTGGTTCGCATACCGTGCGATGGACACTGAGTGCCTCCAGCCCCCTGGTTTTTCTGGATCGTCTCCGCCTGCTTCCGGCCAGTTTGGACCTCTCCACAGGCTCTGATCTGGCTGCGTCTGTGTGGCTTCCCGGCAATGGTGCCAAATGGTTCACTCTCATTGATGCCTCGTTGCCGGATGGCGATATGCTGACCTGTGAAACCGGCGTTTGGTTTGGTCTGGATAGTCCCTCCATCACGCTTTCGGTTCAGGGTCCGGCGCGACTTAGCCTGCATACGAAGGACTTTGGCGGCTTCACGTCGTCACCGTTCACTGCCACCGCCACTCGGGAGTCCGGCGACTGGACCCTTTGTGTATTCGATATTCCGCCCGGTCGCTACGGACTCAATCTCAGTGATTCGAACGGAAATGGGGCTGTGATTGACCGGGTTTCCGTGGAAACAGTGCCCCCGGTTCCGCTTTCGGATTTGTTTCCGTTGTCCGGAGCCGTTTGGACCACCAGCACAGAGAACCCGAGTGAAGGCTACACTGGTGCCGGGAATGGGAACAGCATCTATGCCTCCGCGTCCGGGCAGGAACCGCCCGCGTGGGTCGAAGTGACCCTGGACGGTCCCGGGCAATTGCGTTTCAGCGCTTCGTCCGTGCTGCCTTTGTTCGCGATAGCGCCGGAGCCGGTTATTCTGTCGGTGAATGGACCGGCGCTCCCTGGCCTGAGCACTGGCCAGGACAAACTCCTCCCCGGCTACGACATGTCGGAGAGGAGTGTCC
>JAKOTZ010000251.1 GCA_029776995.1 Candidatus Hydrogenedentota bacterium
CCCGCGCAGATCCACGCCATATAGTGCCCCAGAAACATGCCCAGCGAGGAATAAAGCCCGTAGCCCCAGTGCCGGGCATATCGGAACAGCGCCATGTCCGCCAGGCCGGCATTCATGGCCAGGTTGCAGATGGCCGCAAAGGCCGCAACCTGCCAGAAGGTCCACGGCGCGCTGCCATCCGGTGTTTTTCCCGTCCAGATAATGCTGTTGGCCACCTGCCAGAAATCGCTCCACGAATGGATCCCCCCAAAATTTTCCATACCGGGCACATTCCGCGCCAGCGTGGACAGGGTCGGCAGCAGCGCCAGGGCGCCGGCCAGAAACATGAGGATCATCCACGGGGAACAGACCACGGCAAACTGGCCCAGCCGCTTGAAACCGAGCACCGCCAGCAGCACGACTACCGCGCCCACCAGCAGCGTGACGATTACGAAAAGCGGATTGTCCGGAAACAGCGCCAGGGTATTGATTTTGATGCCCAGCGCGGCGCACACCGCGGAAGCGGATACGGTGATCATGGATCCCGCCAGGATGGCGAACATAAAGGCGTTGAGCAGGTTGTAGGCGACCGTCACGACCGGCCCGCCTACCTGGCGCAGGTACCAGTACAGGGTGAGCCGGGTGCGCACCGCGATCGGAGCGCACAGAAAAGTCCACATCAGCACGGCCAGCAGATTGCCCAGGGCCAACCCCACGAAAATGTCCCAGGCCGTGCATCCCTTGGCCACGAAAAGCGCGCCGATGACAAATTCCGTTCCGGCCACGTGTTCCCCGGCGAACAGCCCGGCGAAATACCGCCCCGGCTGAAGCTTATCCGGGGTAACCGGAGCCCGCTCAAATTCATAGAGTTTGTCGGTGGCTTCTGTAACACTGATTTTCTGGGTAGTACTGGTACTCACGGCAGGCCTTCCTGTCTTTATGGATCCTCTCACTTTCCGCTGCGCGAACCGACTGCTCCCCCGCTACGGGCGGGAACATGAATGACGCTGATAGATTAAACCAAAAAGAAACAGCAAGACAAACGCATCCGCCATTACAGCCGGACTGAAGGGATCGAATACTCCATGGACCAGCCCGCGCAACCCCCAGGAGTATAAATCGGGAACGTGTAAAAACCTATTCAGAAGCAACAGAAAATACGGCGCAGGCGATATAATTTAATTGCGCGGATTCAACAGACTCGGGGCGTTAATGGAGAAAAACCATGCTGCCAGCGGCAAAAGTGGATGAAATGATCCGGCGGGTAGACCTCTTTCGGGGGCTTACCCGGGAAGACGTGCTCAAGATTTTCTCGAAGGGCATGGTGGTGCGAAACCTAAAAGATGAGGTGATTTTTTACCAGGGCACCACGGGAAGCCAGATGTACATTATCCTCGGCGGAAAGGTGGGCATCTTCGACGGGGATGTTCAGATCGCCACCCTGCGCACGGGAGACATGTTCGGCGAGATGGCCCTGGTCAACCGGGAACCCCGCTGCGCCACGGCAAAGGCCCTGGAAGACTCCCTGCTGTTCGTGCTGACGGAAACCACCTTTCAGACCCTGCTGACCAAACGGGTGTCGGTGCAGCTGCTGCTGAACATCATCCACACGCTCAGCGAGCGGCTTAAGCAGCATAACCTTCAGATGGTGCGCCAGACCGGCGGTTCAGCCTGCGGCCCAGGCGGCTGATATCGCAGATCTTTACGTGCACATGGCGGCGCGGAACGGCCGCGCGCGGAGAAGTTCACGGATCCGGAAGCCTTAACAGGGTATAATACCCCCATCCCCGGCGCGAAAAGACTGCAGCTGATTGCAGGCCAATAATGTAAACTTCGCGCCGGAGCGGAATGGGTGCCCATGATCAAACCCGACAGTTTTATATACGGGAAGGTCCGAACCGTCTGCGCGCGCTGGCGGACCAATCCCTGGCCCGCCGTAACAGGGGGCTACTGTGTCGTGCTGTTCTGGCTGGCTTCGGGTCCGGCAGCCCCGCTTCCGGGCGGATTCCCCGGAACAGACAAAGTTCTGCACTTTGCGGCGTATCTCCCGCTGGCGGCGCTTGCAGCCCTGTCCCTGGAACGCTGCGGCCGGGCATGGTCCGCCCGGTTTCTGTTCGCGGGGCCCGCGCTGTTCGCCGCGGCATACGGCCTCAGTGATGAGGTCCACCAGCTTTTCGTGGTCTCCAGGCAGGCTGACCTTCTGGACTGGGTGGCGGACGCGGCTGGCGGCACGGCCGGAGCATGGCTGATGGCCGCTTCCCGTAAATACCGGTCTGCCGGGTACGGGCCGGACTGGCTGCGGCCGGAAACCGCGGCTCGTTATGGAGGGGCGGACCATGCCTGAACCGATCCCTCCTTCCACAACCGGAGAAATGGAAGCGCCCGCTCCGCCCATATTACCCCGGCGGCGGGGATGTTTTGGGCTGTTCATGGCGATCATCCTGACCGGCGGCGTCCTGTGGGGAGCCGCGTTAGGCGCTTTCGTGTGGATGGTGGAGCACACCACGAATCGGGTGGCGGACGCGTTTGCCGATTTCCGGCCCAAGGTGGGCAGCCGGGTGTACTCCAGCGACGGGGAGGAACTGGGTGAATTCACGGTGGAGGCACGGCGGCTGGTGCGGCTCAGCGAAATTCCGCTGCATGTGCAAAAAGCGGTCCTCGCCACGGAAGACGCGCGGTTTTACGAGCATCGGGGGGTCCGCATTGACGCGCTGTTCAGCGCGTTCCGGGATTTTCTGGTGTCCGGCCAGACGCGCGGGGCCAGCACGATCACCATGCAGGTGGTGCGGAACGTGGAGCCCCTAGAAGTCGGACAGGAACGGACGGTATTCCGTAAGCTCCGGGAGATGGTGGT
>JAKOTZ010000258.1 GCA_029776995.1 Candidatus Hydrogenedentota bacterium
CTGCTGCCGGCCCTGGCGCGCGCCCGCGAAGCGGCCCGCCGTTCCTCCTGCCAGAATAATCTGAAACAGATCGGCCTGATGTTCAAGATGTACGCGAACGAATCCAAAGGCCAGACCTATCCGACGCTTCACCACCGGGAACCGGATACCAGCGTTCCCGGCGAACCCTGCACGCTGCTGGACGGCCTAGACTTCATGTTCCAGGGAGACCAGGTATACCCGGAGTACCTGAGCGACCACAAAGTGCTGGTGTGTCCCTCGGACGGGGACGGGGATGACGGTCTGACCGGCGGACGTTGGAACGCCCGGGATCCGGGTGGGGCGCGCAACCCCAACAACCCGATTGTCCCGTGCCGGTTTGATTCGCTGTCGTACGTGTATCTCAGCTGGGCCCTGCAGGACCTGTACGTGGGAACGCTGGATCCGAACACGCAGGGCATGCCCACGGACCTGCTGCTGGCGGCCACGCAGGGTTATCTGAACATTCAACTGGCGATCAAACTGCAACAGCTGTATACCCAGGTTGAGAACGGAGACCTGTCGCCCTTAGAGGAGGATATTACTTTGCCGGCTCCAGACGGGCGGACCGCCTACCGACTCCGCGAAGGCATTGAACGGTTCCTGATTACGGACATCAACAATCCCGCATCAGCCAACCAGGCCCAGAGCGAAGTATTCATTTTCTGGGATATCACCAGCGTGATCGCGAGCAATTTCAACCACATCCCCGGCGGTTCCAACGTGTTGTACATGGATGGGCACGTTGAATTCATCCGGTTCCCGGGTCCGGCCCGCAGCCCGGTATCCCGCGCCTTCGCCACGCTGACCGGCGGCGGCGGCACGATCTGATCTCCAGGAACAATCTTTGCGGCGGCGGCCTGCAGGCTGCCGCCGTTTTTATTATTCCGGCGGAAAAAATCGTCTGCTGAACGGCCGGTTGACTGCCGCCGCCACCAGGCTCAGCACGGTCAGCTGAATGAAATGATAAAACATCACCGGAACAATAACCAGCGCGGCCATGGGCTGTGAGCCGAACAGGACTTTGGCCATAACCACGCCGTGAGACAAGGATTTGGTGCACCCACAGAAAAAAACCGTCAGGGTTTCCGGCCTGGGAATCTGCCTGAGCCTGCAGAACCCAAGGATCAGCGCAGCCACGACCAGGAATAACACGCTTACCGCGACAGCCGCCGCGGCAAGCGCGGTAACAGTAAACACTGCTGGCAGGCCGCGTTCGAAGGATTTGCTGAAGCTGGTATAAACGATCAGCATGACCACCATCTGGTCAGCCATTCGGAGAAACCTTTCATAGCGACGCGCAAACACACCCAGCCATGGGGTGAGGGCTGCCCCAACCAGCATCGGCAGAAAAATAATGACGGAAAGCCGCAGGCTCGCCAGCCCCAGCGCGCCCCATCCGCCTTCAAAATGACTCCCCGTTAGTACCATCCAAAAGGGTGTGGCCAGGATGCCGATGAGGCCGGAAAGCCCTGCGTTCACCACAGCAAGAGGCAGGTTTCCGCCAGCCATAGAGACCAGTACGGCCGAAGAGCTGATTGTGGAGGGCAGGGCAGCCAGAAAAAAAATGCCCAGCCAGATCTGCTGAGCGGTATCCTGAACCAACACCCACTTCCACGGAAAAATCAGCAAAGGAAACAACAGGAACGTGACGGACTGAATCAGCAGGTGCAGTCGCCAAAGGCGGATTCCGGCCATGAACTGGTCCCAGTCGGTTCGCAGACCATACTCGAAGAATACGGCTGATACCCCGACCAGGGACAGGGTACTGAGCGTAAACAGGCCGGCTCGGCTCCCGGGCCCCGGAAAACACCATGCCAGAAAAATGGCGGCCGGCAACCCCACCAAAAATAGGTTTATTCGCCGGTACCACCTGCCGGGACGCGCGGACGGAGACGCTTCAGTCGGGGAAACCGGGGAATTATTGTTCATGGGACGCCGCACCCAACGCTCTCGCGACCGCGCCGGTTGCCGAAATGACACAGTCATTCAGCCCGACGCCGTGATAGGCGTTACCACAGAGATATACCCCCGGAAGCGTTCGCTCCATATTCGCCAGCGCGGCCAGGCGCTCGGCATGCCCCAGGGTGTACTGCGGGATGCCGCGCTCATATCGGTAAATCCGGGTCCACAGCGGCGAGCCGGACAGGCGCAGCAGCGTCTTCAGTTCAGCCAGGGCCGCATTTAAAAGTTCGCCATCGCTCATGCGCAGCGCGTCCGGATTGACCGCTCCCCCCATCATAATCCGCAGGAGCACGTGGCCGGCTGGAGCCTGGTCCGGGAAAATTGACGATGTCCACAGGCACCCCAGGAGACGCATGGACTCTCCGCGGGGAACCAGAAAACCGAAACCGTCCAGCGGATGTCCGACATGCTCCCGCGCGTATCCCAGGGCGATCACCGCTATAGGCGCGTAGGGAATGCGCTCCAGGGCAAGAGCGCCCCGCTCATGCATCGGCGCGACCAGGCGGGCTGCCTGCCAGGAGGGACAGGCCAGAAAAAGCCGTCGGGCGGAAACCGTCAGGCCCGAATCAGTTTCAATTTGATAGGCCGCACCCTGCCGGGTAACAGCGGCGGCCGATACGCCTGGGCGCAGGGCGTTTTTCAACTTCCCAGCCGCGGTTTCGGCCAGGGTTTTCACGCCTCCCGAAAAAGACGTCAGCCATCCCCCGGGTCCCATGGGCGAAGCCCCCGGATTCTCCCGGCGGCGCGCCCGAAGCGCCCGGAACAGAGACCCATAACGGGCTTCCATCTCAGCCAGGCTGGTGAATTGCCCGGTCCCGAAGGGGCGCCCCGGTTGGCTTGGGACCCGGCCATTATTGACGCATCCTATGCCTATTTCAGATGGACCCTCGACCGGGTTGAAGAATGTTCCACGGTCAGCGCCTTTCCAACGCTGCTGAGCCTGCTGAGCCTGCTGAATTCCAGCGCGGCGCCATCTCCCACCCAGCCGATGCCCCTCCAGATGCTGGCCATGCTTAACGGACTTTTCACGGATCCGGCGGTGGTGCAGTTTGCGTCGGGGAACGCGTCCGCTTTAAGCGCGGCCCTGGCGGCGGCAGACAAGGATATCGACGTCAGCGCGTTCCCGGGCACGGGCAACGGCGGCAGCAACACCATCTATCGGTTCCGTGAAGGCATTGAGCGCTTCCTGATTACCGACATCAACAACCCGGCGGCGAGCAACATGGCCCAGAGTAACCTGTGGGTCATGCTGGATACCCTGGGCAGCAGCGCCGCGGGCGTGCTGTTCAACCACGTTCCGGGCGGATGCAACGTGCTGTACATGGACGGCCATGTGGAATTCAAGCGCTACATCCCGGTTCCCGGTATTGAGACGATGGATGTGGCCACCGCTACCCAGAAGATGTATGGTTGCGAAGCGCCGGTGCTTCCCACCGTCGCGGCCCTGGTTGGCGCGCTGTTCCCGCAATAAGCCGCAACATCCTCTGACGTGAACTATCTGCCGCCCCTGTCGAAAGGCGGGGGCGGCACTTCTTGTTATTTGATCTTCCAGCCGCAAGGTAATTTTTCTTTGTTGAGGCCTATCGTGCATTGTCCTGACTATTGTTAAAGCGCGACACGGGATGTCAATCCGCATCATCGCGCTGTTATGCGCGACAGGGATGCAGATGCGCGTGATAGAATACCGCCATAGTTCCACGGATCCGGGGATCCTGCGCCCCGGAGCGGGAAAGCCAGGGATAGGATGCGGCTACTCAGATCTTTCATCGCTTACGGTGTTATCGTTCAGCTGGGGCTGGTGACATCCGTTTGGTTGCAGGGATGCGCCGGGCAGCCCTCGGAGCCGAATGTGTTGCTGGCAGGCAATGGCACGGAACCGGCCGCGCTGGATCCGCACCTGGTGTCCGGGGTGTCTGAACACCGGATTCTGAGCGCGCTGTTCGAAGGCCTGGCCACGATGGATCCCGGCTCTTTGGAGCCTGAACCGGCCGCCGCCAGCCGCTGGGAAATATCTGATGGCGGCCTGGTCTACCGGTTTTACCTGGATCCGGACGCGCGATGGTCTGACGGCACGCCGGTTAAAGCGGAGGATTTCGTCTACGCGTGGAGACGCATGCTCACTCCGGCGCTTGGGGCTGAGTATGCCTATATGCTGCACTGTCTGGCCGGAGCGCGGGATTTTAATGAAGGCCGCGCGGCAGATTTCAGCGCCGTGGGAGCGCGGGCCCTGTCCGACGACGTACTGGAGGTCCGGCTGGAACATCCCACGCCCTATTTTCTCCGGATGCAGAGCCACTTCGCCTGGTATCCGGTTAAACGGGAGGCGATTGAGGCTTCAGGCCGGATGGACGACCGCAACAATCCCTGGGCCAGGCCCGGGACGCTGGTCTCCAACGGCCCGTTTCGTCTGGCGGTCTGGCAGCCCAACGACCAGATCCGGGTGGAACGGAACCCTTTTTACCGTCGGGCGGACAAGGTTCGTCTGAATGCCATCGTGTTTTACCCCGTCGACAACCAGCAGACGGAGGAACGCCTGTTCCGGGCCGGTCTGCTGGACATGACCAGCACGATTCCCCGCCATAAAATACCGGTGTACCGGCAGCGGATGCCGGACCGGCTGCAGTCCCACCCCTATCTGGGGACATATTTCTATCGGTTCAACGTAACCCGTCCGCCGCTGGATGATCCCCGGGTGCGACGCGCGCTGGTTATGGCGCTGGACCGCCGGGAACTGGTGGACCATGTCCTGAAAGGAGGCGAAACGCCGGCGGACCGCCTGGTGCCGGACGGCATGGCTGATTATCAGCCGCCCGCGGGCATTCCGTTTGATCCTGAGTCCGCGCGGCGGCTGCTGTCAGAGGCCGGGTATCCTGGTGGGAAGGGGATGCGCGAACTGGACCTGCTGTTTAACACATCCGAGGCACACCGGCTGATCGCCGAGGCCGCTCAGCGCATGTGGCGGGAAACCCTTGGGGTCCGCGTGGTGCTCCGGAACCAGGACTGGAAGGTTTATCTGGCTTCCATGGATACCCTGGACTACGATATCGCGCGGTCATCGTGGATCGCGGACGTGCCGGACGCGGTTAATTTTCTCGAGTGCTTCCTGACCGGTGTCGGCAATAACCGTACCGGGTGGTCCTCGCCGGAATACGACCGTTTAATTCGGGACGCCTACAAAGAACCTGATGCCGCCTTCCGGATGAAGTTGCTTGCCCGCGCGGAAGAGCTGCTGCTTGAAGCGGCGCCCATCGCGCCGGTTTATTTTTACCGGTGGACCTTTCTGATGAACCCGGCGGTGCGCGGACTGGTCCCCAATCCGCTGGGGTTCATTTGCTGGGCGGACCTGTGGCTGGAACGCGGGGAGAGCGCGCCTTGATCCGCTACGTGCTGAAAAGGGTCGCGGAACTGGTGCCGGTGCTCTGGGCGGTGATTACCATCGCGTTTTTCCTTGCGCGGCTTGCGCCGGGAGGGCCGTTTGACGCGGAACGCAAGGCGCCTCCGGAGGCCCTCCGCCAGATCGAGGCCTACTACAAACTGGATCAGCCGCTGTGGAAGCAGTATGCCTCTTATCTGGGCGGCGTTGTCCGGGGGGATTTTGGTCCTTCCTTCCGCAAGCCGGGCCGGACCGTTACGGAGTGGATCCTGCTTCGGTTGCCGGTATCGCTGGAATTGGGGATTTACGGGCTGTGCGTGGCGCTGGTATTAGGGTTGGCGGGCGGCCTGGCGGCGGCGCTCCGCCCGGATTCGATATTGGACCGGACGCTTAACTTCGCCTCTCTGCTCGGGATATGCCTTCCCGCTTTCCTGCTGGGACCATTGCTCGTATTGGTATTTTCGCTGTGGCTGGGCTGGCTGCCCGTTGCGGGGTGGTCCACGCCGGCCCACAAAGTGCTGCCTTCGCTGACCCTGGGCGCGCTGTACGCGGCATACCTGGCGCGGCTGACCCGGGGCAGCATGCTGGAGGTGCTGGGGCAGGATTTCATCCGCGCCGCCCGGGCCCGGGGACTCTCTGAGGCGAGGGTGGCCCTGGTCCACGCGCTGCCTGGCGCCATGGTGCCCGTTTCGGCTTTTCTGGGGCCGGCCATAGCAGGGCTGTTCACGGGATCGTTCGTGGTAGAGACGATTTTCTTCATTCCCGGTTTGGGGCGTGAATTTGTGGAGGCCGCCTTTAACCGGGATTACACCATGGTGATTGGAACGGTGGTGGTATATGCCGCGCTGGTGGCGGCATTGAACCTGGCGGCGGACCTGGTGACCGCGTGGCTGGATCCGAGGATACGCCTGGAATGATCCGAGGCGGGACAACAGCAACCCGGGCAAAGCGGCACGCGGCCATGCTGGCCGCGGTGGCGGGGGTATGCGTGCTTGGGCCATGGATATGGCCGTACGCTCCGGATGCCCAGGACACGCTGCTGGGCGCGTCCGCGCCGTCATGGCGGCACTGGCTGGGGACCGATCTGCTGGGGCGGGACCTGCTGGCCCGGCTGATGGAGGGCGGGCGGGTTTCCATCGGTGTAGGGCTGGCCGCCACGGCAGTATCTCTCGTGATCGGCGTGGCCTGGGGAACCATCGCCGGTTACGCTGGAGGACGGACGGATCGTCTTATGATGCGGCTGGTGGACGTCCTGTACGCGCTGCCCTTTACCGTGTTCGTCATCGTGCTCACCGTGGTGTTCGGGCGCAGCCTGTTGTTGCTGTTCGTTGCCATAGGCGCCGTGGAGTGGCTGACCATGGCCCGGATTGTGCGGGCCCAGACGCTGTCCCTCAAGCAGAGCCCCTTCGTGGAGGCCGTGGTGCTTATGGGACTGTCCCCGCTGCGGATTCTGTACCGCCACGTGGTTCCGAACCTGCTGGGTCCGGTGATCGTGTACGCCACGCTGACGGTTCCCCGGGTAATGCTCCTGGAAGCGTTCATGAGTTTTCTGGGGCTTGGCGTGCAGCCTCCGATGAGTTCATGGGGTACCCTGATCCGTGACGGCGTGGAAGTGATGGAGGAATTTCCCTGGCTGTTGCTGTCGCCGGCAGTCATCTTTGCCATGACACTGTACAGCCTTAATGCGTTGGGCGACGCGCTCAGGGATCTGCTGGATCCTTCTGAGGGGGGCAGATAGGTCTGGCATCCCTGCGCTCTCCCTCTTGCGCCGCAGGAGATTTTCTGGTATCATTAATTAAGGAAGATTTTCCGGTATTTATAAAATACGGTCAACGAAAGGAGTGGAGTCATGGAGTGTCGTGGCAAAAAGCGGATAGTTCGGATGCTGATGGCGGTCCTTGCGGGGGTATTGCTCCTGCAGGGCCTGGCGGTTGCGGACCGTATTCCCCGCATCATGTTTGTTGGAGACAGCTGGTGCGGGTTCATGTTCGGGTACCGTTCCATAAAAAAGGCGCTGGATGATCCGGAGTTTGCCGCGGACGGGCTGTCCCGGTGGATCGAGACCGGGGCCAGCACGGCCATCATGGGAGCCAAGGCCTTTGAGTACCTTTGGCCCGAGCGCAGGCAGGACGTGATAGATGCCCTGGAAGCGCTGCCCACGGTGGATATCGTGGTGATGACCCTGGGCGGCAACGACTTCTCGGGGGGGTTCCCGGTAACGTTTCCGGGCGGCTATGTCCGGAACAATGTGGACTGGTACGACTGGTACCGGGAAAACCACGACAGTGATCCAGGCAATGACTGGCCGGAATACATCCTGCATGACCAGTTCAAAAATGACATGCGCCAGATCATCCAGTACATTCTGGGGGTGCGGCCGGACATCAAAATTGCCCTGTGCGGATATGATTTTACCTGCCGGAGAACAAATGACCGGTGCAACGGAACCCTGACGATTCCTGAGCAGAATGGCGGACTCATCCGTTTTGAACAGGCCAAGCGGGAATTGGCTGAAGAGTTTCCCGGACGGGTGATTTACGTACAGACCGCGGGGCTGATGCAAAATCACTTCGGGTATTTCACCAGTAACGAGTGGGGAAGCGGGACGTCTTCGCCCTGGCCCGCCCCAAGGCCGCTCAGCGCTGTTGATGTTCCTCCCGGGGTTGCGCCGATGCCCGGCGATCACAGAAACGGCTATACCCCCTGGCCGGGCGGCGATCCGAATTGGCAGGACCCCCGGGCCGCCTACATTGACGATGATATCCATCTGGTGCAGGAAGGCTACGATGTGTTCGCGAAACACATCGTGCGGACCATCGTGCGGGAATGGCTGAATTATCCCCGGGCCTTGTACATCCTGCCGCAGGCGCCGGCCGGCAATGTCCAACAGTTCCAGGTGATCTTTTCCCATCCGGTCACGGGCGTGGATGTTTCCGATTTCAGCGCCACCGCAGCCAAGGCCGTGTCGATTCAGTCCGTGGCGCAGGGCGCGACCGCTGCCGAATGGACGGTGACAGTCGCGCTCAACGGCGCGCCCCAGGCCTGGCTCCAGGTAGAGGATGATGACTCCATCGTTCGGGAAGATGACGGATCTCTTCCGCTGGGAGGCCCCGGCACCGGTAACGGCGTGTACTCCTACAACGGAGAATGGACGTTCTCCGACCTGCTGCGCCCCGAGGACGATGATTTCGTAGGATCACTGGAATATCTGAATACGGTGATGGAGCCGTATATAAAAACTTTTGTCCCGGATATCAGTTTCGCGCCGGACCGTTTTGACGTGAACGGGAACTTTGTCCTGGACGGCGGCAGCATGCAGGAACCGTACAAGATTCCCGGCAATGCGATATTGGAAGCGTATGAGTTCGGGCTGATCAAATATTGCCTCGACCATCCGAACGTGGATCTCTCCAGTCGCGGCGGACTGAAAGCAGCCGATGTAGTGGCCGCCTGGCAGAACAATATCGTGAAATCTCAGGCGTGCCTGGGCGGGATAGGCAGCATCGGGGATGTGTTTCTGCCTGGGCTGGATACCCTGATCGCCGGATATTACACCCTGGGAGACAGTGACTCCACTTTCTTCTCCACCACCCTGCTTACCCTGCTGGCGTCGGTGGATAATTTCCCGGTAGGCGTTACCGCTCCGAACCCCGCGGACTTCATCGGATTTCCGGATCTGCTGGCCCGTACCGCCGACGCCGATAAGGACGGCTGGACCAACGAGGAAGAATACGCGTATTTCTATCCGGATGGCATCGAGGCGTACGCGGCTGCCGCGCTGGATCCGTCACGGCAGCCGAAACGGGGCGTGGGCATGTACGAGGAAGGCGAACACGTGCGGCTGGCCATGCTGGACCACCCCGCCTACGACAGCACCTTCCAGTGGTATAAAGACGGCGTGGCCCTGACGGCAAAAAGCATGAATGCCGGGGTCAATGAAAGGTGCCTGGATCTGTTTCCCGTAACGGAAGCGGATGCGGGCAGCTATACCTGCGTCTACCAGGTGGGCCAGGGAACTGGAGTCAACCGCACGCTCGTTAACCGAACCTATGGTCCTATTCAAATCCGGGTCGGGGCCACCATACCGGCAGCATCCGGCTTGGGCCTGGCAGCGTTAACTGGGATTTTGGCCGCAGTTGCCGCCCTGCGGGTGCGCAGGAACGTCGCCAGGCCTAACCCCATACAGCAGCGCGTGAATATTTAACCCACCCGTGTCCGCCATCTGGCGCGGGCGGGTGTGTTTCATGCAGGAACGTAAAGTACATGCCCGTGAAAGATTATCTTTCACGGGCGTATCAGATCATGTCGCACGAATGTTCAGGATTCAGCCGGACCGCTTTTAAGCTGATCGGGCCGGATACCCGCCTGACGCATGGCCTGGGCTTCCAGCTGCTGCATCCGGGCGACAAAAATCTGCTGTAATTCCGCCACGGTATCGTTCAGCAGCGCGGCTTCATCATCAGTCAGATTGCCTTTCATCTTTTCCCGCAGCATGAGCAGCATTTCTATGGTTATTCGCGCCTGGTCAAGGTTGACCACCACGCGGTCGCTTCCCTGGGAGATCATGCCCAGCGCGAACATGGCCTGCGTAGCCAGGCTGCCCATCAGCATTTCAAAATAGGGATCAACCTGACCCTCCTCCGAGGCGGGAGCGCCCGATGCGGCAGCACCAGCGCTTCCGGTACCGCCGCCGGCATGGCCGGCAGAATCTCCAGCGGATGACGGTCCGGCCGGCGCAGCCGCACTCCGACTGGATTCCGCGGCCAGGCGGCGGGCAAGCTCTTCTTTTTCCCGCTGGGCCCGGGCTTTCCAGTCTTCATCAATGAACAGGTTCGGTCCGCTGTCGGCCATTCAAAGGCCCTCCGCATTAAACCGGACCCGCGTCCGCAAACAGCCGCCTGCCGCCGCGGACCGCGGGTTGCCGGTACGCACGCCATGGTTACTTATTCTTGTGACGGTTCGCGCGCCTGCGTTTCTTCCGTTTGTGCTTATTGATTTTTGCCTTGCGGACTTTTCTTCCGCCTGCCATAGGTTTTACCTCCTGAACGCGCCCGCGTTCTTCGCGTATGTGTTGTAGTGGGAAATGATCCCGAATAACTGCTACCGCAACCAGTCTTCAGTCGGCAGCGCGTAATTTACCAGTTCATCCGGCCGGAAATACAGGGCTATTTCCCGCGCGGCCGTTTCCGGCGAATCGGACGCGTGGATGATATTCCGCTGTTTGCTGAGGCTGAAATCGCCGCGAATGGTGCCCGGGTCCGCCTGGGAGCTGTCGGTGGCTCCGTTCATCCGGCGCACAACCGCTACAGCGTCCCGGCCTTCCCAGACCATCTGTACCGTGGGTCCGGAAGTGATGAACGCGACCAGATCCTCAAAAAAAGGTTTGCCTTTATGTTCGGCGTAATGCGCTTCCGCGGTTTCCCGGCTCAGCTGCTGAAACTTCATTCCAACCAGTTTCAGCCCACGTTGTTCAAAACGCTGGATGCAGGCGCCGATCAGGCCGCGACCAACGCCATCCGGTTTAACCATTACAAATGTGCGCTCTGCATCCATAAAAAATCAGAAACACCCTTCCTGCCCAATCTATGGGACATGGGGAACACATCTTATCAGATACACGGCAATCAGCGCAAGTTTTTCAATACGTAGGTTACGTTTACCCCCCTGGCGGTCAGCTGGGGAATGTAAATGTTTATAGAGTCACTACTCAGAGGATTGCCGGTGCACGCCAGAACTTTTGGAAGAAAATCCGAAGGTTTGGAAAAGGTGATTCCCAGAGCCAGCGGACTCAGGTCTGTTACCTGATTATTCTCTATGTCCAGATGCCGCAGGATGTCCAGCCCGGCCAAGGGGCTGAGATCGGCAATAGAATTGTTGCTGACGTATAAAGTCTGAAGATTGCGGGCGGTCTCCAATCCTGACAGCGAAGTGATCCCCTCGCCCGGTATGTCCAGGGACGACAATCCAAGCAGCTGCTGTCTGGTGAGTGGTGTTGCGGGATCCGTTATGCCATAAAGCTCCCGCAGAATTTCATTCAGGCGGGAGTCTGCAATGGTTATCGGATCATCACAGCCGCCGGTGGCCAGACTAAAATAGACGGAAGTGCCCGGGAGTACGAGGGACCCCGCGGCAGGATCCTGAAGGGCTATATGGTCGAGAGGAATAATCAGGCTGCAGGTATATGAGGGATACTCCGGTTGCAACCCGACGGCGGTTAACGCGTTTTCCGCGTCGGACCGGGTCATGCCGACCAGGTTGGGCACAGCCACGGGACAGGGCCCTGTCGAGACCACGAGATCCACGGATGTCCCTGGCAGTACCACAGTCCCAGCGCCGGGAATCTGTGCGGTGACCGTATCCTGGGCATAGCTGTTGTTGCAGAGTGTCGTGGTGACGCCCGTCGCCAGCCCAAGGCTGTTTAACAGCGACTCTGCGTAAACAAGCGAAAATCCGGTAAGGTCTGGAATGATAACCGGACAGGAGCCTGTGGAGACAGAAAAAAAGACCATCGTATTTTCCGGAACCTGACTTCCCGCGGCGGGATCCTGGTCGGCCACGGAACCGGCAGGGACCTCATTGTCACAGCCGGTACTTAACACCGGGATGAATCCCAGGCTCAGCAGCGCGGTGACAGCATCCGACTGGCTTGCACCGATGAGGTCTGGAATTTCAACGCATGCACCGGAGGAAAGGACTATATTCACTGCAGTACCCGCCGTGACAGATGTTCCGACGGCTGGAGACTGCCCTGATATTCGGCCTGCCGCAACGGTATTGCTGCATGCGGTAGTGACGGTTCCGAGAGCGAGTCCCACGACGGTAATGGCGTTTTCTGCGTCAGCCTGATTCATCCCGGACAGGTCCGGAACTGTGGTGATGACCGGGCAGGGACCTGAAGACAGGGTAATGTTCACGATAGACGCAGCTGTGACGGATGTGCCTGCTGCGGGACTCTGAGATGCCACACGATCCGCTGCTGTAGTATTGCTGCATGCGGTGTTGACGGTCCCGAGAGCGAGCCCTGCGGCGGATATGGCATCTTCTGCATCGGCCTGGTTCATTCCGGACAGGTCCGGAACTGTGGTGATGACCGGGCAGGGACCGGTCGAAATGTCCAGATCGATGGAAGATCCGCGACGCACCCGGGTGCCCGCAACGGGGTGTTGCGTGATCACATGTCCAGCCGGGATATCGTTGCTGCAGTATTGGACGATTACGCCGACAGCCAGTCCCGCATTTACAACCATTGCTGTGGCATCAGCCTGAGACTGGGTTGTAACGTCAGGCACCTCAGATTTGCAGCCGAAGCCGCCTGCAGCCAGAAGGGAGAGCGCCGCACAGAGCCTCCCTCGTACCAACATCACAACGCACTTTTCCGTACGCATCTTCTACCTCCCCGCGCAATGACCTTTTATGAATGGTTCTTGCGCGCGCTGTTGCACCCATAATATTCTACCATACCATTGGAGGGGATTTCGGGAGTGCCTATGTCAGAGACAACGGAAAGCGCAGCAGCATCGCCTGTCAGCGGGCGGATTCTGGCTGTAGACGCGCTGCGCGGATTTGACATGTTCTGGATAGCGGGAGGCAAACCGTTACTGTTTGGGTGGACAGTTGCGGCTGGTGTGTCGCTGCCTGCCTGGCTTTCCTTTCACCTGGAGCATGTGCCGTGGGAGGGGTTTTCCGCGTGGGATCTCATCATGCCCCTTTTCCTGTTTATCTCCGGCGTGTCATTGCCTTTTTCCCTGGGCAGGAGGCTGACCACGGGCCAGGAATACCGCGCGGTATATCGGCGCATTCTCCGCAGGATCATTCTGCTGTGGATCCTGGGCATGGTAGCCCAGGGGCATCTTCTTGAGGTGGCGGGTATGGTGATCAAGGGCCATCCGGATATTTATCGACTGCATTTTTACAGCAATACGCTGCAGGCCATTGCCGCGGGATATGGGGTGACTGCAGTGGTGCTGCTGCACGCGCGGAGGGACTGGCAGTTGTTCATTCTTTCCATGCTGCTTGTGGTTTACTGGGCCGTGTTGACATTTGTTCCGGTCCCCGGCCATCCGGCAGGGCTGCTTGAGCCGCGGTGCAACATCGCGCTGTGGGTTGATGAGCGTCTGCTGGGTCCTTTTCGGGACGGCACGGAATACACCTGGATTCTTTCCAGCCTGGGATTTGCCGCATCCGTTCTGCTGGGCGCTCAGGCGGGACACATTCTCCGGAGTCAGGCATCGTGGGGCATGAAATTGGCTGCGCTGGCGGGATGCGGCCTGGTCTGTCTGGGGCTGGGCTGGCTTTGGGGGCAGCGGTTTCCCATAATTAAACATTTATGGACCAGTTCCATGGTTTTATGGGCGGCGGGATGGAGTTTTCTGCTGCTGGCGATATTCTTCGCGCTGACGGATATGCTGGGTATCAGGCGGCCTTTTTTAATTTTCACAGTAATCGGAATGAACGCCATTGTCGCGTATATGGGCGCGCCTTTTCTGGGGGATGGTGTTGACTATCTGATCGATACATTTACTTCGGCTTCTCCCATGCAGGTTTGGCTAGGAGACGTGGCCTCTTTCTGTATTCTTTGGCTGGTCTTGTGGGGGATGTACCGGAAACGGTGGTTTGTACGTCTGTGAGCCGCATGGGGAAGGTTTCCGGCAGGAACTTCACGCGCAGGGTGAAAACGCCGGGAACTATTAGCAGTCATAGTGCCTGTTATGGTAAACTAACGCGTGCCGGGGCGGTTAGCTCAGTTGGTCAGAGCGCCTGCCTTACACGCAGGAGGTCGCAGGTTCGAGCCCTGCACCGCCCACCATCCGCTTTTTTAGCAGTTTCCCGTGTCAGGCATAAACTGTTAAATTGCTGTTGACATGGGGTGGTGTTTTTTGGTATGGTAAAAGCTACCTTGCCGTGCCGACGCGCGCAGGGTTTCTTTTTCGGGCCGCTGGCGTAGCTCAGTTGGCAGAGCAGCTGACTTGTAATCAGCAGGTCGGGGGTTCGATTCCCTTCGCCAGCTCCAGCGGACCAGTGAGTTGAACAGGCAGTCATCCGCATGACGCGGTTGTCGCGTGGTGGGATGCCCGAGTGGCTAAAGGGGACGGGCTGTAAACCCGTTGGCTAGCGCCTACGTTGGTTCGAATCCAACTCCCACCACCATAAACAGCACATAGCGCGCGGCGAGCGTGTGACGCGAACGCCCGCGACGCGGGAGTAGCTCAGTTGGTAGAGCGTCAGCCTTCCAAGCTGAGGGTCGCGAGTTCGAGCCTCGTCTCCCGCTCCATATGCCGGAAACCACCCTCTAGGGGGTTGGGCCCGCGTAGCTCAGTAGGTAGAGCACTTCCATG
>JAKOTZ010000018.1 GCA_029776995.1 Candidatus Hydrogenedentota bacterium
CGAGCAGATCGCGGGGCTGCTCAACGGCACCATCGGCGGAGGCATCGCGTATGGCGTTCCGGACGGCCAGACATACAACGGGACCGGACTCCCCAACGCCTCGAACGGCGCGTTCAGCGCGCTGGCTTCCACGGGCCGGTACGACGGCAACCTGATTCTGGTGGGAACCAATGAGAATCCCATCACCCTTTCAGGAGAACTCGCCGTCAACGGGGATCTTGTCATCAAAGGCAAAGTGAAGGGCGAAGGCCAGATCTTTGTGCGGGGCAACACCTATATCGTTGGGGATGTTACCTATGCGGACGCGCCTGGCCAGTTCGGCGTAGCGTCGGACGGCACGGAAAACATGCTGGGGATCATCACCGGCGGCAGCGTGCTCATGGGGGACTACCTGACCATCCGGGGCAAACAGCATACCCAGGATACATCCAAATATCCGAACTCCGCGCTGAGCATCGATGTAAGCGTTGATTCCAAAACGGTCAATACAACTGTCAACGGAGTAACGCAGACCGTCCGCATCGGCTACATGGATCCAGGAACCATCGATCCGGGACAGATCGTGCCTACTATGGTGCTGCCGAACGGACAGACGGTTCAGCGGGACGGTTACCAGTTCTCGTTCACCACGTCGGAACTGATGCTGTTTAACAATGAGGAACTCAACCGGGCCGTGGCGGATCCCAACTACGTGCCCCGGTTCTATGGCCTGCGGGACTCCCAGCCTAACAACATCTACGTGTACACCAAGCCCAGCGAAGAACATGCCGTGCGGTACGACGAATACAACAATACGACGGTAAAACTGCTTGCGAGTTACATCGCCCAAAAGGGCTATCCGGCGGATATCCTGACGCGGGCGGCTTATCACTACATGAACCCGACGGGGAACTGGATCTCTGAGGATACCCTGAAACAGATCTGGCGCGCCGACGAGCGTTCCCGCCAGCAGGGCGACATCTGGAACTTTGACGGGCTGCTGTACAGCAACAACGCCATCTTCACGATTGCCCGGAGCTACAAGCGGCACAAATCCAAAACGGACGGCAAGATGATGGTGCGGGGGGCGATCATCTGTCCGGACATCGGGGTGCTTGTGGCCGGTCCGGACACCAGGGGCGTTGAGTCGTTTACCATGCTGTACGATCAGCGGGTCCGGGAAATGTGGGCGCCCCAGGACCAGACCCATGTATTCTTCCAGCGGCAGGTTTACCAGGTGGTGCGGAACGAAGACTGAGCGCCTGGATGGAATGGATTATCAGCGGGCCATGGCGGTTGGGCGCCGTGGCCCTTTTTCAATACAATCCCTAACCGGGCGCCCTACACCGCGCGCCCACGGGAGTCGAAGAGGAAACGGACCCATGAAGCGGATACTTATTTTTGCAGGCGTTACACTGCTGGTTGCACCGTTTATTCTGGCGGACACCTTCCATCTGCGCACCGGCGTGCAGGTGGACGGCGTGGAAGAACTGCGGCAGAACGGGCTGATCCACGTGCGGGTCGGGAACCGGGTGGTCCGCCTCCGCGAAGACGAGGTGGTACTGATTGAAAAGAACAACCGCACCGGCGCTCTGAATCTGGAAGAAATCAAGGCTGAGGCCGAAGCCCGTGACAAAGAACTGACCGAAAAAACAGGACTGGCCGCGGCGCACCGGGCTAAAGTGGACGCGCTGCTGGAGGACCTCTGGTCCGGCGTGGATGCCAAGGCCGCTGATGCCCGGAAATCGCTGCTGAAGATGAATGAGACTGTCCCGATTTTTCCCTATCTGGCGCTGCTGCTGCCCCAGACGCACCCCCCAAACAAACCGCTGCTGATGGAGGTGATGTTTGAAATTGACCCGTCAGGAACCCATCCGTTCCTGCGGGAGTTCGCGACCCATGAACACGGCCCGGTACGGGAAATGGCGTTGCGGCTGCTGGGCAGGCGGGGCGACAAATCGGATATGGAACTGGTGGCCCGGGGCATGAAAGACCACGTGGCCGAAGTGCGGATCGAGGCGGCCCGGGCGCTGGGCGCGGTGGGAGACCGCAGGGTAACCGCCGTGCTGATGCTGGGTGTGGTCAGCGGCGATCCTCGGTGGGCTAACGTGTCACTGGACAGCCTGCGCCGCCTGTGGCAGGACATCGACGCGGAGGCAGTAAAAACCCTGGAGAAGGCCGACGATTGGATTCAGTTCGTCAAGCAGCACCGGGATGCCATGCCCGATCCCATAAACCCGGACCTTTTGGAACCGCTTGTCCCGCCTGGAACCGAGTTCGTCGTCGGCTAGCGTGGCCGGATTCGCATAAAATTGCCGCTCCACGCGTCTCTTTGGTAGAATATGCGTTCGGGAGGGCGTGAACGAAAGAGGTCAGCGCCGGAGTTCCGGGCGCATAAGTAAAGAAGGAGACTGGTTATGACTTTTCGCTGGATATTGATTTGCGGATTCGCGGCCTGCGCGGCGATGACGGTCGGCTCACCATTTACGGCCGCGGCGGAAGAAGAACTGGCACCGCTGAACATTGAGCTGCCTGAACCCTTCTTCGGCGGCACGCCGATTGACTACTGGAGCGAAAACCTGGAGCCCGAAGATTTCAAGGATCGCCCGCCTTTCATGGCGCCCAAGGGCACCGAAATCATCTCCCGCGGCAAAAAAGTTACGTCAAGCGATAAAAACCCCTCGCTGGGTAACCTGGGCATGATCGTGGACGGCGACAAAAACTACGCGAAAAACAGCCTGGTGGAACTGGGCGAAGGCGTTCAGTGGATCCAGATCGATCTGGAAAAATCCTGCGAAATCTACCCCATTCTGATCTGGCATTTCCACGAAGGCAAACGCGTTTATTTCGACGTGATCGTGCAGGTATCGGATGATCCGGAATTCAAGGAAGGGGTGAAGACCCTGTACAACAACGATATCGACAATTCGGCCGGCCTGGGCGTGGGCCAGGACAAAGAGTACATCGAAAACAACAAAGGCCGCCTGATCGACGCGAAAGGCGTTAAGGCCCGCTACATCCGCCTGTACTCGAACGGCAACACGGCCGATGACCGGAACCATTACGTTGAAGTGGAAGTCTGGGGACGCTGCACGGGCTGACGCCTGATTCATATCGGCATGACTGTTTCAAAGGAACGTCCGGTTGGGCGTTCCTTTTGCTTTTTCCGTCAGGTATCATAAACCCAAGTAATACCTTCTCAAAGGGAAAACCCATGCCGATCCTGGATCTGACCGCGCTGCCCTGGACGCTGGAGGGGTGGCGGCCCTTCACCTGGATTCCCGCTAAACGGGGCGAGGCGCCCCCCTGCTTTCTGCCGGATATCGGACCGGTTCCCGTCTCGTTTCCCGGAACCGTCCAGCGGGCGCTGCGGGATGCGGGACTGCTGCCGGACTGGCGCGCCGGATTGAATTCTCTGCAGTGCGAATGGGTGGAACACCGCCATTGGGTGGCGGAAACCGAGCTGCCCCCCACAGCCCCTGCCGAAACGGTTATTCTGGAAGCGGAGTGGCTGGATTACCACGGATGGATCCTGGTGGACGGAGCAATCCGGGCAACCTTTTCCGGGCCGATGCTCCCCCTGCGGGCAGACCTGACGCCCTGGCTGGGCGACGGAGCGCCGCACCGATTGGCCATTGTGTTCGACATCCCGCCGGAAGAGCAGGGCCAGTTCGGCTTTACGTCCAGAAGCCGGCTGTTCAAGCCGCGGTTCAATTACAGCTGGGACTGGTGCCCGCGGTTTGTTCCGATCGGAGTCTGGGGACGCCTCAGGATCCTGACCGGCCCCTCGGCGGAAGCCCATATCGCCACCGCGCGCGCTTCATGGGACATGGATTCCGGAACCAGCGCGGTCACGGCGCGGGTATCCGCTTCCGCGGCGCTGGCCACAAGCGGCTTCTGCTGGCGTCTGCGGCTGCTGGACGGGGAATCGGCTGTCGCTGCGCAGGAGTTTCCGGCCGGCGCTGAATGGCTGACCCTCACGACCCTGCAAGTTGAGCCCTGGCACGTGAACACCTATGGCGAACCCCGGGTATATACCGTGGAAATAACCCTGACAGACCCTTCCGGACAAGCGTATCTCACTGAAACCCGAACGACAGGATTCCGATCCATCCGCTGGCTGCCCTGCGAGGGAGCGCCCGCGGCGGCAGCCCCCTGGATCTGCGAAGTGAACGGGGTTCCGGTTTTTCTTCAGGGGGTGAACTGGACGCCGGTACGCGTGAATTACCCTGATGTCACCCGGGAAGACTACGCGCGCCTGATCCGCCAATACCGCGACATGGGGTGTACCCTGTTCCGGGTCTGGGGCGGCGCATTTCTGGAGTCGGAGGATTTTTATGACCTTTGCGACCAGGCCGGCATACTGGTCTGGCAGGAATTTCCGCTTTCATCTTCCGGGATCGAAAATGAGCCCCCTCAGGATGAGGACGCGCTGAATATTCTGGAAGCCACAGCCCGGTCCTGGTGCCGGCGCCGGGCGCATCACCCCGCGCTGCTGCTGTGGAGCGGAGGGAATGAGCTCTATACCGGCCCATCTTCGGAATATCCCCCTTTGCAGGCGCCGGTGACTCGGGATCACCCCTGTATCCGCCGCCTGGCTCAGGTTGTCTCCGAGGAAGATCCGGACCGGAGATTTATTCCCGCATCCCCATCCGGGCCGGTGGATTACGCCCGTGAAGACCATTACGGCCTCGGCATTCACCATGACATTCACGGCCCGTGGGGACAGGGGCTGGAGCCGAACCTGGAGCAGTGGCGCCAGTACTGGTCCGCGGATGACGCGCTTTTCCGCAGCGAGGTGGGCATGCCCGGCGCCATGGAAGCGGAAGACATTCTCCGGTGGGCGGCAGGAGAACGCTGCTGGCCGCCTGAGGGGCGTTACTGGATCCATACGGCGGCCTGGTGGACGCAGTGGGGAGACGCGCTTCGGGCGATTTGCGGCAAAGCGCCGGATGAGGAAAGCGCGCTGCGGCTGTACTGCGAATGGACCCGACAGCACCAGGCGGCCTGTTACGCCGAAGCCGCCCGGGCATGCAAAGCGCGATTTCCCCGGTGTGGCGGGTTTCTGGTCTGGATGGGGCATGACTGCTTCCCCTGTCCCGCGAACAACTCCATTTTTGACGCGGAGGGAAAACCCAAGCCCGCCGCAGCTGCCCTGCGTGAAATTTTTCTGGCGTCCCCGGATCAGCTGCGTCGGCAGGACTGATTCAGTCCAATTTGAACCGTTCGCCCAGATAGATCCGGCGGACATCCGGGTTGGACGCAATCTCCTGCGGCGTGCCTGAGGCCAGAATCTGCCCTTCATTGATGATATAAGCCCGCTGCGTGATTTCCAGGGTCTCGCGCACGTTGTGGTCCGTAATGATGACGGCGATGCCCCGGTTTCTCAGCTGCTTCACGGTCTCCTGCAGATCCGCCACGGCAATAGGATCTATTCCCGCAAAGGGCTCATCGAGCAGAAACACTTTCGGTTCGATTGCCAGCGCGCGGGCGATCTCGGTTCGCCGCCGTTCGCCACCGGACAGCGTATGGGCAGGATTGTCCGCCAGATGGGTGATGTTTAGATCTTCCATCAGCCGGGCGGCGCGCTGTTCCCGGTCTTTTCTGCTCAGCGGCTGATATTCCAGAATGGCCAGCAGGTTTTCACGCACGGTCAGGTTGCGGAATACGGAAGGTTCCTGGGGCAGGTAGGCCATGCCCGCGCGGGCGCGGCGGTACATGGGAAGCCGGGTTACATCCTGATCCTCAAAATAAATTTTACCGGCGTCCGGCTTAAGCAGCCCCACGATCATGCTGAATGTGGTAGTCTTCCCGGCGCCGTTCGGCCCAAGCAGTCCGATAACCTCCCCCTGCCGCACGGTCAGGGACACTCCGCGCACCACGGTCCGCTTCCGAAATGCTTTGACCAGCCCCTCGACCCGCAGCAGGGGAATGGGTTCGCCCGGCATACTCATGGGGCCTTTACCAGGTCCGGGTAGGCCGCGTGCAGCAGCAGCCGGTTGAGCCGTGCCTGCTCCTCGGGACTGAGCTCATTTTTTCGGTCAAGCAACTGTTGCGCCTCCTGCGGGAGCTTTGTATTGGACCATGCTTCGGCGCTGTAAAAATCCGGTCGCCGCAACAGGCGGTTGATCAGTTTGAGCATGTCCCCCTTTCGTTTCAGCAGTACGGATGTGTCCAGGGTCATCAGCAGGGACCGTTCGTCCTGCTCCAGCAGAGACAGGATCCGCTGGCCGGGAGATGACGCCTGGGCGCCGCCCTGTTCACGCAACACGGCAATCAGGCCGTTCCAGTCAGTAATATCCGACTCGGACAGTCCCCCCGCGCCGCCCCCGCCGGTTCCCGCGGCGGCATCTCCCGCCTGGAGGGGAACCTGGTCCGCCCGGACCCGCGATACTTCAAAGGTGTTGGTTTTCAGATTCAGCGTCATCCGGTCGCCCCGCAACCCCTTAATCCGGTCATTGTTCACCACGGGATTTCCCGAAAACACCAAGGCGCCCGAATTGAAATCCCATTCTGCCCGGTCTGCCGTGATGGAGGCGTCCGGATGGTTGACCTGCACGTCCCCTTCCATCAGGATCCGGTCGGGCACGTTTTTGCCCTCAGACCAGGTGAACTTCATGGATCTCGCGCTGATCGGGAGCGGTTTCGTGTCCGGCTGGTCTGAAAGCAGGCGGATTCTGACGCCATCGGTCATCTCATCGATCGCGCCCGTGGCGAAATTGCCCTTCATGCGCCCTGCCTCGATTTCCATGGCGTTGTAGCCGCCCAGGTCCGTGGCCGCCTCCTGCGCCGCGGCTGCGGCGGCTGCCAGCAGGCACACGGCAAATCCCCACCGGGTCACTGTATTTCCCATGTTCAGATTCCTTCGCCGAAGCGGAGTGTTCCGCGAACATCCCGCAGTTCAAATTCTTTTCGTTCAGGATACAGCCGGGCGCTTCCCGCCGCCAACACGAGCCGGGGATCATCGATGGTGATCGGCGTATCCACCAGCACCTGTTCAGCAGCCGGGTCAGCCTGCTGTTCCCACACGGCGGCGCCTGTTTTCAGGGTCAGGGTTCCCGCCGTCAGCACCACCCCGCCGGAGAGCTGCGCGCGCCGGTCCTGCTCGAACACGCCTTCAGCCGCCTCCATAACAATAGCCTGGTCTTCTTCTTTGTCACCGTACACCACGGCCCGGGCGGACTGGAACACATAGGTCTGGTCATCCCGCAGGGAAAACCGGTCGGCGTGTATCCACAGTTTCGGCGTCTGGGGCACTCCGGTAAGCGGATTTTTCCTGTGCACATAGAGATCAATGCCGGCCATTTCCATCCCCGCCCCGGCCGCCGCTTTCAAGGCCTGCCGGGCCGCCTCCGACTGGCTTTCCGGATGGGGCGCCATATCTGGAGCCGTTCCGGACTTTCCGCAGCCCGCAAGCAAAAAGGCCAGACCGACCAGCGCGAACCGGTGAACCATTATTCCGCCTCTCCCATGTTCTTGCGATGCACCGCGCGCAACCCTTTCAGGGTCAGCAGCGGATCCACCAGGTCGATGGACCGCGCCACCCGGGCAATCTCGCCGGCCAGTCCGCCGGTGGCAATTACTTTCGCTTTGGGCTCATCCATTTCTTTCCGCATCCGTCGGATCAGGCCGTCCACCATATCCGCGTAGCCGTACGTCAGGCCGGATCGGATATTGGTTACCGTATCGCGTCCGATCACGTGTCGGGGCACCACGATATCCACCCGCGGCAGTTTGGCGCAATGTTCAAAAAGCGCGTCGGCGGAAAGCTGAATCCCCGGCACGATAACCTCGCCGATCCACTCCCTCCTGCGGGTTACCGCGTCAAAAGTGGTGGCTGTCCCGAAATCAAGAATAATCAGGGGACCTTCGTGCTCCTCCAGCGCGCCCACGGCGTTAACGATGCGGTCCGCGCCCACTTCGCGGGGATTATCACACTGCAGGACCAGGCCGGTCTTGATTCCCGGTTCCACCATCAGCGGTTCAATCCCGAAGAACTGGCGACTGACTGCCACCAGCGCGGGATTCCACTGCGGCACGACACTGGCCACGCAACATCCGGTGATCTGGTCAGGCGTTATGCCGATGTGATGCAGCAGCATATGCAGCAGGAGCCCCAGTTCATCAGACGTGCGGTAGTTCGATGTGACAATCCGCCAGTGTCCTTTGAACTGGTCGCCTTCAAAAAGGCCCAGTACCGTGTGGGAATTGCCCGCGTCAACAACCAGCAGCATGACGGGTTCTCCTGTTTGGGATGGCGCGGATCACTCCAGTTCCACGATGTCGCCATCCCGGACCTTAACCGCTCCGGCCTTTGTTTGTACAATCAGCGCGCCGTCCGGGTCAATCCTGACCACCCGGCCGGATAAACCGTTCCGATGAATCTGGCGGCCCAAAATGCCACAACCTTCAATCCATCGCCGCCAAAGCGGCTCCACCGCGCCCGCGCGCCAAAGGTTCAGCTCCCGGTCCAGGCAGGCCAGCACCGTCGCGAATACGGCTTCCCGACGGGGAGGCGCCGCGCCTCCGGCCGCCATCGCCAGTGACCCGGCCGTGTCGCGCAGATCGGGCGGAAAATCCTCCGGCCGGTGGAGCACGTTTACGCCGATGCCCAGCGCAATCCGTCCGTCCCGCCGTTCCAGCAGCATACCGCAAATTTTACGGCATCCGCTCATAATGTCATTGGGCCATTTCAGGGACACCGGAACAAACGCGCCCAGCGCGTCGCGCATGGCCAGCCCGGCGGCAAAAAGCAACCCGTCGGGATTTCCCGTGAGCCGGACACTGAACCACAGCCCCAACCCCGGCGCGCTGTGCCACGACCTGCCGAAACGTCCCCGTCCGGTCCGCTGGCGTTCGGCAAGGTATACTGCCCCGTCCGGTCCGGGTTCCAGCGCCAACGAGTTGGTGGAATCCGTTTCCTCAACCAGGCAAACCGCATCCGACCGAATAATCCGCAACGGGCCGCAGAGCGCAAGCGCTTCTATCAGGTCAAACGCGTCCTGTTCACTGGGGCACATGTTCGATCAGCAGCGAAAGGTCTATGGCTGGCGCGGAGTGGGTCAGCGCGCCCACGGAGATAAAATGGACGCCGGTTTCCGCCATGGAATGCACCCGGTCCAGCGTGGCGTTGCCGCTTGCCTCCAGAATAACCGGGCTGTCCGCCGCCCGTCGCACGGCTTCCCGCATAAGATCGTTGCTCATGTTGTCCAGCAGGATGACTTCCGCGCCGGCAGCCAGCGCTTCATCAAATTCTTCCAGGGTCTGCACTTCCACCCCGATCCGCATCAGGTGGTGGGTCCCTTCCCGGGCGCGCCGAATCGCTTCGCTGACGCTGCCCGCCATCATGATATGGTTTTCCTTAATCAGTATGCCGTTAAACAGGGTATGGCGGTGATTTGCTCCACCTCCGTGCAGAATGGCGGCTTTTTCCAGCTGGCGCATCAGGGGAGTGGTCTTGCGCGTGCTGCAGATGCGGCAGTTCAGGTCGGCAATCCGCTCTACGTAGCGGGTGGTGAGGGTAGCCACCCCGCTCAGGCGCTGAATAAAATTCAGGGCGGTGCGTTCCGCCGTGAGCACGGCCTGGGCGCGTCCCTCGAACGAGATCAGCAGGTCTCCTTTCTGAAACCTGTCACCGTCTCCTACAGGCTGCTGCCAGTTGGTGATTTCCGCATCCAGCAGATCAAAGGCAATCCGAAACGGACGGGATCCGCTTAATACTCCGTCCTGTTTCGCGAAAAGCCTGGCCACGCACCGCATTTCAGGGGGCACAATGGTATTGGTGGTTAGATCTTCCTGGCCGATATCCTCAGCCAGGGCGTCGGATACCAGCTTTTCAATCATTTTTTGCATCAACGTGTCCTCCGGACGCGCGTAAAACTACCCTGCTGTAGAAATCCGGTTTCCGTTCAGGCGCCGCCGCCGTCCTGGGGCTTGCGCTCCAGCAACAGATCGTCCAGCACGAGCAGCTGCTCAAACCAGATCATCAGCAGGGTACACAGATACCGCCGTCCCATTTCCCGAAGACGCAGGTTCGACTGCCCCCAGGTACGTCCCGACCAGGAAATCGGGATTTCCGCGACAGTATAGTGCCGAATTATACAGGATAGCGACATTTCGATGGTAATATTGAAGTGCGCCGCCTGAAGGGGGGAAATACTTTCAATAACGTGCCGGCGGTACACTTTGAACGCGTTGGTCAGGTCGTTGAACGGCGTCCAGAACAGCAGCTGCATCATTTTATTTACGATCCGGTTGACCACCAGCTTCACGGGCGGGTAATCCGTGACCCGGCTTCCCGGGCGGAACCGCGACCCAAAAACCGCGTCATACCCCTCCTCAATTTTCCGGTAACACCGGACGACATCCGCGGGGTGATCGGACCGGTCGGCCATAACCACCGCCAGCACGTCTCCCCTGAAATGCCGGATACCGCATCGGATGGCCCGCCCCAATCCGTTGGGAGGGTCATTCCGGACCAGCTGGATTTCCGGGTACTGCGGCACCAGGTTCCGCACCACTTCACCGGTGCGGTCCGCGCTGTTGTCATCCACCACCAGCAGATCGAAAGGGATCCCTTCGCTCCGCAGGGTTTCCGCCATTTCCGTCAGGGTTTGTTCTATATTCCGTTCTTCGTTCCGGGCGGGAATCAGCACGGTCAGCCTGAGCGTGTTTCGCGGGGCTGGACGCAGTTCAGAGACGTTCGCGCAGACCATCCCGGATCTCCTCCAGAATCTCCCGAATCCCGTACCGGTATTCCCAGGCCGGGTAATCCGCCCGGAACCGCCGCACGTCACTGATCCACCAGATGTGGTCGCCCGCGCGGTTCTGGTCCACGTACTCGATGCGCATCCGGTTTCCGGTCAGCTCCTCACACAGCGCGATGGCCTCCAGCATGGAACAGTTGCTGTGGCGGCTGCCGCCTATGTTGTATACCGCCGCGATCCGGGGAGCCCGGACCACCTCCGCGAAACACGCCACCAGGTCCGACGCATGAATGTTGTCCCGAACCTGCTTCCCCTTGTACCCGTAGATCCGGTACAGGGCTCCCGTCAAAGCGCACTTCATCAGATAGGCTAGGAAACCGTGCAGTTCCGCGCCGCTGTGTCCGGGACCCGTAAGGCAGCCACCCCGGAACACGGCAGTTCGCATCCCGAAATACCGGCCATATTCCTGCACCATGACATCCGCGGCCACCTTTGACGCGCCAAAGATCGAGTGCATGGACTGGTCGATCGACATGGATTCATCGATGCCGTGTTCCGCGTAAGGATGCGACGGATCCACTTCCCAGCGGGTATCCATTTCCACCAGCGGCAGCCGGTTCGGCGTATCCCCGTAAACCTTGTTGGTGGACGTAAAAATGAATACTGCCTCCGGCGCGACCTGCCGGGTAAGTTCGAGCAGATTCAGGGTGCCCAGGGCGTTCACGCCAAAATCCGTGTGCGGCTCCCGGGCGGCCCAGTCATGGCTGGGCTGGGCCGCGGTATGCACCACGGCTCCGATATCCCCCGCGTGTTCGCGGAAAATCCGCTCCAGCGCGGCCATGTCCCGTATATCGGCGTCACAGTGGACGTATCCCGGACACTCCGCGCGCAGCCGGTCCAGCGCCCACCGGGTGGAGGCTCCCGGGCCAAAAAAATACGACCGCAGGTCATTGTCAATGCCCACCACCTGCCAGCCGTCGCGGTAAAAACGCCGTACCGTTTCCGACCCGATCAGGCCGCAGGATCCGGAGACAATAATGGTAGCCATGAAACGCCTGCCTTATTTCCGCAGTTTTGAAACCTGAGGTAATCTTACTTGCCCCGTTCCTTCCGGCGCAAACGGCCCCAGGCCGGCGATCATTCGGAACGGTCTTCGGACTGGGACAGCCTGCCGGGAACCGGCGCGGCTTCCCGTCCAAAAAGCCCCAGGAAAGTACAGGTAAAAAACACCTGGGTTCCCGATAAAAGGAGGGAGGCGGCAATAAACGCGTCACGGAGCCACCGGCTGTCATGGGTAACCATACGCCACGAAAGCGCGAACAGCGCCAGCCCGCCCAGCACGGCCACAAGGCTCAGCACGATGCCCGTTTCGAGCAACAGCAGACGCCGCAGCCACTGGGTCGTTCCGCTGAACAGGGCCCGGCTGTGCCACCGCGGATGCGCAATGCGGTCCTGCGCGGTCAAACCCAGCAGCAGAATCTGGGTGGCGCACTGCAGCGCCATCAGACCGGCCAACCCAAGCAGTACTCCGGTTTCCCGGTCCTCCGAACGGCCTACCATCAGCATGGAAAACAGACCCAGGACGCCCAGTGTGGCGGTCGGCAGAAAATATATCCACAGCGGGGCCAGATGCAGCATCAGCTGCAGATGCCGCCACCCATCCCGGAAAGAACGCAGATGCGGCGTCCGCTCCCGGGGATCCCGGCGGTACGGCACCGGTATCTCCACAATTTTCAGGCCATGGTGGGCCGCCTGAATCATCATTTCCGAGGCGAATTCCATTCCGTCCGAGTGGAGGCTCAGGCTGTCGAGCGCGTTACGGCTGATGCCGCGCATTCCGCAGTTGATGTCCCCAATCCGGCACCCAAACAGGATTCTCGCGGTAAGGGTCAGCGCCGGCGTGCCGAAATACCGGTGGGAACGGGGCATCGCCCCGGTTTCTATGCCGCCCCGGAAGCGATTTCCGATAACAATGTCCGCCCCTTCGCGCAACCTCCGCGCGAATTCCGGCACCAGACGGGGATCATACGTGAGGTCCCCGTCCAGAAAAACGATGTACTGTCCCCGGGCTTGACGCAGGCCGGTCCGCAATGCCCGGCCGTATCCTCGTCCCGGTTCATGAACTACCCGCGCGCCCGCTTCCCGCGCCACATCCGCCGAACCGTCCTCCGATCCGTTATCCACTACCAGAACCTCGCCCCGCAGCCCCGCGCCCTCCATGGCTTCGATCGCCTGCCGGACGCAAGCGCCAATGGTCGCCCGCTCGTTCAGGCAGGGAAACAGCACGGTCACTTCCGGCGAATTTTTACCATCCGCCTGAACAGCGTTTTTCGCCGGCGCATCGGAAAAGTCCGCGGTGTGTGGTGCTTTTATATCCATCTGAGAAATCCGGCCGCCTGGATCAGTTGGCGGGGATTGGCCAGCAGTTCCCGGGCCTGGCGCGCCAGGAATCCGGGAGACAGATAAAACCGCCGGAACAGACGCCTGCGGAACGCGTCCACCTCTTCCGGCGTGATCGTGCCGATATCCATGATGCTGGGTCCCCCGAAATCATACTGGCTCCACCGTGTCGCCCGAATCCATCCTTTCTCCTGCGCCATCTTTCCCAGCGGCGTCCCCGGATAAGGAACCGCCGCGTAACATTGCAGGTAATCCAGCCCCAGCGACAGGGCAAACCGCAACGTTTCTTCCGCGGTTTCCCGTGTTTCTCCCGGTAGGCCGAAAATAAAATGCCCCATGCTGCGGATGCCGGTCTCCCGGCAAAGCGCGACCGCCCGCCGCAGGTCGTCCAGCGTTTCCCCTTTCCTGGCGTTGTCCAGGATTACCTGGTTCCCGCTCTCTATGCCCAGCCCCAGCAGGAAACACCCCGCCCGTTTCATGAGCGTCAGCAGGGCGCGGTCTACCCGGTCCGCCCGGGTGGTTGCCGCCCAGGCCCACGGCGTTCCCCGTGAAATCATCGCTTCACACAGCGCTTCGGCGAATGTCCTGTCGTGGGCAAATACTTCCTCCCAGAAGAGAAAATGTTTCAGCCCAAATTCCCGGTCAAAATGCTCGAGTTCCGCCAGTACGTACTCCAGGGAATGCCGCCGCAGCCGCCGCCCGTGATACGCGGGGGCAATACAGAAAATGCAAGGAGCGGAACACCCCCGGGCTACATTGACCAGCATGAAGGGCTGACCGTTGTGCGGCAGGCGATAGGCATCCCGCTGCAACAGGTCCACTGCCGGAAAGGGCAGTTCATCCAGCCGGTCCAGCGGCTCCGCGGGCACCGCGTCCCGGGGATGCCCGTCGGCATCCCGGCACATGACCCCGGGCGGAGGATCGCCCTGACGTCCCGACTGCAGCCAGGCCAGCAGGTTCATGAACGGTTTTTCCGGTTCCCCCATCAGCGCCAGATCAAATTCGGGCGTCTCTCTGAACCCTTCCGTCCCGGTCAGGGTAAAAAACTGTCCCAGGCCCACCACCGGAATGCCCGGATAGGCATCACGAATCGCCAGCGCCGCGGCGTGATCCCCTTCCAGCGACGGAAACCCCGTACTGAGCACCGCCACATCCGGGCGGAACGCGCCGACCGCGTCCAGGAGCGGTTTCAAGCCTGCCTGCCGTTGCGTGTTGCCGTCGAGCAGAAGCACGTCGTGCCCATCCCGCCGGGCCAGCACGGCCAGCTGGGCGAGGGTAAGCGGCGGCCACAGGGCGGCCCAGGAAGCCACACTTTGCATGCAGCGCCCTTCACGGATAAAACGCTTTCCCTCATGAGGGGGCGGGTTGATCAGGACCACGCGCATGCCGCCAGTTCTCCCGCTGTTTTCGGGGCTGTGATTATACCACCAGTAATTGTACCGGAAAAGCGTATATTAACAAACGGTTGCCATGCTGAATACATGCCCGGCGATACACACGCAAAGATTTTTTGCGGACATTTTTATTTTACCCGGTCCCGGCGCGCTTTCAGTTCCCGCCACGTGGTCAGGATGATCCCTTCCGACTCAACCGTCTTCCGAACCTCCGGATCCAGCATGGCCTCCAGCTCTGCCAGGCGGGTCGGTCCCGAACCGGTCACGTGGGCAAAATTGTCCGACGGCCGGGTGCAGTGCACGATGAACTGGGTTACCCCAGGTTTGCATTCCCGCAGAAAATCCAGAATCTGGCGTTTTTTGTCTTCCGGGCCTTTTGAGCCGTAGCCGGTGTGCAGATCGTCCAACACCGGCAACCCAAGGTTCCAGACCTTTTTGCCCAGCTCCGCGACAAGCCCTTCAAACCGCGGCTCTTCTTTGAGCAGGAAATAACAGTGTCCGCCAGGAACCATCACCGGAATCCCTTTTTCGGCTCCCAGTTTTATATACCGTTCCAGGAACTCCGGCGTCTCATATACCGTGCCCATATGGGTATCCAGATGGGTCGGGGTAAACCCCATGGTCAACGCGCGGTCCAGCTGGGCGCGCAGTTCGCGCTCCACTTCATCCGGCGTGGCATGCTGAGCGGTCTGTTCGGCGCTGTGCCAAAGGCATCCTTCCTCATCCACCAGTCCGGGAACCGCCGCTTTTCCGGCCACCGGCCCCCACCG
Organism: Candidatus Hydrogenedentota bacterium; assembly: GCA_029776995.1. GTDB lineage: Bacteria > Hydrogenedentota > Hydrogenedentia > Hydrogenedentales > CAITNO01 > JAGPFE01. The sequence continues at coordinate 15,250 of JAKOTZ010000018.1, forward strand.
GTAACTTTTCCACTCCGACGTCAGGGTGCAGTGCATGCCGAAGTCTCTGTCCGGATTGGCCTTCGCGTACGCCACGATCTCCGGCACCCACGGGCAGGGAAACATAATACTGGCGGAGGTCGCCACGCCTTTCTCCATGGCTTCAATGGCGCCCACATTCGCGTCGTGGTGCATGCCGGCGTCGTCCACATGGAAAATCACCACCCGGGCGCCCGCGGGCCAGCCCAGTTTTTCCGCGTAGGTCGGTTCTTCCGCCCCGCCGGGAAGGGTCGCGCATACGCTAACGGCCATAACCATTACTCCAATCCGCGTCATCATCGCTTTTGTCTCCTTATCCGGCTTGTTTGCCGATTCTTATTCATTACAATACAATTTGGCTGTATGCGGGAAAAACTTTTTCCGCAGCGGCCAACCGGAGCAGTGTTATGCAGGATGCGGTAACCCTTACGGACAGCCTGGCGCGGGAGTGGCTCCCGCCACGGCCGGCGGACGCCCACAAAGGAACGTTCGGGCATCTGCTGGTGGCGGCAGGAAGCCGCGGCATGACCGGCGCCGCCTTTCTGGCGTGCGGCGCGGCGCAGCGTTCCGGCGTGGGACTGGTTACGCTGGCCATTCCCCGGCCGCTGGCGGACATCGCCGCCGCGCGCCTGTCTGAAACCATGACCCTGCCCTGTCCGGCCACGCCGGAAGAAACCTTTTCTCCGGAGGCCATACCGCGCGTACTGGAAGCCCTGGACTGCCGGAACGCCCTCGCGCTGGGTCCCGGCCTCTCCCGGCAGTATGGCACTATGGCCTTCGCGCGAAACCTGGCCAAACATGCAAACGTGCCGACAGTCATTGACGCGGATGCCCTGTGGGCGCTGGGAGAAACCGGTCCATTCCAGGGGTTTCAGGATGCTTCCCTTCCGGGGCGGATACTGACGCCCCATCCCGGTGAAATGGCGCGGCTGACCGGACGCTCCGTCGCAGAAATCCAGCGCGACCGAGTTGAAACCGCCCGGCACTACGCGGCCCGGTGGCAGTGCGTGGTCGTGCTCAAGGGACACGGCACCGTGGTCGCCGCTCCTGACGGCTCCGTGTATCGCTGTCCGCGAGGCGGATCCGGCCTGGCCCGCGGCGGGTCCGGAGACGTGCTGACCGGAATCATCGGCGCGCTGCTGGCCCAGGGTATGTCCCCGTTGCGCGCCGCCGCCGTGGGCGTTTTCGCCCATGCCACTGCCGGAGACATCCTGGAAAGCACTATTGGTCCCCGCGGCATGACCGCGGAAGATCTCGTGCGCGCGCTGCCCCGGGCATGGCGTGAAATTGAAACCGGGGACCGGGAATCGTCTGCCGCCGATGAAAATATCCTGGAATGACCGGCCATGAATGAAACCGGAAATAATGAACTGCGCCGCCTGGGGGAATTCGGTTTTATCGACGCGTTCACCCGTTCGCTCAGGATGGCGCCTTACGTGGAGCGGGGCCCCGGCGATGACTGCGCGGTCTTACGCGTTGACGCGCGCAGACTGCTGCTCAGTTCAGACGCTTCCGTGGAGGATATCCATTTCCGCCGGTCCTGGGGCGCGGGCCATGTGGGCTGGCGGGCCATGTCCGCTGCCCTGAGCGACATTGCGGCCATGGGTGGAGAACCGTTGTGCGCGCTGGCATCAGTGGCGCTGCCCGCGGACCTCCCCGATGGGTACGCGCTCGAATTGTGCGAAGGGATGGCCGCGGCCGTAACAGCAGCCCGCGCGTCCCTGGTTGGGGGCGATGTAGCCCGTTCCCCCGAACGGATTTTCCTGGATATCCTGGTGGTCGGCGCCACAGATCGGGAACATCCTCTAACCCGGGACGCGGCCCGTCCCGGCGACATTGTCGCGGTCAGCGGCTGGCCCGGCAGGGCGGCGGCAGGCATCGCGGCCCTGGAACGCGGGCTGGCCGCTCCGGAAAACGTACTGTCTGCTGCGCTGCGCCCATCGCCCCGGCTGGAACTCGGTATGGCGCTGGCCGCGACAGCAGGCATTCACGCCGCCATCGATATCAGTGACGGCCTGGCCCAGGACCTGGGACACATCGCCCGCCAGAGCGGCGTCTGCATTCGGCTGGAATCAGCATGGCTGCCGGTGCACCCTGATTTGAACGCCTTTTGTGATGCCCTGGGCGAACAGCCTCTTCGGTTCGTGCTGGCCGGCGGCGAGGATTATGAACTGGCCGTTACCCTGGACGCTACCGCCTGGGAAACCGCCTGTCTACACGCAGAACAGCTGGGCATTCCACTCCACCGGATCGGGGTCGTCGCGGAGGGGCCACCAAGCGTGCTGCTGGACGGCAATCCTTTGCCGGACCGGGTCGGCTTCGATCACTTTGCCTGAGCCACGCCGCCCGCCTGGCGGTAATAGGCCGGTTCACTGCCGGGACGCCATTTGATGTTGCATCCCATGCTGGGTTTCTGGACCGCAGGCGGAGGATCACCGCGAAGCATGGATTCCGCGGCATGCCGCAGGTCCCGGCCGGTTACCGGAATCCCGCTGTTGGGCCTGGAGTCATCCAGCTGCCCCCGGTAATACAGTTTCAGATCCCGGTCAAACAGAAAGAAATCCGGCGTGCATGCCGCGCCGAATGCGATGGCGGCCTGCTGATCTTCATCGTAAAGGTAGGGGAACGTGTAACCGGCAGTCGCTTTTTCGATGGCCATCTGTTCCGGCGCGTCTTCGGGGTATTAGCTTACGTCATTGGACATGATGGCCACTACGCCAATATCCCGGGACTGCAAATCCCGGCCTAAACGGGCCAATTCTTCCCGCACCCATTTCACGTAAGGGCAATGGTTGCAGATGAACATTACCAACAGGCCGTGCTGTTTTCTGCAGTCTTCCGGCCCGTGCAATACCTTTTCCGTGTCCGGCAGCCGGAAAACCGGAATCTTCGCACCAAGCTGCAACATCATG
>JAKOTZ010000019.1 GCA_029776995.1 Candidatus Hydrogenedentota bacterium
CCTGCCTTCGCATGGCCTCGATCAGAAGAGTCGCCCGCGCCATAGAACGCCGCAACCGGTCCACTTCCGCCGCCCCTGCCAACATCCCGTGATGTCCAATATCTCCGGAAACCGATTCGGCCACCACCGGTGCCGATATGTCGTTGGCGAAAACCGGTGAAATAGCTGCCAAACGGAGCACGGCCGGGAAAAACAGCAGCATCGAGCAAACTACCGCAAGCGAAGCCGCAACCAACCTGCCCAGCAGAGGACCGGCCTGCTGTTTCCGCGCGCTGACGGTCGGTTTTCCCGGCATTTGCTGCCGGGCAGCCCGGATAATCCGATCCGCCAGATCAGCCGGCGGCTCAATCTCCCGGGAGAGGTCCGCAATCTTAAGCGTGGTGCGGGCTGCCTTTACCTTTTGGGCGCATTTGGGACACGACGCGATATGGGCGGCCCACTTCACGGATACACAGGCGCTACGCCGGCTGAGCGATTCGGCAAACTGGAACACCTCCTCCTCCGTAAGGTGGTGAACATCCGGTTTACTGTGACGCGCCAGCTTGAACATGTCCCGCGTTTAATCCTCTCTGAGGTACTCCCGAAACGGCTCCAGCAACGGCTGAAGCATTTTTTCAGCCCGGAATATGCGTGACTTCACGGTGCCTAGCGGACACCCAAGAATTTCCACGATTTCCTCGTAGGACAGATCCTGGAAACGATGCAAAATATAAGGTTCCCGATAAACCGGAGGAATTTTTGCCAGCGCTTCCGTGATAGCCGACACAATTTCTTCCCGTTGCAGTTTTTCGCGGACCATAGACCGGTCGTCGGCTATGGTGTCCACGAACTCATCGCCATCCTCTTCTTCCGTCCGGCTGCGGAACAGGCTGAAAAGCAAAGGACGACGCTTGCGCTGGTTCCACTCCCGGTAAACCAGGCGGGACGCAATGGAGTACAGGTAGTGCGTGAATTTGGCCGTGGGCGTGTACCGCTGGGCATTCTGCACCAGTCCCAGGAACACGTCCTGGGTAAGCTCCTCGGCAATATGGCGGTTCTGCACCATCCGGTAAATGTAACCATACACCGGTTTGTGGTGCCGGCGCACCAGTTCTTCGAACGCCTCCTGGCGCCCGTTGCCAAAAAGCATCATCAGCTCTTCATCCGAAAGGGACGAGAGCGGCACGTCCCGGGCTATTTCAGCGGAATCCGACCGGAACGCGGAATGGTCTTTTTGTTGCAGTTTCCAGAACGACACTTCGTTAAAACTCCATATCTGGTAAATGCCGCAACCGATCAAAAAGTTTCTAATTTTTCTTCAGGGATCATATTTTCCCACAGAACCCCGACTAAGGGCAACCCAACGCGCGAAACATACCTTTTATGGGGGAAATTCTTCCGGAATCCATTGAGAAAATAATTCCGTCTGTGTTAAGATTCGAACGATTCAGGTCTGGTTTGAGTTTCGGAATCGTTTTTCGTATTTTTATCACTAAATGGTCGGTTTATGGATGCCAATGTCACGGGTATGGGCCTGCCACTAATGCCTTCCGCGCAACGTCCCGGGAAGTCCGCATGGGATGTATATAGACGGCTCCTGGGCATGGCGTTCGTTTACCGGGGGCGGCTGGTCATATCCGTAATCCTGGCCGTCGTAATTGCCGCATCTTTCGGCGCAATGCTGGTAGGCGTGGGCACCGTGATCCGGCTGACGTTTTATCAGCCAGTCCCAATCGCTTCAGAGAACGATTCACCCGATAAAACGTCCCGACACCATGAAGATCCGGCCATTTCCATGGCCCGCGATATCGCCAACTACTGCCAGGCGTTACGCAATTTCACCGGCTGGGCTCCGCAGGATCTGGATACCAGGTTTCTGGACCTGGTCCGAAAAATGCGGGAAAACCGGATGCGGGCGGTTGCCCTGGCGGCGGTAATCGTGGTGGCGCTCGCTTTTCTTGTCGGCGTGGCCCGTTTTTTTCAGGAATTCCTGGCGGCCAGCGTGGGGGCAAAGGTCATTACAGACCTGGCCAGCCAAATGTATGAAAACCTGACGAGGCAATCGCTGGATTTTGTGGAAGGGCGGCCCTCCGGGGAAATCCTGGCGCGATTCAACAATGACATCTTCCTGGTGAGCCGCGGACTGGAAGGCGTTTTTGTCAAACTCCTGCGGGAACCATTTAAGATCATGGTGTTTCTGGGGGTGGCCCTGCGCATTGACTGGGAGCTGACCATAATCGGCGTCTGCGTGATGCCAATGGTTCTGTACGCGCTCGTATACATCGGCAAAAAAATGCGCAAGAGCGTGCGGCGTTCGCTTCAAAAAATCGCGTCGATGACTTCCGTGGTCAATGAGACCGTACGGGGAATGGCCATCATCAAGGCCTATACCATGGAATCGCACCAGATTAACCGGGTGCGGGATGAGCTCGAGCGCCTGCGGCGTTTCCTTTACCAGATGGCCCGCCTTCACGCCGCAACCGGTCCGGTAACCGAATTTATTCTGATTCTAGGCGTCGCCGGATTCGTGCTGTTCAGCGCCCGTCGGGTGGAAGCGGGGATACTGGACGCCGGAGACCTGGTACAGCTGTACTTCGCGCTGGGCATGATGCTGGATCCGGTGCGAAAGATGTCAGACGTTAACAATCTCGTTCAGACCAGTGTCGCCAGCGCGGAACGGTGCTTCGAAATGGTGGACGCGGAGCCGTCCATCCAGGAAGCGGAGGATGCCCAGGATGTTCCCGCGCTGCGCGAAGCACTCCGGTTTGAACGGGTTTCATTCAGCTACATCCCCGGGATCACCGTCCTGGACGATCTCACCCTTGAATTTCCGAAAGGCAGTATGACCGCGATTGTCGGATACAGCGGTTCCGGCAAAACAACCCTGGTCAAACTGATTCCACGGTTTTACGACGTGACCGAAGGCGCTGTTACACTGGATGGTGTCGACGTGCGGCAAATAACTTTTCGTTCTCTGCGGCAACAGATCGGCCTGGTCACGCAGGATACGTTTCTTTTTGCGGGAACGGTCCGGGAAAACATCGCCTACGGCCGCCAGGATTTCACCGAGGAACAGATCCGGCAGGCGGCCCGGGCGGCCAACGCCGAAGACTTTATTCTGGCGCTCCCCAACGGGTACGACACCGTGATCGGGGAACAGGGCGCCACGCTTTCCGGCGGCCAGCGGCAGCGCATCGCTATCGCCCGGGCCATCATCAAAGATCCCGCCATACTGATCCTGGATGAGGCGACATCAAGCCTTGACAGCGAAAGCGAGCGGCTGATTCAGGATGCCCTGGACCGATTCATGGTAGGCAGGACCACTATTGTAATCGCCCATCGGCTGTCCACGATCCGGCGGGCCCATCGTATCGTGGTGCTGGACAGCGGCCGTATTGCGGAAATGGGAGACCACGAAACCCTGCTGGCCCGAAATGGCCTCTACCGGCGCTTGTATGAAACCCAGTTTTACACGGAATCAAACAGCTGATCCCCGCCGGTTGTCCCGTCAGGGATTGTGGCTTCCAGTCCGGCTTTTCGCAGCGCGTTGGGCTTTGGCAGTCATTTTTCTTTCTATCTCGGGCTGTTTCTGCCGTCCCGCCAACCAGCCGAACACTCCGGTCCTGCCGAATGAATCCCGTCAGCAGCCGCCCCCTCCAACCGGCCCGGCGCAGGAACCTGCACCGCCCAATGCTCCCGCCGCGAAACCGCCCCAAATCATTGCCGACATCACGGTGGTCGCGCTGGACCAAAGTCCGCTGGCAGGCATGATTCCTATTGTCACGGAACATCCCAACGCCTTTGACCCGCCTCCCTACCGGGGAGAACCGACCAACCCCCAGGGACAGAGCCGTATTGTCTTTCCCGCGGACCGCACGTGGTATCTGCGGGCATGGGATCCGGAACTGAAGTGGTTTGCCAATAATTTTCTGGAAGTGGCGCCGTCAGATGAGGACGCCGGCATGGAGGGAACCATCGTTATGGCGCGGGCCAGCGCCCTGGGCTGCATGTTCACTGATGCCAATGGATCCGCGCTGGCCGAACGGAAAGTCGACCTGATGCTGGTCCATCCGCAACAGGGGCCGTGGTGGCCCGCGCGACAGGTAAGCACCTCTGAGGGGACCGTTCTGTTTTCACCGCTTCCGCCGGGCCGGTACGATCTCGAATTTTCTATCGACGGCGCCGTAAAACGCCTGCCTGACGTACTACTCGTTCCGGGGGAAGCCCTCAATCTGGGATCCCTGAACTTCTGAAAAAGGTTGCGTTGTCCCCGGTCGAAGACAGACAATAAGTAAATGGATATGGATTGGGAGGGTCATTATGCGCCTGACTAAAAGAACGGCCCTGCGTGTGTTGCTGTTCGCGCTGTTCGGCCTGCTTATGGAGGTCTTTTTCACCGCTATCGGCGGACTGTTACGGGGCGATTGGAATATGCGCGGGCATACGTCTCCGTGGATGATGCTGGATTATGGCATCCTGGGCATTGCCGTATACCCCATATCCGGTTGGCTGAAATAGCGGCGAATCCCCCTGATATTCCGGGCCGTCGTGTATATGCTGGGCATATTCCTTGTCGAGTATGTATCCGGTGAAATCTTTACTGCCGCGGGATTGCGGATCTGGAACTACAGCCATCTCCCGCTAAACCTGCGCGGACAGATTACACTGGTGTACGCGCCCTTCTGGTTTGCTTTGGGGCTGGGCCTGGAAACGCTCAACCGCTGGATTGACCGCTGCGCCGCGGCGCTGGCAAACGAACCCTTTTCAGAGCCCTCTTAATATCAGCCCGGCACGGCTGATCGCATGGAGTAACAACCGCAATGAAACGCCTTATGATCACGGGCGCCGGTGGTTTTGTTGCTGGAAGCGTACTGCTGCAGGCCAAAGGCCGATGGGAAACCCTGGCGATCATCCGGAAACCGGATCCTGCCGTAGCGGCTGCGGCATCCCGGACTGAAGTGGCTGACATAACCGACAGCGCAAGCCTGCGCGCGTTTTTCGAGGCTTTCCGCCCTGACGCGGTCATTCATACGGCAGCCCTTGCGGACATCGATTATTGCGAACAGCATCCTGAACAGACCTACACAGTAAACGCCACCGGGAGTGAAATCATCGCGGCGTACTGCGCGGAATACGGCTGCCGGCTGGTGTTCTGCTCGACGGATACCGTTTTTGACGGAAAACGGGGCATGTATACTGAGACAGATGTTCCCACGCCCGTCAACGCGTATGCCCGGTCCAAAGCGGAGGCGGAACGGCTGACGCTATCCAGGCTGCCGAATTCCGCGGTCGCGCGGCTCTCTCTGGTGCTGGGGATCCCGCTGATCGCAAGGGGAAATGCTTTTCTCCCGGGCCTGCTGCGCCGGCTGTCGGCCGGGGAAGCCGCGCCTTTTCCGTCGAATGAAATCCGGACCCCCGTGGATGTGGTCACGGTCGGCGCTGCACTGCTCGAACTGGCGGAGAACGCATACCGCGGTTTTCTGCATCTCTCCGGAAATACCCGGCTCAGCCGATACGAAATGGCCTGCCGAATCGCCCGCCACCTGGGCTACCCAGAAACGCTGATCCAACCTGTTGATTCATCCGCGATGCCGGACCGGGCTCCCCGGCCGGCGGATGTGTCACTGGACAACACACTGGCCCAATCAGTACTCTCTACCCCCATGCTGTCGCTGGAGGAGGGACTGGACCTGTCCCTTAGAACCGCTGAGGAGATTTTCGGAAATGTCATCCCCAAAAATTCGACATGATCTCGTTATCCAATTCGGAAATATCTACGGACCGGAAGAAGAACAGGCCGTATTGGATACCCTGCGCCGGCACGCTCCGACCAGCGGAGAATCCTGCGCGCAGTTTGAGCAGGCATTCGCGGATTACTGCGGCGTACAACACGCCCGCTGCGTAACCAATGGGACGGCCGCGCTTTTTCTGTCCATGGTGGGACTGGGGATAAAGCCCGGCGACCGCGTGATCACCACGCCGCTTACGTGGATTGCCACGGCCGCGGCTGCCGCCACACTGGGAGCGGATATCGATTTCGTGGATGTGGAGCCCGACACGTGGAACATAAACCCTCAACTGATCGAAGCCAAAATCACCCCCCAAACCAGGGCTATTGTTCCGGTGCACCTGTACGGTCAGCCATGCGATATGGATGCCATTGTTAAGGTGGCGGAAAAGCATGGGCTGGCTGTGGTCGAAGACGCGTGCCACGCGGTCGGCGCTTCATGGCGGGGCCGTAAAACAGGCAGCCTGGGCGCTGTCGGATGCTTCAGTTTCCACGAACAGAAAAACATGTCTACGCTGGGCGAAGGTGGCATGATCACCACCAACGACCCGGACCTGTTCGAACGCATAGCCCTGTACCGTTCCCACTGCACCCGGGTTTACGGGAAGAGCACTAAATACTGCTCGCTGGATGAAACCGTCCTCCCCATGGGCAAACGCTTCTGGTGGCAGGATTTTGATGACGTGGGCTACAACTTCAGGATGACCGATATTCAGGCTGCCGTCGGCCTCACGCAACTCCGGAAACTGGACAGCATGAACCGCAGGCGTATCGTGATCGCAGCGCGGTACACGGAAGGATTGTCCGGCATCCCCGGATTGCGCCTGCCGCAGGTACGCCCCGACCGGACGCATGTTTTTCATCTCTACCCTGTTGTCCTTGAGCCGGAAAAACACGGCGTCACCAAAGAAGATTTTGTATATCGGATGCTGCACGAATATGGCATACGCGTGGGCACGCACTATATCCCGCTGACGTGGAGCACAGCCTTCCGTAAACGGGGATACGCCCCCGGCCAGTTTCCGGTCGCGGACACGGCAGGGGAACGTCTGGTTACGCTGCCCATCCATCCCCGACTTACCGAAGAAGCGATTGATTACCTCATCAGCAGCGTGCACGAACTGCTTGGTTGAGCATGGGCCACTTGCCTTTTTGTGAAGGACAGGGAAAGTCCAGCCCGGAAACATACTGTCTGCCGGTAATCTGTACATGCTGATGTGGCTGAGCCTGCGTACCCGGTTTAAAAATACCCGATGATCAAAAAAAAAGCCCCGCCGGAGCGGGGCAGAATCTGCTCGCCTAATCAGGCGCCACGGAAACGCGATACCAGCGCCGGCGCGTCCAGCCGGAAACCCAGTCCCATGGTGCTGCTGATGCACACACTCTTGAGATAGGTGCCTTTGACCGCCGAGGGGCGCGCCTTCACGATTGCCTCAATGACGGCCTCAGCGTTTTCGATCAACTGCTCTTCCGTGAAACTGGTTTTCCCGACGGGCACGTGAATATTGGCGTTTTTATCCACGCGGAACTCGATTTTACCCGCCTTGATTTCTTTCACGGCCTGCCCAACGTTCGGCGTCACCGTGCCGGCCTTTGGACTGGGCATGAGTCCACGCGGTCCGAGGACTTTACCCAGTTTGCCCACGTGTTTCATCATGTCAGGCGTAGCCACCGTGGCGTCGAAATCGGTCCACCCCCCTAGGATTTTTTCCACCAGGTCTTCGGCTCCGACGTAATCAGCGCCGGCCTCCCGGGCCGCTTTGGCCTGTTCCTCCTGGGCGCAGAATACCGCGACCCGAATGGTTTTACCGGTGCCGTGCGGCAGGGAAACCGCGCCGCGGACCATTTGATCGGCGTGCCGGGGATCAACGCCCAGCAAAAAGGCCAGATCGACTGATTCCACAAATTTGGCTGTTGCTCCGGCCTTGACCGCAGCCACAGCTTCTTTCAGATCGTAAATCTTCTTGGTGTCGAATTTCTCGAGCAGCGCGCGGTAACGTTTGCTTTTCTTGGCCATCTTTTGTCTCCCGTGGTGCCGGCGAAGAACCCTGATGATTCTTCTCCCACATTGGTTTGCGTTTGCCTACTTTGCGAAATAAACCTGTCAGCCTTCAACCACCAGCCCCATGCTGCGGGCCGTCCCGCGGATCATGCTCTTGGCCGCTTCAAGGCTGGCAGCATTCAGGTCGGGCATTTTCAGTTTTGCGATTTCTTCGATCTGGGCGTCGGTAACCTTGCCCACCTTTTCCCGGTTTGGCGCTTTGGACGCCTTGGCGATCTGCGCGGCCCGCTTCAGCAGTACCGCGGCGGGGGGCGTTTTCACGATAAACGTAAAGCTGCGGTCGTCGAAAACACTGATCAGCACCGGAATAATCAGCCCGGCCTGATCTTTGGTCCGCTCGTTAAACTGTTTGCAGAACTCCATGATATTGACGCCGTGCTGTCCCAGGGCGGGGCCTACCGGGGGAGCCGGGTTGGCCTGTCCGGCGGGGCACTGGAGTTTCACGACAGCTTTCAGGGTCTTTTTCTTGGGAGGCATATGCCCGTATCTCCGTCAGAGTTGCTCAATCTGCCACAATTCCACTTCAACGCTGGTGAAGCGCTCGAAGATTTCAACCTGCACTTTTACGAGACCCCGCTCGGGGTTAATTTCACTGACCGTGCCGACAAAATTGGCGAACGGGCCTTCCGTGATCCGGACCTTCGCGCCGACTTCAATATCAATTTTCGGGCGGGGCGCCTCTTTCTCGCCGCGCATGACCTGGATCAGGCTTTCCACCTCGGCATCCGCTGCCGGAACAGGCCGGGTCCGACTGGATCCAACAAAACCGGTTACGCCGGACACCTCGTGGATAGCGCGCCACAGCTCAGGATACTGCTGCGGATTTTCAGGCAGCTGGGCCAGTACATAACCGGGGCAGTACTTGCGCTGAACCGCCCTTTTTTTGCCTTCCCGCACCTCGTTAACCCGCTCCATGGGCACAAACACGTTCGTAATCAGATCAGGGTTATCCAGCTCTGCCGCTTTTTTGAGGAGATTCCGGCACACGGACAGCTCCTGGCCGGTGTGGACATGAATGGCGTACCACCGCCGGCGAATACCGTCTTCCGGAGGCGTGCGCAGTTCAAATTCGGCTGAACTGTCCATTTCCATCGGTTCATCATCGGAACCGATGATTTCTTTTTTCTGTTTTTTGAGGACCACTGCCTGCTCCTGAACGATATGTAACGCCGCTTATCCGAACTGGTTTACAGCCACGTGGAAATCTGCAAAATCTGGAGAATGACCCACCCCAGAATCTGATCATACAGGAAGATCAGCACGGCCAGGATGGCAATAAGCACCAGGGTGACCTTGGTGGATGCTAACAGGTCATCCCTGGTAGGCCACGTGACTTTTTTCAGCTCGACCATGACATCGTCGAAAAATGCCCGGATCCGCTGAATCAGCCCCGGCGTTTCACTGTGTTCGACAACACCCGCTTTGGCCATAACACACTCGCTTCCCGCGCGCTTCACCGCGCTCTAATATCAAAAGTGGCAGGGGTGGAGGGACTCGAACCCCCAACCTTCGGCTTTGGAGGCCGCTGCACTAGCCATTGTGCTACACCCCTGCCGATATATGGTTTCGGCAGCGCCCGCCTCATGCGGGCTGTCCGGCTTGGATCACTCGAGAATCTTGGAAACCACGCTCGCGCCGACCGTACGGCCGCCTTCGCGGATAGCGAAACGCAGCTGTTCGTTCATGGCAATCGGCGTAATCAGTTCGACCGTCATCTTGATGTTGTCGCCGGGCATGACCATTTCCACGCCTTCGGGCAGGTTCAGCGTTCCGGTCACGTCGGTGGTGCGGAAGTAGAACTGCGGGCGATACCCATTGAAGAAGGGCTTGTGACGGCCGCCCTCTTCCTTGGTCAGCACGTACACTTCGCACTCGAACTTGGTGTGGGGCGTAATGGACTTCGGCTTGGCCACCACCATACCGCGTTCCACGTCTTTCCGGTCCACGCCGCGAAGCAGCAGCCCGACGTTGTCGCCCGCCTGGCCTTCGTCCAGCAGTTTGCGGAACATTTCGACGCCCGTGACGGTGGTTTCAAGGGGCTCAGCCCGGAAACCGACCACTTCCACCTTATCGCCGACGCGCACGATACCCTGTTCGATACGGCCGGTAACCACCGTGCCGCGGCCGGTGATGGTAAATACGTCCTCGATCGGCATCAGGAACGGTTTGTCCAGCGGGCGCGCCGGCGTGGGAATAAATTCGTCTACCGCTTTGATCAGCTCGATGACTTTCTCTTCATGTTCGGGATCGCCCTGCATGGCTTTCAGCGCGGAACCGCGGATAATGGGGGTGTCGTCGCCCGGGAAATTGTATTTGTTCAGCAGTTCCCGGATGTCCAGTTCCACCAGGTCCAGCAGTTCCGAGTCGTCCACCATGTCCACTTTGTTCATCCACACGACGATGGCGGGCACGTTCACCTGGCGGGCCAGCAGGATGTGCTCGCGGGTCTGGGCCATGGGACCGTCATCGGCGGCCACCACCAGGATCGCGCCGTCCATCTGGGCCGCGCCGGTGATCATGTTTTTGATGTAGTCCGCGTGGCCCGGGCAGTCCACGTGGGCGTAGTGACGGTTGTCAAACTCGTATTCCACGTGCGCGATCGAGATCGTAATGCCGCGTTCTTTTTCTTCCGGGGCCTTGTCGATCTGATCGAATTCGATGGCCTTGGCCTTGCCCCGTTTGCTCAGCGCCTTGGTGATCGCGCTGGTCAGGGTAGTTTTGCCGTGGTCCACGTGGCCGATGGTTCCCACGTTCACATGCGGTTTGGTTCGTTCGAATTTTTCTTTCGCCATGGTTTCGTCTTCCTTCCTTCGTTGTTACACACGCCCCGCGCCGCCGTGTCACGGCCGCCGCGATCTTGCATTCACTGACTGTTTCCAAAAAACTGGAGCCCACGACCAGATTCGAACTGGTGACCCCTTCCTTACCATGGAAGTGCTCTACCTACTGAGCTACGCGGGCCCAACCCCCTAGAGGGTGGTTTCCGGCATATGGAGCGGGAGACGAGGCTCGAACTCGCGACCCTCAGCTTGGAAGGCTGACGCTCTACCAACTGAGCTACTCCCGCGTCGCGGGCGTTCGCGTCACACGCTCGCCGCGCGCTATGTGCTGTTTATGGTGGTGGGAGT
>JAKOTZ010000020.1 GCA_029776995.1 Candidatus Hydrogenedentota bacterium
GAGTGCCGCAGGGTTTTCATGCCTTCCCGGAGCGCCTGGCGTTTGATTTCCAGCGCGTTGGCCCGTTTCACGGTCATATCTTTAATGGTATCCGTGAACGGCATCATTTCGTAAATGGCAAGCCGTCCCCGGTATCCCGTGAACCGGCAATGGTCGCATCCCCGTCCTTTGCGGAACTGCGCTTCGCCGTACTGGCCCGGCTCCACGCCGAATTCCCATCGGATCAGCTGTGGATCCGGATCCGCCGGTTCGGCGCAGTGGACGCAGACCCGGCGCACCAGGCGCTGGGCGATAGAAACAATCATGGTGCTGGAAATCAGGAAGGGCTCAATGCCCATGTCAATCAGCCGGGTTACCGCGCCGGCGGAATCATTGGTGTGGAGCGTGCTCAGCACCAGGTGGCCCGTCAGGCTGGAACGGATGGCCATTTCGGCGGTTTCCGGATCCCGGATTTCACCCACGAGCATGATATCGGGGTCGTGCCGCAGCATGGACCGCAGGCCCATGGCGAAATCGAACCCGATTTTAGGCTGCACCTGCATCTGGGTCACGCCGGCGAGCTGATATTCGATGGGATCCTCGATGGTGATGATTTTCCGGTCCACCTGGTTCAGTTTGGCCAGCGCCGCGTAGAGCGTGGTGGTTTTCCCGCTGCCCGTCGGGCCGGTCACCAGGATGATGCCGTGGGGCTTTGAAATGTAACGGTTAAACTGCTCCAGGTCCTCGGGCAGAAATCCCAGCTGGTCCAGGCTCAGGGCCATCGAGGAACGGCTCAGGATGCGGATGTTCACAGTTTCGCCGTGAGGCGTCGGCAGCACGGAAACACGCAGATCGTACTGGCGGTCTCCGAAAGACGCCAGGATCTTGCCGTCCTGGGGCAGCCGTTTTTCCGCGATGTTGAGGTTCGCCATAATTTTGATGCGGGAAACAATCGCGCTGTGGAACCCGCGGATGGACGGCGGAGTCGGCGCCTGGTGGAGGATTCCGTCGATGCGGTAGCGCACCCGCAGGGAATCCTCAAACGGTTCAATGTGGATGTCCGTGGTATCGGACTGGATCGCCTCCAGGATCAGCTCATTGACGAATTTGATGATGGACGGATCAATCGATTCATCCCCGAGATCCGCGCTTACGGGCCCCTGTTCCAGGACAAACGGCGTTTCTCCGTGCTCGGAACTGATCAAAATTTTCTCTACGGTGTCCGCGCCTACACCGTAGAGTTCCTTGATCGCCCGCGCGATTTCCTGGGGGGTGGTCACTACCGCTTCGACCCGCCTGCGCAACACCAGCCGGATATCATCCAGCAACTGGTGATTCATGGGATCGCTGATCGCGATGACCAGCGCGCCGCCTTTCTCCTCCACCGGAACAAACCCGTAGTGGGTGGCAAAACGCGCCGGCGCGCGGGCGGCAACGGCCGGGTCAATCTGGCGCTGAGACAGCAGCACGAACGGCATTTCACAGTACTCGGCCAGGGCGCGGTAGACATCCGCGGGAGAAAGCCTGGCCACCCGACAAAGGGCGTCCACGCAGGATTCTCCGGATTTTTCGGATTCGATCCGGACCCGTTCAGCCAGGCCGCGTTCCACAAAGCCTTTGCTGACCGCGAATTCAAGGAAACCGTTCATCCCGGTCACAATCTGTCGCCTCCGCGCCTGTTGTTATACAGTAAAAAATCCTACCACAGTCCGGGCCGCGCGCCGCACCGGGGCCCTGGAATTTTCCTGAAAAACCACGCGGGGCTTACCGGGACGGGTACCGGAGGGTGGCCAGGGCTTCCCGCGCGGGACGCGCCACGTATTCCTGCCCGCAGGCTGCCGCGGCGCTGAAATAGCGGGCCGCGCGTTCGGGGTCATTCATGCGGTCCCGGTACAGGTTGCCCAGCGCCAGGTCGAACTGCGCGGCCGCCAGGGGATCCGCGCACCGGGCCCGCGCGCGCTGCAGCGCCGCAATCACATCATCCGCCGTGGAAGCCGAACCGTCCACGTGGAATGCCGTCAGGGCGCGCATGGCCTCCCGGGAAATCTGCGAATCCGGATACCGGGCCATCAGCCGTTCCAGAGCAGCCATGCTGTCCCCGCTCTTGCGCGCGTTGACCAGCGTATAGAGGGGCTCGTAGTGCATGGGCGAGGATTCCGCCAGCAGGGCATAGCGCTCCGCGGCATGCCGGGTCTTCATGAACACCTCCGGATACCGCATGCGCAGCAGTTCGTAATATTCTTCAGCCCGGTCAAACCAATGGAATTCGCTGAACTCCAGGTCGGCCAGCATGGCCAGCGCCTCGCCCGTATCGGCATCATCCGGGTACCGCGCCACGGTATCGGTGAGCATCTGCCGCGCGCTGAACAGATCCCCGTTCTCCACCAGCCGACACGCCTGGGCAATCGCGCCGGCAACCGGCGACTCGGCGGCGGCCGCGGATACAATCGGCTCCGTCCGCGCGGCGGACCGCGACGCGACACGATCCGTAGTCCCATCCCAAAAAGCCGGCAGAGCAACCAGGATAGCCGCTGCCGCAACCGCCGCGCCGTAAAAAACGGGCCGCCATCCAGCCATGCCGACCCAGCGGCGGCCAGGCTCTGTTTCAGGCTGCACGCGGGCCATCCCGATTCTGGCCCGCACCGCGGCGGTAAGGTCTACGTCGAGCTCGGGGGATTCCAGCCGGATATTCCGCCGCACGCCGCGCAACTCGGCAATTTCCCGCCGCAGCGCCGGATCGCGCCGCACCGCCCGCGCCAGCCGTTCCCGGTCCCGTTCCGGCACCGGCTCATAGAAAGACACGATTGCCGTCCGGATCAGGCGCGTATTTATCCATCGTCGGAACATGTCAGGTTATCCTCGTCATCCGCCCATTCCGGCGCCAGGTCCCGCAGCTCTTCGCGCAGTTTTTTGAGCGCGCGGAAGAGATGCACCTTGACGCTGCCAAGGGAACATTTCAGCTCTCCGGCGATCTCCGCCAGGGACAATCCTTCGAAATGTCTCAGTTCGAACACCATGCGCTGCATGGGGGATAACTTTTCCAGGGCCTTCCGAACGCGTCCCTCGATTTCAGCGGCCCGGGCGCCCGCGTCGGTCGGGGGCGCCGATGGCAACGCGCCGTCGCCGGTGTAATCGATCCGCTCGTCGAGGGACTCCTGGGGGCGGCGCTTTTTCTGCCGCACCCGGTCGATGGCCTGGTTGGTGGCCAGCCGCATCACCCAGGAACTGAAGGTTCCGGTGGGAGCCCACGTGTCGAGTTTCTGGTATACCTTGACCAGCGCGTCCTGGGTCACGTCCAGCGCATCCTCGCGGTTTCCGACTATACGGTAGGCGGCGGCATAAATCCGCCCCTGGTACCGGCGCACGATCTCGTCAAAAGCGTCCATCCGGCCCGACCGGACCGCCTCAACCAGGGCATTGTCGTCCATTTCGGACCATCCGGACCTGTTTTCGGCACCATGCGCCATCTGATCTAACGCCTTCCGTATCCTGACGGTTAACAGAGCCCCCTCACACCGTTTCGCGGGAAGCCCTTTCCAACGCGATATGCTCCTGCCCGATCCAATCCGCGCGGCGGGTTTAGGATACCCGTTTCCCCATCCCCGCGGCAAAAGACACGCCTGTCAGACCGCGTTTGCCGGTTCTTCCCATGCCCGGACGGGGCCGATCGCGGATAGCTCCGCATTGCCGCAGGCGCCCGGCCTGGTGTATGGTAAGCATGCAGCCATGAGGAACAGACATGACCTGGCATCCGCCGGAACCCCTGGCCTGGAATTACTGCCGCACCTGCGGATCGCCCCTGACCTGGCAGTGGGAAGGGGAACGGGAACGCCCGTACTGCGGCAGATGCCGCCGATTTTTTTATGACAATCCCGCGCCGGCCAGCTGCGCCATCGTGCGGAACCCGGAAGGCCGCCTGTTGCTGGTGCGACGCGCGGTGGAACCCTGTTTCGGCCGATGGACCCTGCCCGGGGGGTTCATGGAACCGGGAGACACCGCCGACGAGTGCGCCGCCCGGGACTTGCTGGAAGAGCCCGGCCTGCAGGCCGAAACCGTCCGGCTGTTCGGATCCGCCGGAGGGAGCAACGCCCTGTCGGGGCCGGTGATTGTTTTCGGCTGCGCGGTGCTGCGGTGGTCGGGTTCTCCGGCGCCGGGCAGCGACGCATCCGAGGTGGCTTTTTTCGCGCCGGATGCGCTGCCGGAAATCCCTTTTGAGGCGCACCGGCGCATGCTGGCCCTGTGCGGCGCGCTGGGCATCGGACTGCCACAGGGACGGCAGGAAGCGTAAGGCGCCGGCTGGATTCGTCCGGTTTGCGCCGAACCGGGAAAAAGGGGGATACTAATGCCTGTCGGGGGATCAGCGCGGCCTGCGGTCAGCTGTATTGTCCCGGCGGCAGGCAATAAGGAAACCGGCCATGAGCAAAACAATGTATCCCGGAAAAACAGTCTACTTCGAGGGACAATATATTCCTGTTGAAGAAGCGAAAATCAGCATCATGACCCATGCCTTCAACTACGGCACCGGGCTTTTCGAAGGCATCCGCGGATATTACAGCCGGGAAGAAGACAATATCCTGGTGTTCCGGCTGAAAGAGCACGTGGACCGCATGGCCCGCAACGCGCGTCTGCTGTGCATGGATATCCCTGAAACGCCCGCAGATATTGAAAACATCTGCCTGGAGGTCGTGCGGCGCAGCGGGTTCCGGGAGGGCGTATACATCCGCCCGATCATCTACAAATCCGAATGCTCGCTGGGCCCCACGGTGGTGGGCGTGCAGAGCAGTTTCTGCTGTTACGTGATCCGGCTGGGAGATTACTGTGACATCGAAAACGGGCTGGATGTCGCGGTATCCTCCTGGCGGCGCCTGTCTGATAACGCGATCCCCAGCCGGGTGAAATCGACCGGCAGCTACATCAACTCGTCCCTGGCCGCCGCTGAAGCCAAACAGGCCGGCTTCCATGAGGCGATCTTTTTGCGGGAAAACGGCACCGTCGCCGAAGGCAGCGCGATGAACATTTTCATCGTGTACGGCGACACGCTGGTTACCACGCCGCCCAACGCGGACATCCTGGTGGGCATTACCCGGAACACCGTTATGGAACTGGCCCGGGACGTGCTTGGACTGAAGGTGGTCGAACGGGATATCGCCCGCACCGAACTGTACGTGTGCGATGAAATTTTCTTCTGCGGCACGGGGGCGCAGGTGGCTCCGGTGCGTTCGGTGGACCGAAGGATCATCGGCAACGGCCAGCCGGGACCCGTGACCCGCCGGCTGCAGGAACTGTACTTCAACGTCGTGCAGGGCAAGGTGGAACGGTACCGCCACTGGTGCGTTCCGGTTTACTGAGGCTTGCGGACCATGCCGGAACCCGGATCTGATGTCCCGCCCGCCGCGGAGCCGTCCGGCGCGCCGACCGAACCTCGGGCCGGCTGGGCGCGTCGCCTGGCAATCGTGCTGGCACGGCCGGCTTTCTGGATCAACTGGGTGGTAATCCTTCTGGCGACGTGCTGGATTCCGCTGCTCCGGGTCAAGGCGGTCATGGAAGGGCCGGACGGCAAGGTGGTCAGCGAGTCGGTGGTTTCTTATGCCCCCTGGCAGTCGCTCCGGGTGCTGCTGACCGCGGGGTGGTCCTGGATGCACGCGCGGAGCCTGGCCATGCATGCCGGCATCGCATTTGCCGTGGCCCTGATCGTATGGCTGGCGCTGCAGCCGGGCAGACGGCCCCCCAACCCCTGACACGCTACGGAATCCAACCATGAACCAGGACATCGCCTGCCACGCCAGCGAACGGCTGGCCCGCGAACAGATCTGTGAAGCGGGACGCATGCTGTACGACCTGGGGCTCGTGGCCGCCACCGACGGGAACCTGAGCGTCCGCCTCGCGCCCGACCGGTTTCTGTGCACGCCAGGGAGCATTTCAAAAGGATTTATGGCGCCCAGGGACCTGGTGATCGTGGACGCGGCCGGCAACAAGGTCAGCGGGACACGAAACCCTACTTCCGAGATACTCACTCACCTGGCCGCGTATGAAGAACGGGCCGATATCATCGCCGTGGTGCACGCCCACCCGCCGGTAGCCACCGCGCTGACCATCGCCGGGGTAACCCTTACGGCGCCCGTGGTGCCTGAGGTGATCATGGGACTGATGGCCATACCGACCGCGGGGTACGCCACGCCCGGCAGCTCGGAGGGCGCAAATGTGGTCCGCCCCTGGATTGGCCGCTACGACGCGCTGCTGCTGGACCGCCACGGAGCCGTCACGGTGGGCATGGATCCCATCGACGCGGCCATGAAAATGGACAAGGTGGAACATACCGCCAAAATCGTGCACGCGGCGCTGACCCTGGGCAAGGTACAGCGCCTGGATCCGGACGCCGTAACCAAACTGGTGGCTTTTTATGACGGCCACCACGCCCGGCCTTTCGGCCAGTATCCCTTCCCGGAACCATAAAAGAAAAGCGCGGCAGGAAATCCCGCCGCGCGCGGACAGCCGTTCCAAAACCGGGCATTACATCGCGTAGAAGCCGCCGTCCACCACCAGTTCCGCGCCGTTGCAGAACGTCGACTCATCAGACGCCAGATACAGCGCGGCATAGGCGATATCCCGGGCTGTTCCCAGCCGGCGCATGGGAATCTCTGCCGCGATGGCTTTTTTGCGGTCTTCGTTCAGGTACGGCGCCTGCAGGGGGGTGTCAATCATGCCGGGGTGGATAATATTGGTCCGGATGCCCATCGGCCCGAACTGCACCGCCAGCGACTTGGTCAGGGAAATCAGCGCGCCTTTCGCGCAGGTGTAGGAATCCTGGGCCAGCGTGAAACCCGCCAGCGCCGAGATGGATCCCACCAGAATGACCGATCCGCCACCGTTCTTGATCAGCCAGGGGATCCCGTGTTTGGTCAGGAAAAAAGCGCCTTTCAGGTTAATCGCCTGGATGCGGTCCCAGTTCTCCTCGGTGGTCTCGATGACGGACTTGTCGATCGTTTTGTTCAGCACCCCCGCGTTGGCGTAGAGCACATCGAGCTTGCCGAAACGGGCCGCCGTTTCCTCCACGCAGCGTTTAACGTCGGCTTCTTTGGACACGTCTCCCACCGTGACCACCGATTCTCCGCCGGCTTTATCCACCAGATCGGCCGTTTCCCGCACGGCCGCCTCATTGATATCGAAAAGCCCCAGTTTCGCGCCGTGCTCCGCGAACAGCACCGCCGCTTCCCGGCCCATGCCCATGCCCGCGCCGGTAATAATCACCACTTTATCCTTGAGACGCATATTCCACTCCTTTCATCGGGGTTGTGAATGGTTGAAGCGACGGCGATTATAGCACGGCGCCCAACGGCTTTTTTATATTGACCTCCTCCTGTAATTCGGTGCACAGGCTGTTGTATCGTATCTTCTGTACATCAGGAACAGGGGACAGCTATGGAACAGGTCCGATTCCGTGAAGAGCAGGGCTTCGGCGTATGGGTGGACGTGCTGAGCCTGACGGCGATGGGAGGAGCCGCGGCAGGCCAGCTGATTACCCTCGCCGGGGAAGCCACCTCGTCCGCCGGCGCGTTGGCGGGCTGGGCGCTGTTCTGGGCGGTAATCCTCATGGTCATGGCCAACCTGTTCCGCATGACCACCGAGGTCGACCATCATGAAGTCCGGGTTACTTTCGGCCGCTGGTTTCCCTACTACCGGAAGAGGGTTCCCCTGGATACGATAGTGAACAGTCGCGCCGTAACCTACAGGCCGCTGCGGGATGCTGGCGGGTGGGGTATCCGCTGGGGCCGGTTTGAAGGGCACCGGTGCGCCTACCTCAACACCTCGGGAAACCGGGGCGTCCTGCTGGAACTGGACGGCGGTAAACGGCTTATTATAGGTAGCGCCGTGCCTGAATCGCTGCAGATGGCGCTGGTCCGCGCCGGCGCGGAAAGATAATCCCTGAACAGAAGGAGAAGATAACATGCGTCCCGTATGGATAACAGCCCTTGCTGTGTGCGGATGGCTGCTGATTTCCTGCTGCGCCGGAAACCCGGCGCTGAACCATAAGCCCTGTCCGCTGTCCCCGCAGACCTGCCAGGCATTTCGGGTCGGCGATTTCGCGAACCTGGATTCAAGCTCGGTCGTGGACGCGCCGGATTTTGAGAAACGCGTGCTTGAACAGGGTGGAACCGTGGAGTTCGTTTTCGGGGACGAACGGCCTTTCCGCCAATGCCACGCGTCTACGGTCACCCAGACCCGGAGCGGAGACCTGCTGGCGGCCTGGTTCGGCGGCACGCGGGAAAAAAATCCCGACGTCTCCATCTGGCTGTCCCGCCGCACCGCGTCGGGCTGGACACCCCCCGAAAAAATCGCCCGGGCCAAAGAAATGGCCCACTGGAACCCTGTGCTGTTCACGGATCCCGCCACGGGCGATATTCACCTGTTCTTTAAGGTGGGGCTTGATCCCAAGGTGTGGTCCACTTGGCGGCGAATCTCCCGGGATGACGGCAAAACATGGACCGAGCCGGAGGAATTGGTTCCCGGAGACGTGGGTGGGCGGGGCCCGGTGAAAAACAAACCGATTGTCCTTTCCGACGGCGCCTGGCTCGCCCCCGCTTCCACCGAAAAAGGCGGATGGGAATGCTTCGCGGACCGATCCACCGACGGCGGCCGCACCTGGACCCGCACCGAAAACTTCCCGAAAGACCCGTCTATACCCCGTCGGGTCGGGGGAGCCATTCAGCCGACCTTCTGGGAATCCGAGCCCGGCCAGGTGACTGCCCTGGTCCGCACCGGTGCGAAGCAGATCTGGAAATCCACTTCCACCGATTACGGCCAGACCTGGACCCCCATGATCCCGGCGGGACTGCCCAATAACAACAGCGGGATTGACGCCCTCCGGCTGGAAGACGGCAGGGTCCTGTTAGTGCTCAACCCCGTCAACATCCAATGGGGGCCGCGCACCCCGCTCTCCCTGGCCGTATCCGCGGATAACGGCAACACCTGGAAACTGCTGGCCCACCTCGAAAATGACTGCAACCTGGACAGCGAGTATTCCTACCCGGCCATCATCCGGACGGAGGACGGGATTGCCATTTCCTACACCTGGAACCGCGAAAAAATACGGGTATGGCGGATTCCCCTGTCCTGCATCGAGTAAGCAATCCTGTTATTCGGCTATCCAGAACCGGTCCGTGCATCCGTCCGGCGTGATCCGGATCCGCAGCGGCCGGGCGCACCGGGGGCAATGGGCCGTAAACGTATCCCGGTTCGGGTTCAGGAAGATTCGGGCATACACCCGGCAGCAGGAAAAGTAGATTCCCAGCCAGGGCCTTGCGGAAGTGGGTTGGCCCGCGGGGATGCCGCGCCGGTCACCTTCAGGATGACGCGGGCTGTTCACGGCGCTCCGTCCCGTTCCCGGTGTCTGCCCCATTTCCTGATGATGCCGCGGCATCAGGCGGCGCCTGTTTTCGGGCTGCGTTCCGGCCCGATATCCCCTTCGCCACCCAGCGGACCAGCCACCCGGATACCAGCCAGGTCGCCAGCCCGCCGCAAAGGGCGGCCAGCACGATGATGTAGGATTCCAGCGTCTGCTGGGCAGACAGGTTCATTCCGTTATCCTCTGTTATCAGTGTACCTTCTATCGGCAACGCGAAACGAAACTTGATCCCCTTCCCCGATTTCACGGCCGTTGCCAAAACCTGGGCGGTTGTATTTTTCCGTCACAGCGGGTATAATTGTTTGTGGACAACAGGGGGATGGTTATGAAAAGTATGGCAGGCATTTTTACGCGCAACAGCGGATGGCTCTGCGTCCGGCGGGTGGCGGTTTGGGGGGCGCTGGCCGTACTGGCGGCAGCATCGGCGGCAGCGTCAGATTTGCCCGGGCTGTCATCGCGACGCGCCGGCTTTCAGGTTGCCCAGTTCGATCCCAATGAATCTTATACCGTCCGGCCGGCATTTCCCCGGGATGGCAGCCGGTTCGAAGTATACGACCGTTCCGGCCGGCGGACTTCCACCATTCAGAAAAAATCTTCGGGGTTCATCGAGCGGTGGGACATCTACGACGCGAACAACCGCCGGATCGGAGAAGCCCAGCGGAACGGCTCCAGCATTGCGCCCCGCTGGGACCTCCGCGACCTGTCCGGCCGCCGAACCGGCCACATCCGGGAAACCGGCCCTTCCATCGCGCCCAGGTGGGATATTTATGACGAAAACAACCGCCGGATCGGCAGCGTCCGGCCCGGTCCGCTGGATTCCAGATACTTTCAGGAAGATGAAAACAAAAGGCTGAGCATCCCTGCCGTTCCGGCGTTGCCGGCATCCCCGGAACCGGACAGGACGCGGCAGGACAGGTTCCGAACAACGGTCCCTCCGGCCGTTCCGCCGTCCGGACGCTGGCCTGTTCCCGGACCCTGGATTCAGCCCCCGGTTCAGCCCGGAAGCGGAATCAGCAGTCTGCCGGACTTGAGCGGACGCATGCCCGTTCCTCCAATTCCCCCGGTTCCGCCTGTCCCTCCGGTTTCGCCGGCCTACCCACAGCCGCCGGTTCCGGCTGTTCCCCAAAATTCCTGGAACGGAAATTCCTACCAGGGGTATGGCCACGGGAATATATATTCCGGCACTGGTCCGGGCGGGGAATATCAGGGCTACGGCCACGGGAACGGGTATTCCGGGTACGGCCACGGGAACCCATACGACCATTACAGCCACGGGGGCATCTACACGGAACCAGCGCCCGAACGGTAGCGCGCGTTACGGCCGTACCGGCGCTTAACTGCCCTTTTGAAATAGCGGCGGCTCATCGGGCGTTTACCCAATAGCGTATTAACGCGTGTATAATGTTGTTTTATTAAGGTTCCGCAGGAAAACGGGAAAATCTGATGTCCTCTCTGAACATTGTGCTGTACCCGGACGATCCGCTGACCAGGCGGGCTGACCCCGTTCCCGAGACTCGCTTTGGCCTGCGCCTGCAGATGTTCGCGCGCCGCATGCTGGAGACCATGGAACACATGGAGGGCGTGGGCCTGGCCGCGCCGCAGATCGGGCGGGCATGGCGGATGTTCGTCATGCGCGAGCCCGACGGAGAGCCGCTGGTTTTCGTAAACCCTGAAATCCTGGCCATGGACGGCGAACAGACCGGCGATGAGGGCTGCCTGAGCCTGCCGGGACTGTTTGGCCCGGTAACCCGCGCCCAGCGTGTCCACGTCCGGGCGCTGGATCCCAAAGGGCGCCCCTTCGAGCTGGAAGCCGAAGGGTTCGCCGCCCGCATTATCCAGCACGAATATGACCACCTTGACGGCATCGTTTTCCTGGACCGCATGGATGTGTTCAGCCGGGAGGCCGCGCTGCGGGAATGGGAACAGCAGCGCGCGATCCTTGAGGCGGAACGGAATAACCCGGCGCGCGCGGCCCGGCCATGATCCTGGGATCCCCCCATCTGCAGCGCCTCGTGGATGCCTTCCGCCGGCTTCCCGGGGTGGGCGGTAAAACCGCGGAACGGTACGCCTTGCATCTGCTGGCCGCGCCGCAGGACGCCGCGGAGGAACTGGCTGCCGCCCTTCAGGAAGCCCGGAGAGCCGTATGCCACTGCGGCACCTGCCGCAACCTCAGCGACAGCGACCCCTGTCGGATCTGTTCGGATCCCCGGCGGGATCACGGTATCATCTGCGTCGTGGAGAAGCCGGCCGGCGCCATGGCCATCGAGCGCAGCGGGATTTATCGGGGGCTGTACCACGTGCTCCATGGCGCGATTAATCCGCTGGAGCATATTGGTCCGGAAGAGTTGCGGATTGACCTGCTGCTGAATCGCCTGAAAGAAGGCGCGATCCGAGAAGTGATCCTGGCCACCAACGCCACAACGGAAGGGGAAACCACCGCCCACTACCTGTCCCGGCTCATCGCTCCCCTCGGCGTCCGCGTTACCCGCATCGCCCATGGCGTGCCCATTGGCAGCGGGCTTGAATACGCAGACGAAGCCACCCTCCTGCGCGCGATCGAAGGCCGGGGAAATTTCTAACCTTCGCGCCGGGGGTTACATGGCGCGCTGAACCTGGCTGATTTTCCCGTTGGACTTGATGAAATACAGGTTGTTGCCCCCGATTTTCAGCGACAGGTCGTACTGGTTCCCGCTCAGCACGAAAGAAATGTATACTCGATCGCCCTGCACGCGCCAGCTGCCCTGAATCACATCCATCCCGATCAGGGTCTTCAGCATGGGATTGGTTACCAGTACGATATTGCTCGGCGCCAGGGTGATTTTCAGCACGTAGTTGTCCACCTTGGCCTGCCAGGAGGTATTGACCAGGTTGGCCTCATTCAGGAGGGGCGGGTCCAGCACGCCGGGCGGCGCGTCCGGCGGCAGCGTGGGTCCTCCGGACGCGGAAGCGGCCGTCGCCGCGGTGGCCCCGCCCGCGGCCTGAGGCGCGGCGCCTCCCTGGCGGTCTCGGATCTGTTTGACTGCTACCGGCGCGGCCAGCAGGATCACCACCCCCACAAAGAACCCGATCAGCACCTTGTTACTGTCCATTCCATCCACTC
>JAKOTZ010000034.1 GCA_029776995.1 Candidatus Hydrogenedentota bacterium
CGCGCGGGGCGCGCTGCTTGAGGCAGCGCCCGCGCGGGAGTACCCTGGCCGGCTGGGACCACGCCAGCGCGCGGGCGTTGAAGCGCCGCGCGCCGGCAGCACACACAGCAACCGTGGAAATCGGAAAACTTTTCTCTACTTCCCCCCGCCGCGCGGCGCGTCCACAAACCGCGCCCGCGCGGGAGTACCCCGTCTCGCGCATTCTGAGGCCCGTAGAGACCATTCAGGGGGGTGGATAGTATGGAAGTACTACCCCCCCCCTCTCGCGCATTCTGAGGCCCGTAGTGAAGAGATTTTGCCTCGGATGGTATTCCCATACTACCCGGGTAGTCATCCAGCCGGTGGTAGTCATCCGCGCGGGCGGTCCACAAACCCGCCCCGCGCGGGTAAACGCGCCCCTGGACCACGAAATCCCCATACCCCTCGCTCGCGCGTCCTGAGGCTCGCAGTGAAGAGATTTTGCCTGGGGTAATATCTTCATACTACCCGGCTTGCTCGCGTGTCTCTACGGGTCTCAGAATCGATCGGGTAGTCCGGGATCCGGCTGGAACGGGGCCGCTGAAACCGACACAAACCGACAAAAACCGACGAAAACCACGCGGGTCCTTCCCAGGGTGGAAAATTTTGCCTACGTACGAGGGACGCCCCAGAAAAATCCGCCCCAGAGGTAAACGTTTACTGGAATCCAACCGGGCGCATGAATGCCACGTCTTGCTCGCCGAGCATGTCCGCGTCCAAGTCCACGCGGTGGACCAACCAGCCGTCCTCGTACAGCCAAGCGCTTCGATTGGCCAGTACCAACTGGTGCTGGCCGTCAATCACTTCCGTCACGCCGTCGACGATAGCGCGGCTGAGGATGGTCTCCAGGATCTCGGTGTAATCAGTCATGGCTCGTTTCCTTTCGTGTTGCGCCGGCCGCTGACCGGGCCGGTTGCTCATCCGTCCACATCATACACGCTCCACACGCAAGGTTCCCATAATGGGACTGTAACGTCTGATAATAGGTATTATCGGACATAAACGTGGTTCTGGTTCACACTCCCCCTTCCC
>JAKOTZ010000058.1 GCA_029776995.1 Candidatus Hydrogenedentota bacterium
ACGCTACCCGCGCTGGTGGCGGTGCTTTGCGGCGGACTCTACGAATGCTCACGGGATCCGGCGGCCCTGTACGGCCTGCTTCACGGCAGCCGCGCCTGGCTGCTGGCCGGGTGGCCGTTTGGGTTGTCGGAGAATGCCATTCGCCTGTTTGACCGTTTTCCGGTTTTGCATGCGGTATGGTCCCTGCTGGTGTGTATCGGCCTGGCCCTGCTGGCCCGGCGGTACGCCGGCCGGGCAGCCGCCCGTGTAATTCTCGTCACGTTTCCTCTTGCCATGGCCGCTGGGGTCAGGGTTGATTTCCGTACGTTTGAGGGCGGGGCGGCGTACCTGATCCCGACCGGACTGCTGGGCATGGCCGCGGCGCTGGGCTTCCGGGCGCAACTGGAACATCCCCGGTTCCGGACGCGGACCGTGGCTGTCAGTACGGCGGTTTGCCTCGCGCTGATGGCGTGGCACAGCTGGATCGCCCTGGACTGGGTGCGGGCCCACCGGCTGCTGATCCAGGGGAGGGCCGCCGCCGCGCAGGAACCGGAGTCAGCAGTTCTTGCGGTATTCCCGGATGTCATGCGGGTGGGGTTCGCGCCGGTGCGGCTGGCGGAAGCATTGCGGTGTCCGCCTCCGTACGGTCCCGGGAGAACAGCGTACGCGCTGGCCTGGGTGGAACTGGACCGCGCGGACCGGGACAGCGTGAAGGTGACGGGCTATACTTCGCAGGGGGGGATACTGACGGTATCGGGAATACAGGGCAGGCGCCCGTGGACCGGTTACCGCCTGGAGCCGTCCCAGCCGGAACCGGCATGGACGGAACTGTTATGGCGGATCATTTTGCCCCGCCGCCCCGGACCTGCCGCCGAATGCGCCTGGCGGGTGACCCCCTGGCAGGAACCCTTTCCCGAGCGGAGGCTGCCTTTTCCCTGATCCGCTGAAGCTCCAGGAACGGGTTGACCCTTCAGGGCGGGTTGCCGCACAATGAATTCCATGGGTGCAAAACATCTCCCTGTATCGCGCGAATCGGTTGGGGCTGCGTGTCAGACGCGGTGGGTCGCATTCCTGCCGGTCCTGATGTCCTTGGCCGCATGGGCCCAGCCGCCGGTTGCCACCACCGACCAGACCGCCCGGTACGCCGAACCGATTGCCGCCATCCTGGAACGCGGGTTTCCGCAGAACTGGTTTGTCTGTGGACCTTTTCCGGCGGATGTTCCGGGTGGCATTATCCGCGCGGCCGCGGAAGGTGCAACGGTGCTGGGGCAGCGGGATTTTATGTCTCCGCTGGGGGGCGTAGCGGTTACCCGTCCGGTACCGCTGCTGGGAGTCGGCGGACCTGAATCCGTCTGGCAGTCCGCCCAGGTCGCATCGCCGGTGCTGGATTTTTCAAGTTTATTTCAGGGTCGGGAAGAAGGCATTGCCTACGGGGCTTTCTATCTCACTGCTGACGCGGAAACCCCCGTATTTTTCGAGTCGCACACGCCGTTTGGGGCGCGGTGGTGGGTTAATGGCACTCCTTACCGGGATATCCGGCAGGGTTCTCTGGCAGAAACCGGAGCGGATCGGTTCCTGGTGATTTTCCCGCCGGGCCAGCACCTGGTGCTTTTCGAGGCGCCCCTGGCGGACCTGGACGCGCTGACCCGGGCGCTTGACACCTCTATTCCGGCGCTGCTGAACCGGGAGTGGTCCAACAGATCCATGCTCCCAGGCGCCAACGGTTGGGAAACCACCCTGCGGCTGCGGCCGGCCGTATCCTCGGTGACGGTCTATTTGGATACATCGCTTCGGGATACGGGGCTGCTGGGGGGAATCTCCGCGGATCCCAGGCGGCTGTTTAACCTGACCGTATGGAACCACGGGGATGTCATCAGCCCCGCGGGAAACATAACCATCCAGAACGGCGCGCTCTCCGCGCAGATCGAACTGCCGGGACTGCAGCCGTACCAGGCGGCGGATTTGGCGCTTCCCGTTCCTTTTCCGGCGGAGGCCGAAACGGTCGGAGGGCAGCCCATTACCCTCACTGCCCAGGTCAGCGGCGCGGATCCGGTGACGTATACCGTTACGCTGCCGGATACGCCCCTGCCGCGCAATCCCAGAACCTGGATAGCGGCCGGCGCGCTAACACCTGCCCGGAATGCGGGTGAACTGGAACGGCGCCGGGACCTGCTGGCCAGCCTGGCCCTGCTGCAGGGACGGTGGCGGGGAGGCGGATTTTACGTTACCGCGCTGGAAGATGTACTGCCGTTTTTTGCGGCGCGTCCGGACCTGCTGGATCTGGCGTTCGCCGGTTCCCGCCAGGCGTTTTTATCGGTTGCGGCAGCGGACGATGCGCCGGATCCCAGGGTTGCCACCGCGGAAACCCTCCGCCGGGACGCGGCCGGGACGCAAACTGCCGCGCTGGCCCTTTTGGGGCTGATGCCGGAATCGGCGCTGTTCGCGGAGGGGCCGGCTCCAGATCCGGCCGGGATGGCCATGCTGAGTTCGCTGGGGATCCGGGGGACATGCCTCACGGGCGGATACCGTTTTCAGCCTCAGGTCAGCGCGCAGCCCGTGGAACCGGATAGGTGGTTTGTGCGCAGACGGGTTGAAGTCAGCCTGGCGCCGGACCATGAGGATGCCATGGCGGATTTCCTACGGAAGTTGCGGTGCCAGGACAACCGCGCCGGATGGGGTCCGTCTCTTGGTCTGATTGATTTGTCCGGAGGGCTGCCGGATTGGCTGGAACCGATGCTGTCGCGGCTGCCTTCCGCGTATCCGCCCGCGCAGGTGAACCGGCTGGCCCCGGATGCCTATTTCGCGGCCGTGCCGCCCCTGCTCACCGAAGGCGGCGCGTTTCCTGCAGAACGCCTGGCCCTGGTTCCCGCCCACACCGGCCGTATCGGCCTGCTGGTCCGCTATCCCGCTTTCCAGGTGCTGTGGAAGGAAACGGAAGCCCTGCTGAATGCCGGGGAGACCGCCATGACCCTGTGCGGCCTGGTCGGAGCAAAAGTGCCGCTGGCAGAGCTGGACTGGAGTTGGCGGGTCCTTGCGGCCCGGGGATCCTGGTGGCGCATGGCAGGATTAAGCGAGCCGGAAGACCTGAAGGACAGTCTGGCGGACCTGGGCGCGGTGCGGGACCTCGTGATAAGACGCGCGGCTGAGTCCCTGGACGCGCTGGGGCGGCAGGTGAATACCATGGGCGGCGCGCCAGGGTTCGGGAAGATCCCGGGAACCAGGGCCGTGCTGGCGTTTAATCCCGCGCCGACAGAACGCACCGCCATAGCCGAAATTATGGGAGATATCACCGGCACGGACCGTCCAGCTGTGGTGGATGCTTTCGGAGAGCCCGTTCCGTTTACGCTGGACATCCGCGAAATCCAAACGGCAGAAGGCGTTCGTCAGGAGGGCCGTTTCCGTTTTCTGGCGCGCGGGGTCCCCGCAACGGGGTATGACGTTTTTTTTATTCGTCCCGGCGGAACGCCGGACAGTCCTGTCCAGGACAGCAGGCCTGTGCTGGAGAGTGATCGGATTATCCTGGAGTTTGACCCCGGAACCGGTAACCTGAAACGGTACGCGGATAAACAGGCCGGGTGGACGTTTGAAGCGCCGGACATCGGCGCCATTTACGCCTTGAACAATGACCCCGCGCGCAGCGCGGATGGCGCGGAACTGTGGACTTCCGGCCCTCCGATCCGTCCGGGGCAGCCCCGTTTCACCGCGCGCCGGACGGAGTGGTTCCAGGAGATTCAGATTGAACAGCCTTTTCTGGAGGGCACGCTGGTCCGGCGCTGGCAGCTGAGTCAGGAGGATCCCTGGCCGGCCTGTGAAATAACCCTTACGGGCGCGGACACGCGCGGCCGGGCCGTGTTTTTGTCGTCCCCTGTCCCGGAATCAGGTGTGGTTCCGATAGCCGGGGGATCCGGGAAGCCTGTCGTTGGCCGGAGGCATGCCCGTCCGGACCTGTACCGGACCGGAGCCAAGGACGACCCGCAGGGAACCTATTTTGTTCTAGCAGCTTCCTGGTTTTCCGCGTCCGCCTACGATATGCTGCGGTCAGGGGATAACGGCCAGGCCTGGCCGCTGCAACCCGCGCTGATCATCGCCGGTACGGATATCCGGCTCCGCAGGGCGGCCCGGAACCTGGCGCTGGCGCTGTATCGGCGCGGGATTCCCGCGGAGGTTGTCCCGGCCGCTCTGGAACGGGACCCCTGGCCGGAACCGGCCGCCCCTCCCTGCCAGCACCTAAAGTATCACACCGACCATCCCCTGCGGGTTGTGCTGGGCGGTCCGGAGACCAATTCCCATGCCGACGCGCTGGTCCGGAAACTTTCCGGAGAACAGCAGCGGGAGATGTTGAATCTGTTGCGGGAGGGGACGTCTATATTGGCGCCTGACACAACCGTGCATCCCGGCAACGGTCCTGTTTCAGCTCTCCTGGTGCCCGGTACGCCCCAGGAGGTGGAAGACCGTGTGGAACGGGCGCTGAAACGCTACGCCGAATCCGGCGCGCTGGTGTTTGACCGGGTCATGGGCCTGGGGGTGGATCCGGTGTCTCCTGCGGAACACGCGGCTGTATTCGCCTGGCCGGGCACGCTGCCCGCCGGAATGGACCCGGACGGACGGATCGTAGTCGCGCTGTGGACACCGCCGGAGTCTCCCGACGCGCTGCCTTACGGGACGCTCAGGCAGAAATTCTGGTTCCGGGCCGGGGCAGGCGACTGGAAAACTCTGGCCGCGCCGGAAGAAGCGGTCCGCCTGCAGACCCCCCTCTTTGCAGCGTTTACCGGAATACAGTTCGGGCCAATGCCCCACCGACAGTCGCTGCTGACGTTCAGCAGGCCGGGCATACTGCTGGAGTCCGTGAAAACCGCCGAATATGCCCTTGCCGGCCGTAAGGCAGCGCTTCCGACGCCCAGGGACGGCGTTAATCTGCGGCTGAGCGAGCCGTATGGCTCCGCCTGGTCAGGACGCGCGGAGTGGTATACTCCCCTGGCCGCGGCGGCACTGGCAGACGGCCGGGAACGCCGGACCGCGGACCTTCCGGTCGTCGACAACAAGGGGATTGCCTGCGCGGTATCTCCCTTTGACGCGGCCAATTTTTGGATATTGCCCAAAATTTCCCTGCCTGTTCCCGCGCCGGCTGTCGCGGACGGAGCGGATGTGCCGCACGTGTTTTGCCGGTACTGGCGCCAGGGCATGGTAACCCCGCCCCCTCAGGGGCTTCCCCTGGCCGTGTCCTTGCAGGGGACGCTTCAGGCGCCGGAGAGCGAACTGCTGCTTACAGCGGCCAATTATCTGGTGGACGGAAGCATCGAATCGGTGGTGCACCTGATGGCTTCGTCCGGATGGCGGGCCGAACCATCCCAGGTATATGTTTCCCTGAATGCCGGAACCCATCAGTCGTGGCGGATACGCGTGACCGCCGAGGAACTGCCGGATGGCTCCGGAGGGGTGATGGCATGGATGTTCTGGAACGGGGCGCGGTGGGTGGATACCGTGGCGGAACAGCAGCGCCGGATTGAGGCCCGGGCGGCATGGGAATCCGGCCGGCTTCGGGTAACGGTTCGCAATCCATGGTCTTTCCGGGCCTGCGGGATGATCGCGCTGCAGGGATATAAGCCTGCCGTGTCCGGCGAAACCCCCAACCGGTCCGGGCGGGTACCGCTGGTGCTGGAAGGGGATGAAGAACGGACGGTGACGCTGAACACATCGTATGAAGAAGGGGAGGAAATCCTGATTACGCTGAACGATGCCGAGCCTCTGCGCGTTCCGGTCCCCGCGCCGTGACCCGTAGCTGCGCATTTTTTGCTCACTTCGTGTCCGGCATGCGCAGGATCCGCAGGAGGTTCCGCCTATTATCAGCCGTATCCTTTCCCATACGCTGGCATGATTATTGATTATCATTCCATGGAAGCGTGAAGTAAGGAGTGCATTTTATGAGCGAATCACCGCGAAGACGTCCCTGGTGGCAGTGGCTGCTGGCCGCGGCCGGTGTGATCTATCTGGTCGGAGGCATTGGCTGGGGGGCGTACTATCTTTTCAGCCGGACCTCCAGTGCCCGGGGACCTTCGGAAATGGCGGTCCATCCGGAGCGGGCCGGAGAGATCATGGCCCGTGAACGGGCCGAGCAGCTTCGGCAGCGGCTTGGTCTGACCGAGGAACAGACCCAACAGGTCACGCGGATCCTGCAGGAGGGGGCATCCGGCCCACCCGGACCGGAAACCATGCGCCGCGTGATGGAGCAGGTACGCGGCGTGCTCACGCCTGAACAGCAGCAGCGGCTGGGTGACGGGCCGGGGGCATTGGGCCCGCCCCCTGGCGCGCCGGGCGGTCCCCGTGGAGGTCCCGGTCTGCGGATGGATATTGACCGCATAGAAAAACTCGAAACCCATGTTCCTCCAGAACTGCAGGAACGGTTCAAGCAGCGCCTGCAGGAAATGCGGGAACGCCGGTCCAGATGGGGCGGTCCCGGCGGTGGGCCTGGCGGTCCCCCGGGTGGTCCTCCGGGAGTCCCTCCGGGGGGTCCCATGGGACCTCCACCTCCTCCCCCGGATGGAAATATTCCCCCTGACGCTTCCGCGCCTCCGGCTTCCGCGCCTTCAGGGACAGGCAGCGGACAGACGGTTCCCCATCCCTGAAAATTTCTTCCAGAGAGGATATTCCGACATGAAACCCAGGAATGGATTTACGCTGATAGAATTGCTGGTTGTAATCGGGATTATCGGGATCCTGGCATCGCTGCTGCTGCCCGCGCTGGCCCGGGCCCGGGAAGCGGCCCGGCGCACCGCTTGCGCGAATAACCTGAAACAGTGGGGACTGCTGTTCGCCATGTACAGCGGCGAAGCGCCCAGCGGATCGTTTCCTCCCATGCAGCTGGAGCCGGGATGCGGGTTCCGGCCGTGCCTGGCGTGGGGGCCCAGGCTGGCGGCGGTATATCCCGAGTACCTGACGGACCCAGGCATCCTGTTTTGCCCTTCGGACGCGGAAGACCGGCTGGAGAATCATATCGCCCCGGACGGCACGCTGACGCTGCTGAACAAAGTGCCTTCCTCCGGCCACCAGGAAGGCGTTGAGGCCGCGGATGCCAGTTATACCTATGTCTCATGGGTATGGGACCGCGCGGGTGATGAAGACGCGCAGGATATTGACATGCATCTGCTGGTGCATCTGCTGGCGGCAGCGGAAGATCTGGGGCTGGCCGAATCGGATGTCGTGGAACTCTCGATTGCGCCCCAGCAGGTGGTGGATACGATGCGCGATCTATTTTTCTCCACCATGCCGTTCCGGAATGATCCGGAGGCGTTCCTAAGGGCGGTCGACAACGATCG
Source organism: Candidatus Hydrogenedentota bacterium (assembly GCA_029776995.1). GTDB lineage: Bacteria > Hydrogenedentota > Hydrogenedentia > Hydrogenedentales > CAITNO01 > JAGPFE01. Next base: position 7,293 of record JAKOTZ010000058.1, read on the forward strand.
GTCAGTCTCAGCCGGAAACGGAAACGGCGGCGGAGACCGGGTTTACCGGATCCGCCAGGGAATTGAACGGTTCCTGATCACGGATATTAATAATCCGGCTTCGGCAGCTTCCGCCGCCAGCAGCGTATTTGTCATGTATGACAATATCGGCGTGGCGGCAGCTTCCTTCAATCACGTGCCGGGCGGGTGCAATGTGCTCTACATGGACGGCCACGTGGAGTTTGTCCGGTATCCCGGTCCGCCTCCGGTAAACCGGAGAATGTCCGCCATCATGCGGATATTTGACCTGCCCAGGCCGTAACGGAAGTCATCGCTCCGGCTCGGGCGCGAATACCAGGCGCGCTTTCGGACAGGCAAAATGTTCGCCCGCGCCCGGGGTCAGCTCGAGATAGTGCCGTTCGGACAGCGGTCCATTCGGATCCAGGTCATTCACCAGGATGGAGAACAGGGCGCCGGCTCCCTTTTCCAGCCGCACCTGGGGCAGCTCGGCGGCGGGGAAGGCCGCCTCGTAAGTGATGCGGTCGCCGTCCCGCTTTACCGCCAGGGGAATGCCTTCCACTACGGCGTCCAGATGTTTGTCCGGCCGCTCATCCAGAAAGACCTGAGGTCCTTTGGTGGAAAGGCTGAGGCTCCAGTTTGAGCGCTCTACCCAGAATTCCACGCTGTCGGCCATCCATACCACGTCGCCAAAGAAAGGCTGATGGAACTCGTTGTCCCGGGTTTCCACCGCCAGGTAAAAATGTCCGGGATCCCACATGATCCGAACCCAGGCCGCCAGGTCGTTTTCATCTCCAGGGTCGCATGCTACCCCGTACATCAGGCGCGCCGCGGGCGCCTCAGCCCACTCATCCAGGACACCGTCCACCCTAATCGGTTCCTGGGAGCGGGGAACTGTAATTTCGGGAATATAGGGCAGTTCCCGGGAAAGCCGGATCTGTTTTCCGGTGACCGGATCCGGCGCTGTCCCGGCCAGCGTTGGCGCGGGGAAATACAACGGTCCGGTTCCGGATACCGTCACGGTGTGCGTGGCGGTCTCTCCCGGAGCAGCCCGCATTTGCAGCGTTTCCTGTGATACGCGCCAGCCGGCGGGACAGGACCACGTCAGGGTGGCTTCCAGCAGCGTATCGAAGGGGTTCCGCAAATGGACCCGGCAGTCTGCCGTAACGGATTCTCCCCAGGGTCCGGTCACCTCATCGATTTGGAGTATGCCGCGCAGTTCGGCCAGGCGGTCTACCGCCGCCTGGGTAACCGCGTCGGCCGGCATTAGGGATCCCGGTTTTACCAGGGACCAGCTCCATGCGTCTCCCCGCGCGCGGATCATCAGCCAGCAGAAAAAGCCGCCTTCTTCCTCGGGCGTGCCCCGGGTGCTTCCTCCCGCGCTGCCTGATACGATATACGCCACGCCGTCTCGGGTGTCCCACAGCCGGTAATAATGTTCATGTCCCGCAAACACCGCGCGAACAGGGTAGGGGCGGATCAGGTCCGCCACGGGTTTCCAGTCCCGCTCCCAGTTGTACGCGAAAATCGGGACGTGCAGGAAGAGGAAAATATGCCGGGCGGGCGTGGCTGCCAGCGTGTCGGCCAGCCACTGGCGCTGCTCCTTCGACAGGCCGTCGTGGTCTCCCCGTTCTTCCGTATTCAGCACGATGCAGGCAACCGGACCCCGGCGGATCACGTAGTTGAACGGTCCAACCCGCTCTTGGTAAATACGCAGCACCTCGGGATCATCTCCCACGTCATGGTTCCCGGGCACGGGGAAAAAAGGGGCGCGAATCCGCTCAACGTGCCCCAGAAATTCATCCCACATGGGCCCCAGCTGGTCAGGCGGCCCGCCCATAATCATATCGCCCGCGCAAACGATGAAATCGGGATTCCAGGCATTCCAGTCCTGAATCATGTCCAGAAAGGCCTGGGGCGTGCCCAGCAGCCCGCCCGGCTGGGGATCGGCGCACACGGCGAAATCAACGGCGTCCGGCGATGCCAGGGGAGCGGATTCCAGTTTCTTCAGGGATTGTTCGGCGAGGTTTTCTGTCCAGGCGGCGCCGCAGCAGGGCAACACAAGCAACAGCCACACGGTCCGGGCCGTCATACGGTCCGTTGTCCGGAAATGATACTTTTTTGATGTGAGTCGGATGCTCATAGGGTTTTCTCCTGCAACGGGGATACTCCCCGGGGTTACCGCGTCAGGGCGTATCGGCGGTGGGAATCAGCCAGGTTTCAGCCAGACGGGACTGCTGCCTCCAGTTCAGGTGCTCCTCGTTGGGCACCGGATCAAAAGTGACGGTCAGAGATCCATCCTGAGTCAGTTCCCGGGGAACCGGGAATTCCTTGATGCCTCCGATCTCCCGGCTGTGCCGGGTGGCTTTCAGCGGCGTGCCGTCAGCCCGGGGCAGAACGTCTCCATAACCGGTGCACCGGAAAACCCACTGCCGGTCCGGGTCCAGCCCGTCATACACCAGCGCGCGGGGCCAGTCCATGGTGCACTGCCAGGACAGCCGTTTCCGGCTGAACCCATTGTCCCACCACCACTGGGTCTGGATGGGCTCGTCGGCGACATACCGGTCTCCCATGCGCCGCGCGCCGCCTAAAACCCGCGGGCACCGCTCCACGTGGCCTATGTCGTCGTAGAGCGCGCCGGGCGCCGGGTTTTCCCAGTTTCGTATTTCCGCAAGGAGCGCCCATTTTTCGTTCGGGTCCGCCAGCGCGCGAATTTCCGCGAAACGGTCTTCAACCCACCATCGGTTATTGAGGGGGTATGCCAGGAAATCCAGGGAACAGCCGCGTTCATAGCCGCTCGCGCCATACCGGTCCACGCTGGACTGCAGGCCGATCTGCCGGTACAGCTTTTCAAACAGCGCTACGATCCGGTCCCGCTGTTCCGGATCCGGAGGGTTCGTCTCCGCCTGCCGGAATATTTCCAATGCGGCGTCCATGGCCTCTTCCGGTGTCGCGTGTCGGTCGGCAGCGAGCTCAATCATGGCCTGCGTTTCCAGCCGCCGTTCCAGCAGGAGGCGTTTTCGGGTCCAGTCATCATATTCCGCGCGGAGCAGCAGGCAGTTCCAGTGCCAGTTTCCTTCCAGCTCCGCGCTCTGCCGGCTCAGCTGCCGCCAGAGCGCGGCGGTGGCGGCGACACCGCCGTTTTCTGACAGCGGACCGTCCCAGTTCCGTTCCAGGGCGAGGATGCCGTCTGCCGCGGCGTCCGCGGTTTCGGGACCGAAAAACAGGCGGGCGTACTGGCGCAGAATTTCCCGGGGATCGGCCGCGGGATTCCAGGCCAGCGCGCTGTACACCGCTTTATTGACGTCGTCGTGGATGCCGTCGGAGTACGCGATGAATCCATCGGTAAACCGGGCGGTATGCCGGTGCACATCCGCGTAAAACAGGGGGCGCGGGTTGATCGGTTCGCGGCCCAGCGTAAGCGCGAATGCCGGATCCCACCACGGCACGGGATACTGGCATCGGACCGTATGGGTGATATCGGGATAATCGCGCAAACGGTATTCCCTCGGCAGCCTTGCGCGGAGCCGGTCCAGCGGCGGACTGGACGGGCCGCCCACCAGGCCGCCCAGCCACGCGGGACGATCCCGATCTATCCACGCGAACACCGCATCCACCCACTCGGCACGGTACCCCTGCAGAGAAAGCCAGATTTTCGATGACGGATGGTATTTCCGCAGGCGCGCGGCCAGGTCTTCCAGAAAGGGAATGACCAGTTCCGGCGGGTTGTCACCCGGGTCGCCGCCGGGAAAGAATACGCCGGACAGCACCGGGCATTCGGCGTACATTGCCTCGTGGCGTTCGAGCTCCGCGGAACGTTTCTCCGTGTCGTCCAACGCAAAAGTGGCGGGGGTCCATACCCAGTATTCAAGGTCCCAGTCCCGGCATATTTCGCTGAGCCTGCGGTTCATGGCCTGCCGCGGCATGGGCATGAGAGGCGCCGGTTTATCGTCCTGGAACGGGATGTTTTCAATAGCGTTGGCGCCAAACAGGGCCAGGTCCAGGATATACCGCTCGTATCGGGTGTCATCCCACGCGTCGTAGCTGTTGGCCGTGGCGCGGTACCCCAGCTGATGTCCCCGGATAGGCCAGGCAGGCGAGAAAGTGCCTACGGTTTCGGCCGGAAGCGACAGGGACGTGTCATTCCGATCCATGTTCCGCAGAATCCATCCTGCCGCGTAAAGCAGGGCCCGAGGGCGGCCTCCTGTCAGGGTCAGGCGAACGGTACCGTCCGGTTCGGGTTCTGCCGAAACGGTAAAGGTTTCGTCGGATTGGTCTGGATTCGGCGGCTGGATTCCCAGGATAACCGCGGCGTCATCTGTTCTTGTCTGGACGGGCCAGGAGCCCCCAACCCGGTCAGTCAGGGTATCGGACAGCAGCCGGGCGACACGTTCCAGGCCGTCATGGGCAGCGGCTACCGGTCCGGGATGCATCCGCAAGGGTTCTCTGTTGTGAATCTCCACAGTCGACCTGTCAGAAAACGCGGACGGCCCGGCCATGGCGGACAGCAGAAAAACCGCAAGGGAGATACGGGCATATCTCAAAAACAGTTGAGAGCGCATGGCACAGCTCCTTTGGGTAGCGCGATGGATCATGGCGCGCCTCCTGACAAACCGGGAGCGGGAAGGGTATCAAACCGGTCACCGGGACGCTGGATCCATGATTTAGGGACGCGCAGCACCTCGGTCAGCGCCAGTCCCTGGTTTTTCTTACGATTTCCCGCGCAGCAGCCCAGTAGCACGTGGTCTCCAATATCGTGTATGGCGGTGTAACAGTACCACCCGTCAGGATTATTTTCCAGGTTTTTTACGCGTTCCCAGGATTGGCCTCCGTCCCGTGATACCGCCACCGTCAGCGGCGTGCGGTAACGCCGCTGTTTGGCCGGCAGCAGGCGGTGATCGTTCCAGGCCATCAGCAGGAACCCTTCCGGGGCGATGGGCTCTACGGACGCGGGCGAAAGCGGCGAAGCAATATTGGTGGGAACTGGGGCGCTCCAGGTGTCGCCGTTATCCGAACTCCACGCGGCAAACTGGCATCCGCCGGAGGTGCGGCACAGCATCAGCAGGCGGCCATCGGGGCATACCGCGACACCGGGCTCCTGAAGTCCCGAATCTCCGGCTTCAGGCGGCGGAGACAGTACCGGACCGGCCACCCAGGTTTTGCCCTCATCATCAGACCGCCAGACCTGGGCCTCCGCCGGAGTGTGCCGGCCGTTGCGCCAGTCGTGGCACGCCGCCGGAATCAGCAGGCGTCCCGAAGGCAGCAGGACAACCCGGTCGTTGTTGACCACGTAGTACCGGACGGGCGCCTGGATAATTTCTGTCGGTTCGGACCATGTATTCCCCTCGTCCGCCGAGAAACGCGCTACCGGACGGCAGTCCTCCACGCTGTTTTTGCGCAGGTAGAACAGGGCCAGCCGCCCCGAGGGCAGCCGCAGCATCGACACCGACATAACGTTCATGCCGCCCTCACCCGATACCAGCACCCGGTCTTCCGAAGACCAGGTCCGGCCGTTGTCCCGGGATTCCCGGCAGACCAGGTCCGCCCGGTCATGGTCGCCTCCGCCCCCCGTGAACCGGGTATACACGAAAAGGATCCGGCCGTCGCGCAGGGTAATGAAATCCCCTTCCGAGTTTCTGGGGTTGCCGGGTCCCGGCGGGAGCACCAGCACCCGCTCGCACCCTTCCGGCAGCGGATCCGGAGGCATGGCCATGGTTCCCGCGCACCATGCGGCCAAAACGGGCATCAGCAGCCGGAATACAGGATAACCGCGTCGGCTCCAATCCATGCGCATACTCCTCGCTCCGGTATCGAATCGCCATACCCAATACCGGACGCCTGACGGGTTCTGTCCGGTCTGTTTCCGGGCCGCGGAAACCGGCCCGGTTTTACAGAACCTTCCAAAGGTTATATAATAAACCAAAAGGGCATGTCGCGCGGGGAGGGGTAAAGAAAGGATGTAGTGATGG
>JAKOTZ010000062.1 GCA_029776995.1 Candidatus Hydrogenedentota bacterium
GGGAAGAGATGAGAGCGGCCCCGTGGAAATTATTCCGGATCTTCCCGATACGCCGGACGTGAAAATGCTCACGTATGTGTATGAAGACGGGGTGCGGCTCTACCGCGGACCAGGACCGATTAAAGACGCGGGCGTGGTGTTTGTGGGGGACGCGGGGATGGTGGGGGTGAACCGCGGTCAATTTCTGGTGACGGTGCCTGACCGGTTGCGGTATGAAGCCTTCGGTCCCGAGGAGGTCCATCTCTATAAAAGCGCGGACCACCGGCGCAATTTCCTGGAGTGTGTCAAAACACGCAAACAGCCGATTTGCACCGCGGAAATCGGGGCCAGTTCTGCCACGGTCTGCCATATAGGCAATATAGCCTACCAGCTTAAACGTCCGCTGCGATGGGATCCCGCGCGGAAAGATTTTGTGAATGACGCGGAGGCTTCCCGGTTACGCGCGCGCGCTATGCGGGCCCCCTGGCAGCTGACCTGAGGAGAAAAAATCATGAAACACATGTTAAGGGCATTCGTTTTTGTCTGTCTGGCGCTGCCGGGAGGCACTGCGGTTTTTGCGGATGTTTCCCCTGAGCTGGAACAGGATTTTCAGGCACTGCGGACATACACCCTGGGATCCGATTTTGCTTCCTGTCAGCGGATTATTGACGCCGTGACGGCCGTTCGGAATGATCCGAAAAAGGCTGCTCCGCTGGCCGCCAGAATGGGACAGGCGCTTTCCGAGGTCGGTTACGATGGCCAGTGGTTCCTGTGTCAGTGGCTGTACGTGATCGGCACGGAACGGGAAGCCCCGGCGCTGACGCGACTGGTACGCGACCGTAAAACTGCGCCCCTGGCGCTGTATGCCCTGCGGGCTATCCCGGGGAAAGCGGTGGATCAGGAGCTGATGAACCTGCTTCGCGGCACCCGGGATCCTCATCTGCTGTGCGGCATTCTGGATTGTCTGGGTAAGCGCAAAACCGGAGAGGCTTTACCGTTGATTGTTCCGCTGCTGCGGGGCGGAAATTCCCTTGTGGTGCGCAGTGCCGCCCAGTATTTGGCGGATATAGGCACGCCGGAGGCGGTCCGGGCGCTTACGGAGGCGCTTGCCCGGTCACGTCCCCCCAAAAACACGCTCGTGGCGGACGCGCTTTTGCGGGCGTGTGCCCATTGCCCGGATTCGGCGGCCCGAGAGAAAGCGCTGGATGCCGTTTGGGTCGCGTCGGTTCCGGATCCTTTGCGGATAGCGGCCCGCAGTCTTCGGGTGGAAACGTCGGATGAAGCCACCCGGGAAAACTTGCTGTATGGGATGCTGATGGAAGATGATCCGAATATCCGTGAAGCCGGCAAGACGTTAATTTCCCGTCTGGAAGGAGGCGTGGTTACCCTGGCGGCGGCGCGGGCGATGGCGGACTGCCCATCCGAACGCCGCCATGAATTACTGGAACTGCTCATTCAGCGAGCGGATCCCCAGGCCTTTCCTTATGTCTACAGTGTATTCAGGGATACCACGGATGCGAATACGCGTTCGCAACTGATCCGGGCGTTAGGCGCAGTGGGAGATTATCGCGCCGCGCCTGATCTGATTAGTGTGTTGGCAGGTAAAGAAGGTTCGGAACAGGATGCGGCCCGGGATGCCTTGTCCCGCATGAAAGACCCGCGGTTGAACGCTTACCTGATTTCCGTGGTGGACCAGCAGACTCCGGCGGTAAAAATCGGGTTAATCCGGATTCTTGCGGCCCGGCGCGCAGTTGAAGCTGTCCCCGACATTTTTGCAATGGTCCGCGATGCGGATCCTGATACAGCTGCGGCGGCAGTGGCTGCCCTGGGCGATCTCGCGGGGGATGCCAACTTTTCGGATCTGGCCGGTTTACTCGCCGGAGGGCACCAGGTTGCTCCGGACCAGCTGGAGGCAGCAATTATGTCAGCCCTGCGCCGCGTGGAGGACAGGGATAAAGCTGCTGGTGTTCTGGTGGACGTATTAAAAAAGGCCCGGAATCCGGAGCTTAGAGCAGTGGCCGCCCGGGCCCTGGGAGCAACCGGAAGTTCCTCAGCGCTGCCAACGCTGTATCGTGAGGCATCCCGGGGGAAGCAGGCGGTGCGGCTGGCCGCAATCGCCGCGCTGGGGAAATGGAAAACGCCTGAACCGCTGGAAAAGCTGCGGAAATGGGCAGTGTCCGGATCGCGCGGCAAGTCTGCCGTTCAGGAAGCCGCAGTGAACGCCCTGCTGGAACTGCTGAAAAATGGGAATGTTCCGCCGGATACGGCCCTGCCGGTTTATCGTGAACTGCTGGCCGCCGCCCGGAATGATGAGGACATGGTGAAACGGGTATTGGCCGGAACGGCCAACCTGGCACATCCGGAAGGAATAAATCTGCTGCTGCCCTATCTCGAGGATCAGCGGTTTGCGGCGGAAGCCGCAGTCGCTTTAGGCAGGGTGCTGCTGCTTACGGCCAAACTGGACGCGTCCGCTCAGCCGGAATTTTGCCGGAACGCCATGGACGGCGAGCCCCGCACGCGGTGGTCGACCGGTTCGCCACAGGAGCCCGGGTGCTGGTTCCAGTTTGATTTTGGACGCCCGGTTCCGCTGGCAGGCGTCATGCTGGATACCACCAGAACCCCCACCGATTTTCCGCGCGGGGTGGCCGTGTATGTTTTTGACGATCCGGGGAAAATCGGAGAACCGGTGGCGGCTGTGCAGGAATCGGAATGTTCTCCCGCCATGACGATAAAATTTCCCGGATGTGCGGGCCGTTTTCTTCGGCTGCAACTGACCGGAACGACGGATAAGCCGGCCTGGTCTATACACGAGATGCGCCTGATTACCCGGGCGGCGGATTAAGCCGGGTGTGGTTTTCCCGGCATGGCAACGTATCAGTACGGGATAAGCAGAAAGAGCAAAAGTGATGGTAACTGACAAGCCCAAGATTTCCGCGGGGGATCGGATACGCCGGTTCATGGCGGAGCATTCCGCGCTGTTTATTCTTGCCGGGCTGTGCGTGGCGCTGGGCATATATTCGGACAGTTTCCGAAGCGTGGATAATCTGCAGAGCGTGGCGCAGCGTACGCCGGTAGTGGGAATCCTCGCGTTAGGACAACTGCTGGTAATACTGACGGGAGGTATCGATCTTTCTGTCGGCAGCGTGGCGGCCCTGGGTGGCGTGCTGGGCTGCATGACTATTCTCAGGGTGTTGGCCTGGATGGCGGCGGAACCCGCGCAGGCGTCCGGAGCGGCTGTATTTTTCGCGTCATCGGTCGGCGTGACGGCCGGCGTGCTGACCGGACTGTTATGCGGGCTGGTGTGCGGCTTGCTGATTACCCGCGGGAAAATTCCTCCTTTTATCGTGACCCTGGGCATGATGATGGGCGCGCGGGGAACGGCTCTGGTGGTCTCAGGCGCGAAACCGGTCTCCCGCCTTCCGCTGGGATTCGCCTGGCTGGGCGGTACCTGGATATGGTGGATTCCGGTGTTGCTGATGCTGGGGTTGGCCCTGGTTTTCTCTTTCATGCTTACTTTTACCCGGTTTGGCCGGGCTTTGTACGCCACGGGCGGGAACATGGAAGCGGCCCGATTATCGGGAATAGGAGTGGACCGGGTGCGCGTGGCGGCCTATTCGATCTGTGGAGCCATGGCAGGGCTGGCCGGAATGGTGCTGGCTTCCCGCACCAGCGTGGCTGCTCCCACGGGCGCGGAGATGCATGAACTGTACGCCATCGCGGCCTGTGTAATTGGGGGGGCCAGCCTGTCCGGCGGGGAAGGCGGGGCATTCGCCGCCATTGCCGGCGCACTGATTATGATGGTGCTCTATAATTTCTGCACCATCCAGAACATATCCGTACATTGGCAGCAGATCCTGATCGGCCTGCTGCTCGTCATTCTGGTATTTTATGATACGTGGCGCAAACGCCGGGCTGGTGTTCTCAGAGACTGACGCGCGGGAATCGGTGGTGTTCGGCCAGACTTGAGAAAGGATGGGACATGCGCGGGAAAGGCTTGGCAGTTATGTTGCTGGTTTCAATGGGTGCCTGGGCAGTGGATCCGCCGGCGCCTTACGGCCCTGTTCCGACGGAGCGGCAGCTGGCCTGGCATGCCCTTGAATATTACGGTTTCATCCATTACACCGTAAACGCTTTTACGGATAAAGAGTGGGGGTACGGCGATGAAGATCCCGCCATTTTTAACCCCTCTGACCCGGATGTCCGGCAATGGGCCCGGGTTGCCAAAGAGGCCGGGATGAAAGGGCTGATCCTGACGGCAAAGCACCATGATGGCTTTTGTCTCTGGCCGTCCCGGTATACGGAGCACTCCATTAAAAACTCCCCCTATAAGAATGGGCAGGGAGATATCGTCCGGGAACTGTCAGACGCGTGCCGCGAGGAAGGCATCCTTTTCGGCGTATACCTTTCGCCGTGGGATCGCAACCACCCGGAATACGCCCGGCCGGCGTATGTCGAATATTACCGCAACCAGCTGGAAGAACTGCTGACCCAGTACGGTCCGCTCTTTGAGGTATGGTTTGACGGCGCCAACGGCGGAGACGGATGGTATGGAGGCGCCCGGGAAAAACGCACGATTCCGCCGGATTACTACCAGTGGGACAAAGTATACGCGATGGTCCGGGAACTGCAGCCCAATGCCGTAATGTTCAACGGTCCGGATATCCGCTGGGTTGGCAATGAAAGTGGATTTGCCGGTGATCCCTGCTGGCATACGTTTGATGACAGGCCCGCGGAAGACCAGCTTAAAGCGCTCCAGCATGGATATGCCGATGGTACGAAGTGGCTTCCCGCTGAAGTGGATGTTTCCATCCGGCCCGGCTGGTTCTATCATGAAAAAGAGGACCGGGCGGTTAAATCGCCGGCCCGACTGATGAAGATCTATTACGAATCCGTGGGGCGGGGCGCGTCCCTCCTGCTGAACCTGCCTCCGGATCGCCGCGGACGGATTCACGAGCGGGATGTGGAATCTCTTATGGCTTTCCGCGAAATCCGGGAAAAAATTTTCGCGGAGAACCTGGCCCGCAACGCCAAAGTGGCCGCTTCCAATGTTCGGGGGAACGACTCGCGTTTTGGCGTGTTAAATCTAACGGATGGGCGTCCCGAGACCTACTGGGCAGTGGACGATGGGATTCGGGAAGCGTCCGTGGAGCTTGATTTTGGAAAGCCGGTAGTCTTTGATCATGTGGTCGTTCAGGAATATATTGCGCTGGGACAGCGGATACGTCGCTTTACCGTGGAAGCAGAGACCCGAAAAGGTAAGTGGCAGACGGTTGGAGAAGGCACATCTATCGGGTGGAAGCGGATTCTTAAAACGGAGCCGTCCAAGGCTCGGCGCATTCGTGTTTCATTTGTGGCGGACGCCTGCCCAGTTGTCAGCGAAATCGCGGTGTACGCCGGGCCGGACGCGCAGTCCAAACAGAAAAAGTAACATCCGGGCTCATAACACCAGCTTTATTTTCCCAAGGTGCCATTTGGTTCAAACGGTTAACGGGATAAGGTGTATTTTCCCGTTTTGGATTAGGGTTCACATTCGATGCGGCGCGGGCTGACAGGTTTTCTGCTTCTGGCGTGGCTTGCCACTGCTGTCTTCGCGGGGGTTCAGACTGCCCGGATTGCCTGGCTGGAAGCGGAACTTACCAGGAGAACTGCCGCCGGTTCGGTCCATTTCGATACGGGTAACAGCCGATCTGAGCAGACTGCTGGGGAAAACCCGGCAGATGACGGCAAGAATTCAGGAGACGCCGATTCTGCGGCGGAGTCGGATATTTGGGGGGATATCATGGATTCTGCCGGTGGCGAGGACACATCCGAAGACAACCTGTTCATGAAAAATCTGGTGGAT
>JAKOTZ010000072.1 GCA_029776995.1 Candidatus Hydrogenedentota bacterium
GGAGATTTCTTTCAGTTTCAGCGCGCCTTCGAGGGCAGACGGATAATTGTAATTCCGCCCCAGGAAGAAACAGCTCTGCGCGTCGCGGTAGGCGGGTGTATCGGCCAGCTCCTTAACCTTATCATGGTTCTTGAGGACATACTCGACCTTATCGGGAATCTCGCGCAGGTGCGCGATCATTTCCCGCGCCTGGGCCTTATCGATCACGCCCCGGGTTTCACCCAGCCAGATGGTAAACAGGGCAAGCGCCATGCACTGGGAAGTGTATGCCTTCGTCGAGGCTACGCCGATTTCCGGCCCAGCCTGCTGGTACACCACCCCGTCGGATTCCCGGGCAACCGAAGACCCCACCGCGTTTACGATGGACGCCACCTTCGCGCCCCGGCTCTTCGCAATCCGGATGGCTTCCAGTGTGTCCGCGGTTTCGCCGGACTGGGAAACCGCAATCATAATGCTGTGCGGCGGAATAATGGGATCCCGATAACGGAATTCTGAAGCAAGATCCAGTTCCACCGGCACCTTGGCAAACTTCTCGATAAGGTATTTGCCTACCATGCCGGCATGCCATGCCGTGCCGCATGCCACGATGAAGATTTTCTGGCAGGCTTTCAGTTCATCAATAGAGATGTTCATATCGGTCAGGCGGACCGAATCCGAGCCCTCCTCCACCCGGCCGGCCAGCGTATTGCGCAGTACCGCCGCCTGCTGATGGATTTCCTTCAGCATGAAGTGAGGATATCCCTCCTTTTCAGCGGCCGCGTCATCCCATTCAACCGTGCTCACCGGCACTTCAACCGGATTGCCGTAAACATCTTCGACCCTTACGCCCTCCCGCGTAATCGCGCACACCTGCCCGTTGTCGATGTACATGACTTTGCGGGTGTACTTCATGATCGCGGGGACGTCCGATCCGATAAACCCTTCGTCATCGCCCAGCCCGACGATTAGCGGACTGCCGTGGCGGGCAGCAACGAGCAGGTCCGGATGATGCGCGCAGATTACCCCGATGGCATATGCGCCGTGACAGTCCTGCAGCGCCCGTTTCACGGCCGCGAACAGGTCGCCCTGATAATATTTGCTGATCAGGTGGGCAATGACCTCCGTGTCCGTCTGGCTGCGGAACACCACCCCTTCCGCCTGCAGGGCCTCCCGCAGTTCAAAATAGTTTTCGATGATGCCGTTATGCACCACCGCAATGGTCTTATCCATGTTGAAATGCGGATGCGAATTCACTTCACTCGGCACCCCGTGGGTCGCCCACCGGGTATGGCCCATGCCTAGATTGCCCCGCAAGGGCGTCTGCGCCAGTTTTTCATCCAGAACCTTAAGTTTCCCCACGCTTTTAACGCACTCCAGCC
>JAKOTZ010000078.1 GCA_029776995.1 Candidatus Hydrogenedentota bacterium
GGTCTCTGCCCTGCAGCGGTCGCCTGTCCAGACGATACACGGAGCCGCCCGTCTGAGCCGGGAGCAAGCAGGCTGGACAGGTGAGGTGGCCGTGCAAGTACAGCCGGCGAACATGGACAAATCGGTTGGTTTCAGTGGCGGGATCTTCTGGAAAGGGGGGGGGATATCCGCGCCAAAAATTCAGGTGGGTTTTCCCGCTTCAGGATGGCGGAAGCGTGACGGTTTTCCATTGGATCCGGAAGCCTTTGCCCTTGGTAATCCAATAGGATTGTTAGCGGTATCTTTCAGTCAGGCTGAAACCAATGCAAAGCTGACGCTGGAAAACGCCGAAATATCGAACCTGCTCAATCCAGTAACCCGGGGAATCTTTTCCGGAGAGCTGTTTTTCCGTTTTGTTCCCGAAAATATGGAGGTAAAAGGGCAGATTGCCGGAACAGATCTGCAAATCGAACAAATTGCGTTTGATAAGGGAAAGATCACATTCGAAGGACATTGGATCCGAGGCAAGCCTGAAAAATGGCAGATTCGGGGGGCCATAGAATCCGGTAATGCAGGCTCAAAAGTTCGGTTGGGGCGGCAGGAATTCGAGGCCGGAACTTCCGGTTCAGACGGCTGGCGTGCTGTATGGCAACTCTCCGGGGAACTGGATGTGGGAGATACGCCCGGTAAATATCAGCTTGGAGGAAATTTTTCGGCCGGTCAGAAATCCGTTGAAATCACTGTTGAAAAGGCTTCGGGCGATTTCATGGGGGAAGCCTGGAGGTTAACGCATCCTCTGGTGCTGCGCAAGGATGCGACTGGAATATCATGGGAAAAAGCCCGGGCTGAGCTTGATTCCGGCGGTTTTGTGGAGGGGGCGGGTTCCTGGAAAGAGGGACAGATTTCCGGCATGTTCTCCTGGAAAGCTCTTCCCCTGGGCCTAGCAGAGCCGATGTTTAGCCTGTCTGGGTTGCAGGGCCTGTTGGAAGGAAACGCGGAATTTTCCGGAGATCCATCTGATCTGAATGGGGAGATGGACCTGTCTGTGGCCTGCTGGCCTTCGGGCGGCACCAGAGAGCAGGCGGGGATTACCGGAAACCTGATTCTGCGCCGCTCGGCGGGTGGCATGACTGCCTGGCAGGCAAGCGCCAAAGGTGTTTCTTCTGAGATTCCCGTTAATATCGAGTTTGAAGGACAGGGTTCAAGCCAGTTTGGTCTGCGTCCCTTCAAGGCGGAGCTTTCCGGTGATCATCCTGTGGTCTCCCGAATAAAGATTGTTGGGGATTTGTCCTATCTGGGCCTTTTAACCGGACAGGACCGCTTCAACCTGAAAGGTTCACTCTCTGGAGATATCGACTGGACTCGCAACAATGACCGTTCCAGACTTTCAGGGAACATTAAGCTTCAGGGTGGGTATTTTGAGGATTACCGTTTCGGCACGATCCTGCGGGCCATCACCTGTGATGCGGAAAGCAATGGGGACCATGTGCAGATTACCCGTATTGCCGCGACAGATGGGCGCGGGGGAAGTGTTCAGGGAGAGGGGACGCTGAAAATCGGAAGCGGGTTCTGGCCGGAACTGGATATGCGGCTTCGCCTGGACCGGTTGCGGGCGCTTCGAACGGATTACGCCGCGGCCATGATCAGCGGGGAGATGCAGGCGCGCGGTGATATCAGGGAACCGTTCATAACCGGCCAACTGGTTTTAAACCAGGGCGTAATAGAAGCAGCCATGTCGCCGGCCGGTATGGCTTCAAAAGGATACAATCTGGTTATTGATCGTCCGGAGGAAGAAAAAAGCAAAAACGGAGATAGCGCTGTCGGAGAAAATTCGGGAGGAGAACGGAAAGGCATCCCAAAATCCGGATTATCTCCGCTGTTTTTTTCGTCGCGGGCCCGCTGCGACTTGACCCTGGAGGTTCCAGGTCAGTTGGAGATACGCGCGCCAGTTATTCAGTCCGTTTGGCGAGGAAGGCTGACGGCTGCAGGACCTATGGATGCTGTTCAGTGCAGGGGCCAGCTTGAAATTATCAGGGGCCACCTGAACTTTTTTGGGAAGCGGCTGAGCATTACAGAAAGCAAGATTACTATGAATGAACGGGATTTGTACCGCCCTTA
Organism: Candidatus Hydrogenedentota bacterium; assembly: GCA_029776995.1. Taxonomy (GTDB): domain Bacteria; phylum Hydrogenedentota; class Hydrogenedentia; order Hydrogenedentales; family CAITNO01; genus JAGPFE01. The sequence goes on from JAKOTZ010000078.1 coordinate 2,098, forward strand.
TCTGATGCTGGCGGCATCGGGGGATGCGGGTGACCGTTCGGTGCAGCTTCGGGTTGAAGGGGAACCTGGGGAAATGGAAATGTCGGTGACCGCGTCTCCTTCGCTGCCTCCGGATGAGGCTCTGGCTCTTCTGCTGTTCCGCAGGGGCGCCGGCCAGATTTCTCCGGTGCAGGCGCTGCAAGTGGCCAGGGCCGCGTCGCTTCTGGGTCGCAGATTTACCATGCTGCAGTTCTTAAGTGGGAATTTCCGTATTCCCGGCGTGGATGCTTTTGATATCCGCACGGGAGAAACCCTGTCGGAAACGTCTATCGGGATTGGCCGATCCATTGGAGATCGGGTATATGTCCAGGCGGAACAGGGAATGTCCCCAGACAGCGGTAAGGTATCCGCAGAAGTTGAGGTTACGCCGAATATCCGGGTAAAAGTTGATGCTGGCGCCAACGAAAGCGGCGGGGGAGGTGTATTCTGGAAAAAAGAGTACTGAAAAAGTCAGTCGCCCCGTTCAATCCGGTCGTCAAAACGGTATGACATGATGATCATGTCGTGGGTATGTCCCTCGGGGTCCATCAGCCAGTCCGTCAGCAGGGCTTCAGGCTGAAATCCCAGCTTCTGCAGCACCCGCTGTACTTCAGGCTGTATGCGCGGGACATTTACTTCCACGATTTTAACACCGTTTTCCGCGGCAAGGCAGAGCACCAGGCCGGCCAGGACGCGGCCAATGCCCAGATCCCGGTATTCGCGCAGCACGAACAGGCGGATTTCACCCAGGTGGCGGGTCCAAAGCAACTTATTCTGGTGCAGGCTGGCGTATCCTATCAGCCCGCCGGATTCGTCCAGCGCGATGATGGTTTTAGTGCGGTCGCATTCCACGTTGGAGCACCATTCGTCCACGGCTTCGGGCCGACTGATGTCCATCCGCATGAAAACCAGGTCTTCCCGGTTGAGCCTGGCCCCGAAATCGGCCAGTAATTGCCGGTCTGCCGGGGTCATCATCCGAAAGGTTATTTTTTTATCTTCAAATACTCTGGTTTCCGGGAGGGTAAGGTGTTTTGGAATCTCAAGCGGTGCGTACATGTCTCTTCTCCTTGCCATAAACGATACTATAGAAACCGTTTTAAAGTGGATTTTGTTCCGATTTTCGGGAAAGGTTTAAGTATGGGTTTACCGGGAAATATCAGTGATGAGGCGATTAAGGCGGTGCGGGAGTTTTTTCGGCGGGCCTTAGAAGAACGGTACAGCCCGGCATCTCTCAACCGGTTTGCAGCATTCCAGGAACTGAGCCCCGAATTGCTGGAGGATTTTCGGAGGCTTGTTCTGACGCGGTTGTATCCGGAGCCTTCGCAACGGGACGCGTTGGACCATGCGTTCGGGGTGGTTACTTCTATGGTGTCCAATCCGGTCAAGGCTGGACGAGCGGCCCTCGCGCTCTCTAGGCTGCTGCTGTTCCGGGGGCGGCATGTTCCGTTTCTGGTTCACCTGTCCGGTCTGCTGATGGCGTCATATCAGGATCTCCGGGAGATTGAGTGTCAGACGGCCCGCGCGGTCATCGCGCTGGCCGGCTATAAAAAACCATCAAAGAACAGAATAAGCATTCAGGCGGTCAAACGGGCCGCAGGAACCATGGACCGGTCTATATATGAAAAATTTATTGACCGGATATTCCAGATCACACAAAGTTTTGCCAATCGGGACGGGTGGCGCGTCGCCCTGGATGTCGCGTCAATGCTCTCAGAAGCTTTTGAACGGGACCATACGTCATGGACGGATGAAGAACGCGAAGCAACGCGTCTCGCGCGGCAACTGCTGGAAGAAAGCACCCGTGTAATATGGAACCTGCCAACGGATCAAATTGACGCGGTGGCCGACGGAATTCGGACCGTGGAAATGGAATGGGTAAATACCCTGTACGCAGACATTTCGGACGGTCAGAATGGCTCCTGAATCTATGCTGATTTCCCTGCCAGAAGGAGCGCGCCGACGATAACCACATCTTCCTCGAGCTGGCAGGGCACAATCACAGTTCTTCCTTTAAATGGAGTGAACAAATG
>JAKOTZ010000041.1 GCA_029776995.1 Candidatus Hydrogenedentota bacterium
CTATCTGTGGCGATCTGCCGCTTTCCGGCTGGAGTCCTCAGGCCAACTAGTATTTCGGCCTGGCCGGTTTTGCCTCCTCTGCCCGCCCCTATCCGCATTTTGTGGATGATTTTTATCTGGCCAATTCGAACCGGCAGGTTATTCTGAACAACCTGGGGGGAGAAGGGGTCATCCGCCTGGACCTGCTCAACGCGACGGCCAACGATCTTTTTGGCGCCCAGCTGATTCAGAATACCTCCACGGTCGGCCAGACGTATGAGCTGGATTTCGTGCCGCCGGTGATCACGCTGAACGGCGATAATCCGGTCATCCTCGAATGTGGGGTTGATTCCTATGTAGAACCGGGCGCGACAGCGGTGGACACCAGGGACGGCGACCTGACCGGATCCATAGTCATTGACAGCTCCGGGCTCAATACGGGTGTGGCGGGAACCTATCAGGTGCTGTACACCGTGAGTGACTCCCTAGGGAATTTGGCGCAGGCGGCGCGTACGGTTGTGGTACAGGATACGATACCGCCGACGTTGGCGCTCCTGGGCGGCTCCACGGTGTACGCGCAGTGCCATTACCCCTTCAATGATCCCGGCGCGGTGGCCTTCGATACCTGCGGCGGAAACCTGCCCGTGACGGTGACGGGGTCGGTGGATCCGGACACAGTGGGGACTTACGTGCTTACCTACACCGCGACGGATCCCTCGGGCCTGAGCAGCCAGACTTCCCGCACGGTCCTCGTGGTAGACACCATCCCGCCGTCCATCGGCGCGCCCAGCACGTTTACCGCGCTTTGCGGGACGCCGCTTACCCTGCCCAGCCGGTTTGGTTATGACCTGTGCGCCGGCGTCCTGCCCACTGCGATTGTGGACCTGGGCGGCCTGGATCCCATGGCCCCGGTAACCGGAAGCTACCAGGTCGCCTACGAAGCCGATGACGGGTTCAACCTCACGACCAGTTACCTTGCCGTGTCGGTAGTGGATAACGAGCCGCCCGTAATCACAGTGGAAGACACCAGCCTTATCATAGGTGAGTGCGGCATGCCGTTGCCGCTGCCCAATGCCTTCTGGACGGACAACTGCGCGGGCAGCGGCATTCCGGAGGTGTCTCCCGGTACTATCCTTCCGGTAGGATCCCACTGGATCTGGTTTACTGCCAATGACGGCCAGAACCAGATTTATGAACCTGCAGATGGTATCCCGGTGGAGGTCTATGACACGCTGCCGCCCAACATCATACTGAATGGCGACAGCGTGATGACCCTGAACTGCGGCGAGACTTACGTGGAGCCGGGTGCGGTGGCGCTGGACCTTTGCGAAGGCGACTTAACCACCACCATGGTGATTCAGAGCGCGGTTCCCGAAGGGTTCCTGCCGCCGGGAACCTGGACCGTTACCTATTCCGCCAGGGATGTATTTGACAATGAAGAAACGGTAACCCGTACGGTCACGGTGCTGGACAACTGCACCCTGCAGGTTATTCCGGTAACGCCGAACCCCGCGGTCGCGATTGTTGACCAGCCCTTTACCCTGGAGGTGCGGGTTGAAGGGGCGGTAGGGCCGGTGAACCTGCAGTGGTACCGCGACCTGGGAGGAAAAGCCTGGGAGCCGGTGGCCGGCGCCACGGATGAAACCCTGTCCTTTGACCCCATTGCCTTCGAGGATGCCGGCAGGTACTACTGTGAAGCCACCGACCTGGTTACCACGGTGCAGTCTCCGGAGTTTGAGCTGACCGTGGACCGGGGCATACCAGTTGCCGGCATGGCAGGACTGCTTGCCCTGGCCTTCAGCGTGGCGGCGCTGGGATCGCGCTACAGCCGGAAACGTTAATCGACACCTGATCTCTGCCGGGCGGGGATATGTCTTCTCCGCCCGGCTTTTTTATGGAGAGATCTCCCGGATTCATTGCTGGCGACTTACAGGACATGAATGTTGACGCGTCAGATGAAAGGCGGAACACGCCGCGGGGATTTACGGTAAAATGATGCGGTCCGAATCCGGGAAGGGTTTGACATGACAGGAGACCGTCAATGAGCGCCTACATCCTTGCCCTCGATCAGGGGACTACCAGTTCACGGGCTATCGTATTTGATGAAAATGGACGCCCGGTTGCCACTGCCCAGCAGGAATTTGAACAGTTGTTTCCCCGGCCGGGCTGGGTGGAGCACCGTCCGGAGGATATCCTGAACACGCAGCTGGCCGTCGCGCGGGAGGCCTTGGCCCGGGCGGAGGTGAATCCCGCCCGGATCGCCGCGGTGGGCATTACCAACCAGCGCGAGACGACTCTGCTTTGGGACCGGCGATCCGGGAAGCCGGTCGCGAACGCCATTGTCTGGCAGGACCGCCGCACCGCCCAGATGTGCGACGGGTTGCGGCAGGCTGGGCTGGAGCCGCTGTTCCGGGAGCGTACCGGCCTGGTGCTGGATGCTTATTTTTCCGGCACCAAGCTGGCCTGGCTGCTGCGGGAAATTCCCGGCGCGGCTGAGGCCGCCCGGCGGGGCGATCTTGCGTTCGGCACGGTTGATACCTGGCTGGCGTGGAACCTTACGGGAGGCAAAAGGCACATTACCGATGCGTCCAACGCGTCGCGCACGCTGCTGTACAACATCCATACCGGGGACTGGGATGACGATCTGTTGCATGCGCTGGAGATACCCCGGGAGGTTCTTCCGGAGGTCACGGATTCCTCCGGAAAACTTGCGGAAACGGACAGGGTGGTAATCCCGGGCGCGCCTGTTATCGGCGGCATTGCCGGAGACCAGCAGGCGGCGCTGTTCGGACAACTTTGCCTGGAGCCCGGCATGGTGAAGAACACCTACGGCACGGGCTGCTTCATGCTGCTTTACACGGGAGACCGCGCGCCGATTTCCCGGAACTGCCTGCTGACTACGGTGGCCTGGCGGCGCGGCGGACAGCTGTCGTACGCGCTGGAAGGAAGCGTGTTCATAGCCGGAGCCGTGGTGCAGTGGCTTCGTGACGGCCTGGGGATTATCCGCTCAGCGCCGGAAATCGAATCGCTGGCGGCGTCTGTCGCTGATACGGGAGATGTATATCTGGTGCCGGCCTTTGCCGGGCTGGGCGCGCCCTGGTGGGATCCTCATGCCCGGGGAATCATAGTCGGCATTACCCGCGGTACAACCCGGGCCCATATTGCCCGGGCCGCCCTGGAATCGATCGCGTTTCAGGTTGCCGACGTGCTGGACGCCATGCGTGAAGACGCGGGCCTGGCCCTGACGGAACTGCGGGTGGACGGCGGCGCATCAGCCAACAGCCTGCTGATGCAGCTGCAGGCAGACCTGTGCGGCATTCCTATCGCGCGGCCCAAAGTGGTGGAGACCACGGCGCTGGGAGCGGCTATGCTGGCCGGACTGGGCGCGGGCGTGTGGCCGGATGACGCTGCGCTCAACCGTTGCCGTGAGGAAGACCGGCACTTTCTTCCGGCCTGCACCGCGCAGGAAAGGCAGGCCCGCCGGGCCCAGTGGCGCCGGGCGCTGGATCGGTGCCGAAACTGGACCGGTTAATAGAAAGGTGACACATGACCGGACTTCTTATCTGTGTTCTGATTCCATCTTTGGCGCAGCCCGCGCCTGCCGCGTTCACGTCCGGCATTGCCCGGATTGATACCCTCGCCGGAACCTATGACGTTATCCTTCGGCCGGACACCATCGCGCCCGAGTGGTGGGCCGGAGCGCCGTCGGTCCTGCGGGATGAAGACGGTACTTTCTGGCTGGCCTGCCGCATGCGGCGGGGCGACGGAGAGCGGGGGCGACGGGGCTACGAAATACGGATACTGAAAAGCGCCGACGGGGTGCGTTTTGAAAAAATATTGTCTATCCCCCAGGAAGCTGCCGGGGTGCCGGGTTTTGAGCGGCCGGCCCTGGCCAGGGATCCCGGGACGGGACAGTACGCGCTGTTCGGTTGCGCGCCGTGGCAGGATGGGCCGTGGCGGATCATCCGTTTTGCCGACGCGGACCGTCCGGACCGGTTTGATCCGGCTTCTGCCCGGCCTGTGATCGGGCCGATTCCCGCGGAACGGGACCGGGACACGCTTCCCGAAGAATACAAAGACCCGGTGGTTTTTCATGACGGTTCCCGGTGGCACTGCTGGGTGATCGGATATGCCCGGCGGAATGAGCGTATTTTCCATTTCGTCAGTGAAGACGGATGGTCCTGGAAGCCTGTCGGAGATCCGCGGTTGTCGATTCTTCCGCTTGCGGGATGGCATGACTTTTTTGTCCGCCCATCTTCTGTGATACCCGTTGGTATCGGATGGCTGTTTTTTTATGAAGGTTCCTGCAGCGCCTGGCCGGATCCGGTCTATAACATTCTGACGGGCGCGGCCTTTACGTTTGACCTGGCGCGTTACCAGGACCTGACGCCCGAACAGCCACTGCTGGGCAGCGCCACCCCGGGCGCGTTTCACACCTGGCGTTACTCTTCCTGGCTTCAGGTGGGCAATGAACTGTGGGCGTACGCGGAGGTGGCCTGCGCGGACGGAACCCATGAAATCCGGCGGTTCCGTTTTCCGTTTACCTTTTAATACTGCGAAAGGGGTTCCTGCGCATGCGGAACAAAATGGCGCGAGCGGTCCTGTCCACCGGGCTGGCTTTCGTGATATTGTCTGTGGGATGCGCCGGTCGCGCGGTTGCCGCGGACACGGATCCCGATGATCCGAACGGTGCGGAGCATTACCTGGCCGGCCTGGCGCAGGAACGGTCCGGAAAGATCGAACGGGCCGCGGAGCTGTTCCACGCGCTCAGCCGGAATAAGGGACTGCTCCAGCCCTACGCCGCCATACGTTACGCGGAACTGCTGACCCGCCGCGCCGGGCATGAAGCGGATGCTGAAAAAATACTGCGTCAGTACGCGGATGCCGTGGCCCATCTCGGTCCCTGGAACCGCCTTGCCCAGGCTCGGCTGGCGGCGCTGCTGGCCCGACAGAATAAACGTTCCGAGGCGGAACAGTATTGGTCCCGGGCGTTTTCCGGGTTGGGCCAGGTGCCATGGTTCATGGAAGATGTGGAGTGGCAACGCGTCGAAAATCTCCTGGCCGCGCCGGAAACCGCCATGGCGGCCATGCCGTATCTGCGTCCCCGCGCGGAAAGCATCCTGATTCTCCGCCGGAAACAGGCCGCGGACGCGCTGGTCCGCCTTCCCGATCCCCACGCCCGGGCCCTGGGCGCGCGGGCCATGCTGCGTTCGGGCATGATGGACGAGACGAAAGCGCTCTTCGAGCGGGAGTCCCTCCGCCTGGATTCGGGCGGGATGGGGCCCCTGGACTGGAGGCCCCTCCAGCAGGCCCTGTCGTTTGCGGATCCGCCCGGCGCGGAAGCGCGGGCCTCGCTGGCCGGTATCCTTCAGGCCAATCGGGAACATCCCTGGCTCGAGGCGTGGCTGACGTTCTGCATGCGCTCCGCCGCGGGGCGAAAAGCGTGGGATACCGCCCGGATGTTCGCGGACGCCCTCATGGACGTATCATCGGCGGATGACACGAATACGGTGGAAGCGGTCTACTGGCTGGCTGGCCGCATGAAAGAAGCTAAGGAATCCGCCCGGGCCGAGGAACTCTACCGGTTGGTTGCCGGCCGGTATTCGAAACACAGCCGCGTGTTCTGGTGCTGGATGAACATCGGCGATTTGGCGCGGGACGCGAAAAACTGGGAACAGGCCGCCGCCGGCTATGCGGCAGCGGCCGAAGCCACTTCCCGTGCCGATTACCAGGCCAGGGCCTGGTGGAGACAGGCGGAAGCCCTGGGAAATCTGGATCGGCCCCAGGCGCGGAATGATGCCCTGCGCAAAGCCGCGGCGTGCGCGCCGGGCGCCTTTGAAGCCCACCGCGCGCTCGCCAGGCTGCGGGATCCTGAGACCCATGCTCTGCCGGGAGCGCCGGCCGGCCTGATGGCTTATCGCCCCAATCCGCATCGGATCAATCCGGAATTTCACCCCGTTACCGACGCGCAAAAACGGGTCTGGTTCTTCGCGCGGCACGGCCTGGAGGAAGGAGAGTGGGAAACGCTGCACCTGCTGCTGAGCCTTCCGGAGGGTCCGGAACGCCTGGAGACGCTGCGGTTCCTGTGCGACGCCGGATATATGCACACGGTGATAAATATGGCCGTCGGCGACCGCGCCGAACGCGCCGGAAGGGATGATACTACCCTTTGCCTCTATTACCCGGTGGCATACTGGCCGCTGGTTTCCCGCATGGCCCGGGAATACGGGCTGGATCCGTTCTTGATCTTGGCCGTTTCCCGCCAGGAGAGCACCTTCCGGCCTTCCCTGATTTCCCGGGCGGGGGCAGTCGGCGTCATGCAGGTGATGCCGGCCACCGCGCGGTGGATGGTTTCCAAAGACGCTGAATTGCCCAGGGATGCGGCATCCCGCCTGATGGAACCGGAAGTATCAATCCGCCTGGGGGCGGCTTACCTGCGGCAGATGCTGGACCGGTTCAATGGTAACCTCGTCTACGCGGTCGCGGCGTATAACGGCGGACCGGGCAACTGTTCCAAATGGATAAAATCGTTTGGACAGGTTGCTCCGGAAACGTTTATTGAAGCGATTCCGCTGGAAGAAACCCGGGATTACGTCAAAAAGGTCCTGGGCAACCTGGCAACCTACCATACGCTCTGGACCCTGCCATGAGTCCGCGGCTGTCACTGGTCATGATCGTCCGGGATGAAGCGGATTGCCTGGCGGACTGCCTGAGTTCCGTCCGGGATATCGTTGATGAAATGGTCATCGCCGATACGGGATCCGTGGACAACACGCCGGAGATTGCCCGACAGTTCGGAGCGGCAGTGTTCAGCATGCCCTGGCGGAACGATTTTGCCGCGGCCCGCAATGCCGCGCTGGACAGGGCCTCCGGAGACTGGGCGCTGCACCTGGACGCCGATGAGGTGCTGGACCCGGAAGGCGCGGCGATTATACGGAAAACAGTCGATGAAGATGGTTGCGGCGCGGATGCATTCGAGGTAACCCTGGCCAATTATTGTGATGATCCCCGGGCTTGGCGTTGGGTGCCGTCGCCGCCGGATGCTCCCTGGGCCCGGGGCAGAAGCGGCTACCTGCCGGTGCCGCTGATCCGGCTGTTTCGGACCCGCCGCGGCTTCGAATACCGGGAACCCATCCATGAAAACGTGACGGCCAGCATCCGGGAGGGGGGAGGCGTTATCCGGCCGCTGCCCGTGCTGATCCATCATTACGGATACGACCCCGATGAAACCCGGAGGGGACGCAAGGCCGCGGTGTACCTCGAAATCGCCAGGCAGAAAGCGTCAGCGTATCCGGACGATCCCAAGGCCCGCCATGATTACGGGGAACAGGCCTTGGCCTGCGGCGACCCGGTAACCGCGGAGGCGGAATGCCGCGCGGCTCTGAATTTGTGTCCCGATTATCTGCCGGCCCGGTTCACGCTGGTAACGCTGCTCCTGAACCGCGGTGATCTGAAAGAAGCAGAGATCCAACTGCGCGCGATGGAGAAAGATGGCATCGACCTGCCGCACCTGCACCTGGCGCTGGGAGCGATTGCCCTCCGACGCGGCAGTTTTGAGACGGCGGCATGTCGCTTCGAACGCTGCCTGGCGCTGCATCCCCGGCATGTGCTGGCGCGGTTGTACCGCGCGCGACTGTGGGATCTGCAGGGACGGACGGACCTGGCCCGGGCTGAACTGGAAGAATCCGCGCGGGATTTTCCATCGCTTCCGGAACCGTCCCGAAGAATCCGCGCGCTGCGGTTGCGGGAACAGGCGGAATTTCTACTGTGCGGATCGCCGGCGGAAGCCCTGCGCCTGCTGGTAGACGCCCAGCGGGAGGATCCGGAGGATCCGCTGGTCTACCGGCTGATGGCTCAGGCCCTCGAATCGCTGGGGGAAACCGAACGGGCCGCCCGACTTGCCGAGAAGGCCCGGGCGCTGGCGCCCTACCTCTATTCCTGAGTCCTGGTCTGCGCGCGGCGGCTGCCAGTTCGCTCCCGCGTATCCGCATCGAGCCGTTCCAGCGCTTCAGCCCGCGCGGCGCCGTCGAAATTTTGCGTGAGATAACCACGCAACAGCCGTTCCTGCGCCGGCAGCGAGATCCCGTGCAGGGCGCCGTGGCGGGCGCGCACGTATCCGGCCAGCCCCAGAAACCATTCCCAGGGCGTGCTGATGGTCACGGGTGCCCAGGGCAGGAGGTTTCGGAACCGTCCGTGGTTGTGGAACAGGTCCGTCATCCGCGCGACCTGCCGGGTCCGCGCCAGCGCGTCCCAGGGCATCCAGGCGGTCCGGATAACCTCATAGGGCGGCGAGGGATTGAACACCAGGTCGCCGGCGTATTCTCCCGAGGCAATCGGAGCGCCCCGCAGCCGCTTGAGAATGCCCAGCTGGACCTCATGGGCGCCGGTGGCGTACAGCCGGTTGAATCCCGCCTGGACAGACGCTTCCGGCTCATGGGGAAGCCCGGCAATCAGGTCGGCATGCACCTCGGCGCCGGTTTCCTGGATCAGCAGGCGGATCACATCGAGGTCCCGGTCCGGGTTGCCTCCCCGCAGGATCGCCCCCCGGGCCTCCGGGTGCAGCGATTGCACGCCCACTTCAAGATGGAGGGTGCCGGGAGAGAAGTTCCTCAGCAGCGGCAGCATTTCCGTTTCACGGAAAAACCCCGGGTGGATCTCAAGGTGCAGCGACAGGTCCGGCCAGCCTTCCGGCGGATGGAACAAAGCCAGGACAGCGGCCATCCGCTCTGCGTCCACGTTGAATGTGCGGTCGACCAGTTTGATGCGCCGGGCGCCCCGGCGGCGTAACGCTTCCACGGCCCGGGCCACCTTGGGCAGCGGCGGATACCGGACGCCCGGCTCCAGGGCCGACAGGCAGTACGCGCATCGGCAGGGACATCCCCGGCTGGTCTCCAGGTAGATGGTCCGGGTAGCCAGGTCATCATCAGAATACCGGTTCATCGGAAGGGGAATTTGATCATCCGGCAGGGGGGACGCTGCCAGTATTTTCTGTCCGGGTAGGCGATCCTCCAGAATATCCCGGACCAGATGGGCGAATGCCTGTTCCCCCTCGCCGCATATGACGGCATCCAGGGCATCGAAACCGGGAAACGCCTCGGGTTCCCGGTACAATTCCGGTCCGCCGCCCACCAGAATCAGGTCCGGGCGGGCCCGACGGAGGATCCACGCCGCCTCGGCCATCAGGCGGACATTCCAGATATACACGCCGAGGCCGGCTATCCGGGGTTCCCGCCGCAGTATCCCTTCCGCAATGTCCCACGGGCTGTGGTCCAGCGTGTATTCCTGGATTTCCGTCTCGCAGGCAACCTCGTCCAGCGCGGCCGCTACGCACCGCAGCCCGAGGTTGGCATGGGAATACCGGGCATTGGCCGTAGCCAGTACCACCCGGGTTCTATCGGATGAACAAGAGTTCATGGCCTTGTTCGGAGCCCCAATCTTATTACCCGTTTCGACCCTTTATCATAGCCCAGCCAGCGTCCTTGGACGTCTCAAATGCGCGCTTTTTTCCCTTGTCAGGACTTTGGTATACTAAACTTTTATGAACCGGAATGGAACGCTTTCACTTACCGTGCTGGGCGGCGGCGGCGAAGTGGGCGCAAACGCGTACGAAGTCTCGTGCTGTGGCGTTCGACTCCTGCTGGATTGCGGCACCCATCCCAAAAAGGAAGGTCCGGAGACGCTTCCCGCGCTTTCTCTGCTGGGACGGCCACCCCATGCCTGCCTGTTCACCCACGCCCATGTAGACCACTGCGGCGCAGCGCCCGTGCTGGGAAAAATGTTTCCCGGCATCAGGGGGTATGCGACGGACCCAACTGTCATCCTGATGGACCGGATGCTGCACAACAGCGTTTCAGTGATGGAGGCGCTGGCCCGGGAACAGGGCATCTCTTCCTATCCGCTGTACGACCACTATGACGTTAATTACTTTATCCGCCATATGACCGGTGTTGCCTTTGGATGCCCGTTTTTCCTGCCGGCGCCTGCGCCCGTGGAGGTTTCCTTTCATGAAGCAGGCCACGTGCTGGGCAGCGCGGGTATCCTGATACAGTTTCCCGGCCACACGCTTTATTACACGGGAGACGTATGCCGCAAACCGCAGTTTCTGCTGGGAGGCGCCCGGTTTCCCCGGCGGAACATTAAAATCGATACCCTGATTATCGAATCAACCCAGGGCGGCACGGAAGAGGGAAAACATTTCCCCTTTAATGAAGAAACCGACCGTTTTGCCCGCGCCGTGGACCGGGTGCTTCGGCGGGGAGGATGCGTGCTGATCCCCAGCTTTGCGCTGGGCCGCACCCAGGAAATGGTGAATTTATTGGCATATCTGCAGGAAACAGGCCGCGTGGCCCCGGCGGATATTTATACGGCCGGGCTGGGGCGGGCCATCTACGAGGTGTATGACAAATTCAGCGATCTCCTGAAACCCAGCGCGTGGCTGCGTCCCCTGGACATGTTTAAACGCATGGGGAATGTGGTGGCGGAACCCGGAGAAATCCGGAACCTGCTGGCCAAACCCTGCATCATTGTTTCCACCTCCGGCATGATGCTCCCAAATACCCTTTCCGCGGCGCTGGCCGCCGTGATGACGCAGGAAGAACGGCACGCCATTTTCTTTGTGGGCTACCTGGATCCGGATACGCCCGGATATAAACTGCTTCATGGCGCCCCGGGCGATCCCGTTTCGTTTGAGCTGGGCAAACCGCCCGTGCCGAAAGGGCCGGCGGAAGTGGCGGCGTTCCGGTTCAGTGCCCACGCCACCCGATCCGAACTGGCAGAGATCATTGACCGGTTTGAGCCCAGGAATATTGTGTATGTTCATGGAGATCCCGACGCGTTGGCCTGGATGCGCGAGAACACGGCCAACGGTTGTACTTCCTGGGTGCCCATGATCGGCCAGACCATTACGCTGGAGGCCTGATCCCATGGCGGAGGGGGAGCTGCGGCACCGTGTCTACGGCCTGTTGACCCGTGGCGCTTTCAGTGTGGTCCGCCGGATGCCTCCCGGAACAGCCCGGCAGGCCGGGAAAGCCCTGGCCGGCCTTGCCGGGGTGCTGGTTCCCCGGGTTCGGAAGGTCGGTAGCGCCAACCTCGATCTTGCTTACGGGGATTCCCTTACCCGGGAAGAAAAGCAGCGTATTCTGCGTGACGCGGTCGCCAATCTCGGGATTGTGGCTGCGGAATTCTGCCGGATTCCCCATCTGCAGACGCCGGAGGGACGCCGGCTCTTTGAGGTTACCGGACTGGAGCACATTGATCGGGACCGGGGCGCGCTGTTTGTCAGCGCCCACTTCGGCAACTGGGAGTGGCTGGGTCCGGCGGGGGCAGCCGTTGGCCTGAAGGTCGCCCTGGTAGTCCGGCCCTTTGATGACCCCAAACTGGACCGGCTGATCGATGGGGTACGCCGATCCGGAAACGTGGAGACCTTCAGCAAAGACAACGCGATGGGTCCCCTGCTGAACTGGCTGAAGCACGGTGGAGCCGCCGGCATACTGGCGGACCAGAGCCCACGGGAAAATGGCGTGCCCACCACGTTTTTCGGCCAACCCTGCTGGTCCACTGCCGGTCCCGCGCTGATTGCCCGGCGGGCCCGGGTTCCCATACATCCGGTATTTATGTTCCGGAATCCGGATGGACGATATACCCTTTCGTTTGAACCCGCGCTGGAGCCCGCGGCGACCGGAGATCTGCTGGAAGACCTGCAGCAGACCACGCAGCGCATTCAGGACGCGCTGGAGAAAACCATCCGGGCCTATCCCGGCCAGTGGCTGTGGATGCACCGGCGCTGGCGGCGCCGCGAACGGCTCGAGCGGGAATGGAATGAACGGCGGCAGCGGCAGGAGCGAAAACAGTCTGCTCCGGACCAAGGGCTGAAAACATGACCGCAATATCGGTAGGATCCTGCAAACTGGGCGACCGGCCGCGCGTTGCGGCGGCATTGTCTGACGCTATTGAACTATCGGCCATTGACCAGGCCCTGTCGGAAGGGGTGGATTTCCTGGAGGTGCGGGCTGATTTATTTCCCAGGCAGGATGTTACGTTTATCGCGGAGTACCTGAACCGGTTGCGTCCCCGCCCTGTGCTGCTGACCATTCGCCACGCGGCGGAGGGGGGACGATGGTCCGGTGATGAAACGTCGCGGCTTGACTGGTATGCCCGGCTGCTGCCGATGGCGGACGCCGTGGACGTGGAAATCCGGTCAGATATCGCCGCGCGGGTAGCGGATCTGGCCCGGCAGCAGGGGAAACCGGTTATCGGTTCGTTTCATGATTTTCAGGCCACGCCGGACCGCGCGGATCTGGACCGGCTGGCTGAAGATTTTTCCCGCGGGGGCATGGACATCCTCAAGGTAGCCGCCTGGTGCAGGGACAGCCGTGATTTGCGGCGGCTGGCGGCTTTCCTGTGTGATCGGGAAGGCCTGCCGATGATTGTGCTGGGCATGGGGCCGGCGGTACGTCCCGGACGGTTGCTTTTCCCGTTTTTAGGATCTCTGGTAACCTATACCTATCTGGGCACGGCCAGCGCGCCGGGCCAGTTGAATCACAGGGAACTTGTGGAACTGCTGGAGCGGATTCGAGGCAGCGCCGGTTCCGGCGGATCCCAACACTGACAGGAGGCCACATCATGCAGCGTTCGGTGATTATCCAGTCCAATGGTACGGGCCAGAAAGAATTGAACGAGCTGCTGTCCCAGGGGTGGAAGGTAGTGTCTATTACGGCCAACCACAGCAGCAGCTACAACGATTTTCTGATTATCATCGAAAAAGAAGACGCGCCCAAGAAAGAAAACTGACCGTCTGTTCGCTGTTCCGGTCAAGGGTAAGGCGGGGCATTTTTTTGCCCGCGGAAAAATCAGGGAGATCCACCATGCTGAACCGGGTATCGATTTTTATGGTTGCCGTGGCGGTGGGACTGGCTGTTGCCATTACCCCCGCATGCGTCAGCGCGGCGGATACGGAGGAGGTCACCGGCCGGTACCAGGTCGTAAATTTCGCCGGTGACAGCGGTTTTTCGGGGTTAGGCGCGGATGGTCGGACGCTGACGCCGGATGGCGCGCGGCACCCCCGCCTTTCCCTGTTCGGAAAACCTGAGCGGATAGAGATTTATGTGAACCGGGCCGCACCGGGATCACGCCTGGGCGTGGCGCTGGTTTCCCATTTCCAGACGTTCCGCCGTCTGAGTGATCCGCTGGCCGGCGGAAACGAAACCGTGGTGTTCACGCCGCCCCCGGACGGCTGGGAGCACAGCGGCGCGAAAGAGGACCATATTACCTATCCCCTGCAGCTGGTTGAACTTTGGGTAGCGCCACCGGAAGGGCACTCCGGACCGGCGTCCGCCGAACTGGACCGCATCGAATGCGTGACGCGGATTTCCAGGGACCGGCAACTGGCGCTTTGGGCCGAATGGGCGGGCCCGGCCGACCAGGACCGCAGGACCATGCGGGTCCAGGCATGGAACCTGACACCGGAACCGGTTTCCGGCTCCCTCCGTATCCGGCAGCTGGACTGGGAAGAGACGCCCCTGAACCAGGAGGTTGCCCTGCCGCTGACCCTGCCCGGCAATGGCGAACGCCAGGAAATGCTGTTTGACGTGACCATTCCCCGGCGCCTGAATTTTACCGAGGTGGTGGCGGGGTTCAGTCCTGAAGGCGGCGCGCTGGCGCCGGTATCCGCAAAGGTGTGCCACACCCGGGAACTGGAAGATGGGGGCAGCCGGGAATTGCGTCCGGAGTCCCCCTGGGGCATGGGGGTTTACCTGTACCGGTACGGGACCGAAGAACATGAAAAGGTGGCGGCGCTGGCCCGGCAGGCCGGTGTCAAATGGAGCCGGGAAGAATTCAGCTGGGCCAACACGGAAGTGGCGCTGGGCGAATATGATTTCAGTTTTTACGATTCAGTGGTATCCGCGGCCCATCGCAACGGGATCAGCGTGTACGGCCTGCTGTGTTACTGGGGGCGGTTTACCGAGCCCTACACGGAGAAAGGGATTGATGATTTCTGCCGATGGGCCCGGGCGGCCGTGCGGCATTTCAGGGGGCGGATCAAACACTGGGAAGTCTACAACGAGCCCAACATTTTCTTCTGGAGCGGCCCGAAAGAGCTGTATCCGGTGTTGCTGAAACGCTGTTACGCCGCGATCAAAGAAGAGGATCCGGACGCCCTGGTGCTGGGCTGTTCCACGGCGGGCATTGACCGGGATTTCATCCAGGACGTGCTCAACGCCGGAGCGCCCTTTGATATCCTCACGATCCATCCTTACCGGCGTACCCTGGTGGAGTCAAAATTCGCAAATGAACTGCAGCGCGCGGCGGAACTGGTGGGCGGGCGCGAGGTCTGGATCACGGAGATGGGATGGTCGACCCACGCGGCGGGGGTATCCGAGCGGGACCAGGCGTCACTGTTGGCCTGCAGCTACCTTACGGCGGTATGGTCCAGTGCCTGCCAGAACATGGGCTGGTATGACCTGCGGAATGACGGTCCTGATCCGTTTGTGTTTGAGCACAATTTCGGCGTGCTGTACCAGGATTTCTCTTCGAAGCCGGCATTCCGGGCGCTGGCTTCGGTATGCCTGACCCTGGACGGCGGCAAACCGACCCCGATTGCGTGTAAAAAAGAGGGGGTGATGGGATTGCGGGCGGAGCGGGGCGCCGCAGTCTGGGCGGACCGGGAGGAACAGGTTACGCTCGTGTGTGACCGGCCTCCGGAGCAGCTGCGCAACCTGATGGGAGAGCCCCTGCCTTTCTCATCGAAGGGTCGGAAGGTCAGGCTTCATCTCCGGCCCGGCAAACCGGTTTTTGCCGTAGGAGGGCGGATCTCCCGGATTGAATAAAAACCGGCGTCCGCGCGTCAACTGTATAAAGAATGTGCTAAAATTAGAATAGGTTTAACCACTTTTCCGGTTTATGTTATCGGGGGCAGGTATGGCCGATTATGACGCGTCGATCATAATACCCATGGGTGAGGGCGACCGCCCGGAAGGGAATTTTTGCGAGGCTGTTGAAAAGCAGACCTGGCCGCTGGGAAAATTCGAAGTAATTTTTATCAGCGCGGAACTGGACAGCCGTTCCATGGCCGCCCATGACGAGCGGCGGGTTCCTGGAGCGGTGGCCATGCGCCACATCCGTATTGCCGGCACCGTGGAGCCGGATCTGATTCACCGGGGCGCGCGGTCTGCCCGGGGATCCTGCCTGATTTTCCTGGGGCCGGACCTGCTGCCTTCCTCGCACTTTGTGGAAGCCCATGTCGCCGCCCACCGGGACCGGAACGGCTGGGGCCTGGCCTATGGCGTTTCGCTGCCCCATCCCAGGCTGCGTCCCGGGAAATTTACCCGCTGGACCCTGCCCGGGGAGAAACCCGTGAAGGACGCGACCGGCGATGTATCCGGCGGAGAAACCGTATCCTGCTGCGGCAATTTCAGCATCCTCAAGGAGCGCTATTTTGACGCGGGCGGCATGCCGGGAGGGTATTTTACGGTGGCGATGGCGCTGGCCGCGCTGGGCGGGCGCGTCCGGAAGAAGGGCGGGTCGGTTTTCCACGTGCCCAGAGCCCGGGCCATGCTCTGGCGGAGCACGGACCTGGATACCCTGCGCCGCTGGATGTACCTCCGGGGGATGGACCTGTACGCCCTGAAGAAGGATGACCAGGACCTGCACGAACTGTTATGCCGGCAGTTTCAACTCGACCGGCTCCGCCTCATCTGGATGCTGGACGGGTTATACCGTGCCACCCGCGAAAAGATTTGCCGCGAGAGCCCTCAGGACGTGCGGGTGCTGGGCGCCATCCTGGAGCGGCTGCTGATTCAGGATCGCCGGCAGGGGTACCGGGATGCCCGGCGGCATAAGCGTCCCGCCTGGAACCCGATGACCGCGCCCGTATTTACGGACGCCCTGAGCGCCGAGATCGAAGAGCCCACGACCGACCGGTTTGGCGGGTTGTGACAGACACTACCGGGCGGATATCCTGATAAGGGCTCCGGTCGCGTGTTTTCCGGGGCGTTCCCCGCATGGACTGAGGCATGATGCGTCTTTTCCCGAACACGGCCGATTCCGTACGCCGCGAGGTTTCCCGCAAGCCGTTTTCCGCGGATGCGGATACGCGTCGCCGGGACTTCTGGCTGCTGGCGCTTGTGCTGGCGGTTGGGGCGCTGCTGCGGGCGTGGTACCTGTGGGAGGTGACGGGCGCGCCGGATTTCCGGGCGCTGCGGCAGGATATGGAGGTGCAGGACTACCAGGCCCGGGCGATGCTTTCCGGGGACTGGACGCCCCCGCCGCACCGCCAGGACCCCGAGATCAATGTCACGCCCTATTATCGTCCCCCGGGATATCCCTGGCTGCTGGCGGCGATTTACTGGTTTACGGGGGGAAGTTACCTGGCGCCCCGGGTATTTAACTCAATCCTGGGATTGCTGGCGATTGTGCTGGTGTACCGGCTGGGCCGGGCGGTCGGGGACCGGCGGATCGGGCTGGTGGCGGCCGCGCTGCTGGCGCTGTACTGGGGGGCGATTTATTACGAAGGCGAAGTCAACGACCCGGCGGTATTTGTGTTTCTGATCCCGTGCCTGCTGTTATCCCTGCGGCGGTGGGCGCTGACCGGGCGGATCGGCTGGGCGGCGCTGGCGGGGCTGATCACGGGGTTTTACGCCATCATGCGGCCGAACATCCTCCTGTTTGGTCCCTTCATGGCCGCCTGGATGGCGGCGTGGTGCTGGACGCGGGGGCGTATGAAGCGGCTACCCGGGGCCTGGGCGGCGCTGGCGCTGTGTACCGCGGCGGTGATCGCGCCGGTGACCGCGCGCAACTGGATCGTGTCAGGCGAATTCGTGCCGATTTCGACTTATTTCGGCGAGAACCTGCTGATCGGCAACAGCGCGGAGTCGGACGGATATACCTCCTGGACGCCCTATCTGCAGGAGCTGGAGGGGACGGGCCAGTTTTCCGTGTGGGTTTATAACAATATCGTGCGGGGACTGGGCAGGGAGGTGGGCAATCCGAACCTGACCCATTCCGAAGCGTCGAAGATTTTCGCCCGCCAGGCGATGGACTGGATCCGGGCGCATCCCGGCGAGGCGCTGAAGCTGGCGGTGGTGAAGGCGATCCTCTTCTGGTCGCCCCAGGAGATCACCGAGAACAAGGTGGTGGAAGGGGAAAAGCGGCATTATCCTCCGCTGAAGTACCTGCCGGGGTTTCCCTGGGTGGCGGGGCCGTTTTTCGCGGGGCTGCTGATGATGGCGTTCCGGCTGGGGAGAAGGGGACCGGGCCGGGACACGGACGCGGCGGGCGCGGGCGGCCGGACAGCGGCAGATCTTCCGCCGGGCTGGATGTGGGCGCTGGCGCTGGGCTTTATTCTGGTGTATTACGCGTCGTTCATGCCGTTTTTCGTGAATGCCCGGGCGCGCCATCCCCTGGCGCCGCTGCTGTTTCTGGTGGCGGCGTACGGCCTGGTTCTGGCGTGGGACCGGTTTCGCGACCGGAGCCGGTCGCGGGCGGGGCGGTGGGGTCCGGCGCTGCTGGTGGCGGGCTGCGTGGCGCTGGCCGGAGTGGAATGGATTCCCTATGAACCGGACATGGCGCGGTGGCATTATGCCCGGGCGGAGTCCTGGCTGATCGCGGGGGAACCGGAAAAGGCCATTCCCGAGGCGGAGCGGATGCTGCGGCTGCGGTATTCCTATTACATGCCCTTCCGCCTGGGGTATGCCTTCGCGGAGAAGGGATACCACGGGCTGGCGGCGCGGCTGCTGGAGGCGGCGCTGAGCCCGGATCCTTCCAGCCAGCCCCGGCCCTACCGGCAGGACCTGTATTTCCATATCGGGGCGAACCTGCTGATGGACGGCCGGCCGGACGAGGCGGAGCCGTGGCTGCGCCGGGCGCTGGAGCTGAACCCGAAGGATCCCCGCGCGATGAACGACCTGGGCTGGATTGCCGAACAGCGGGGGGATTTCAGGCAGGCGGAGCAGTGGTATGGCCGGGCGCTGGACGCGTCGCCGGCGTTTTACCTGGCGAAGGTCAACCTGGCGCGGATGCTGCGGGACCGGGGGGCATATCCCCGCGCGGTCCGGCTGTGGCGGGAGCTGTGCCTGGACTATCCCCGGGAAGCGGAATACCGGTTTGAGCTGGCGCTGACCTGGATGGCGGCGGGCGACGCGGCCCAGGCGGAACGGTGGTACCGGGAGGCGCTGCGGCTGGACCCGGACCACGCGCGGGCGTGGAATAACCTGGGCTGGCTGCTGGCCGCGTCGGGGCGGGCGGAGGAGGGCCGGCGGTGTTACCGGCGGGCGCTGGCGCTGGAGCCGGGGTTCACGCTGGCCCGGATCAACCTGATCCAGGCGCTGCTGGAGGCCGGCGAGGCCGACGCGGCGGTCCGGGAAGCGGAGGCCGGCCTGGAGCGGGCCCGGGATCCCCAGGACCGGCTCCAGCTGCTGGCGATGCTGGGGCGGGCCGAGCTGGACCGGGGGCGCGCGGAGGCGGCGGCGGAAGCCCTGCTGGAGGCGCTGCCGCTGGCCGGATCCGCGCCGGTGGTACGGCTGTGGTTGGTCCGGGCGCTGGTGGAGACGGACAATCCCGAGCTGGCGCTGATCGAGGCGGAGCGGCTGCTGGCGGCGATGCCGGACGAACCCGAGGCGTGGCACTGGCGCGCCCGCGCGCTGGAGCTCCCGCGCTGCAGCGAGACGCCGCAACCGCCCTCCGGCGCCTGAGCGGGGCTTACTTTCCGGCCTGCCCGCCGATCGGAGCCGTTATTCAAACTCGCTGGTCTGGAAGCCCAGGCTGCGGCTGTTTTCGCGGATTACGCGGACTTTATCGGGGTCCAGCCCTTCGGGCAGTTCCGCCTGGATTTCGATGGTGATCCGCAGGGTCGCGCCGGCATTTTTCAGGTGCATGAGCACCTCATTGTCGATATTTTGTATCTGCCGCGCGACCTTAAGCGGATCGATTTCACAGGATCCGTAGAATTTCCGGTACACAGGGGGCGAAACAGGCGGTGGGGTGATGGTGCCTGTGCTACCGCCTATGGTTTTGGTCGGTTCCTTGACTTTTTTATCATTGTCCTGATTTCCATCCTGACCCAGCCTGCGGATTTTTTCATCTGCTTCTTCCTGGAGCTGTTTCAGGGCGACTTCCGGTTTCACGAGCAGGCATGGGGTATCTTCCGTGAAGTTTACCTGAACGGCGACCCGGAGGTTCCGGTAGCGTTGTTCGGTTTCATCCCAGCTGTCGGCGCAGGCGAAGCCGTCCTGTTCCCAGGTCAGTGACGCGACGCCATCTTCGCAGGCTTTGAGCAGCACCCGCGGCGACGCCAGGCGGTAGAGGTACAGGTAGGACGCGAAGTCGTCGAGCAGCTGGCGGATGGCCACGTGGTTGCCGCGCCAGAGGGGGATGGTATCCAGTTTTTCGCGCAGGGTACTCGCGCTCAGTTCCCGCACCAGTTGGCCGTCCTCCCGGAGTTTCTGTACCACTCGTTTCACGATATGGTCATTCTGCCGGAGTTGCGCCGGGCTGAAGATGACGTTCGGACAGGTGGGATCCACCTGTTCCGGGGTCAGCAGCCAGGTATAGGTTTCCGCGATTTGGGCCTGGATTTTTCGTTCGTTTTCTTTCAGCTGTTCTTCGATCTGCCGGACCTGGGCCTTAGTCAGTTCCCGGGTTTCTTTTTCGCTGTCGATGGCCTGCCACGCGAGGTAATAGCGGACGGCTTCCATGAGGTCCTGCAGCCGGTTTTCGTCCGGGGCGAGGAAGGCCAGGGTATTGCGGAAGATGCGCTGGCTTGATCCGCGGGTTTCGAGGATTTGCCGGGCCCTGTTCATGGCCGGGCAGTCTTCGCGGCCCCGCTGGTAGCTGTCTTTGGGGTCCAGCGCCACGATCCGGACGTTCCGGGTATCCGCGATTTCGCTGGAGTCCCGGGGGCAGCAGACCACCTCGATATCCGGCATCCGGACTTCCCTGCAGGTGGCGCGCAGTTTGTCCTCGATGGCCATGTAGATCCGGTCGGGTTCTCTCCGGAGGGCTTCGGCCTTATCCTGGGCGATCCGCAGCAGGGTAGGCCGGGTATCGAACCAGTACCGGGTATCATCGGTGTACAGGTGGTGGGCTTTTTCCGCCAGGGCGCGCAGGGCGTCGCTGAAGAAGGGCAGGGGGTCGCCCGGCATGGCGCAGCCCAGGAGGATGCGGGACCGGTCGATGCCCCGGTGGGCGCTGTCCCGGGTCGGGGCCGAGCCGAAAAAGACGGTCCGGGCCACCCGCAGGGTGGCATGGATTTTCCCGAAGTTCGACCGTTCCTTATCGAGCTGGCGGGAGATTGAATTGGGGCCGTCCACGTCGGTATCCAGCACGGTATCCCACCGGTCTTCGAGGTGCCGGTGGAGTTCGCTCTGGACTTCCTGCCGGTCGATGGGCAGGGAACAGGGCAGGATCAGCGGCGTTTTATCTTCGCTTTCCCACAGCGCGTGGACCACCTCGGCCATCAGGCGCAGGACGCCCCGGGTCCGCTGGAACCGGGGCAGGGCGGCCCAGTCGGTGTACAGCCGTTCGAACACCTCCGGATGGATCGGGTAGGACTGTCTGATTTTTTCCTCGTAATCCGCCTCCGCGCATTCGCCGGGGAAATCCGCCCTGTTTTCCTGGTAATACTTCGCGAATTCCCGGGCCGTATGGTCCCGGATGGGCGCGTTGTCGGCGGACAGTTCATTGAACAGCCGTTTGCGGACGATCTGAAAGCTTTCCTCCATGGAGGCGGGCCGCCAGAAAGATTCGATCCGGCCGATGATGTGTTTCATCTGGTTCAGGGCCTTGGCGCCCTGGGCGCCGCCGATCTCCATTTCGTCCGTCTGGGTCCAGGTATGGGGGGAACCGGAGCTCTGGGAGGCGGGCAGGGAGATGACCAGCAGGCAGTTCGGGATCTGCCGGGCCGATTCGGTCAGGGTCTGGACGAAGGTGATCTGGGTTTCGAAGGATCCGCCGGGCAGGTCGGACTGGTCGTGGAGCTGCCGGGCGTAGGCCACCCATTCGTCGATGAGGATGAGGCAGGGCCCGTACTGCTCGAGCAGGTCCCGCAGTTTATCGCCGGGGTTGGTGGCCCGCCGGTCGTCCTCGGCGACGCGGCTGTAGGCGTCCGCCCCGCCCAGCTGCCATGCGATTTCGCCCCACAGGGTGCGGGTTTCCGTGCCGTCCGGTTTCCGGTCGGGGCTGCCGGGGGAGATCCGGTTTCCCACGATCACCACCCGCCGCACCGGCTGTTCCGGGAAGGCGCCGGCCTCCCGCAGCAGGTCATCCAGGCCGGGCAGTCGGTTTCGGGCGTTCGGGTCAAACATATGGTACAGGGCCAGCAGGGAGTGGGTTTTGCCGCCGCCGAAGTTGGTCTGCAGCTGGATGACCGGATCCCCGCCCCGGCCCGCCAGGCGCCGCGCCGCGTTGATGAGCAGCTGCCGCAGGCTATCGGTCAGGTGGGTGCGCCGGAAGAACTCCCGAGGATCCCGGTATTCGTCGGAGCCTTCTCCTTTGAAGACCTGCCACAGGTCCGCGGCGAATTCCGCCTGCTGGAACCGGCGGGAGATGACGTCTTCATGGGGGGTGATCACTTCCCGCCACGGTTTAAGTCCCGCGGGCGACTCAAGGTCCAGGCCCTGGGGTTTTTTCCTGGCCTGGTAACGCCGCTGGTCCTCGTAGATCTGGCGCTGCAGTTCCTGTTTCATCTGGCGGATTTTTTCCGCCGCGTCGGCCGCCGAAACCATGTTGAGCAGCCGCTCGGCCGTATCCAGGACCCGCAGGGTATCATCCGAGGAGAAGGTCGCCTGATGGGCCCACCGGTTCCGCCATTCCCGCAGCTCATTCACCATGCTGCGCCCGATATAGCTCAGGCTGCCCTGGAAGACCTCCTGCCACACCTCATGCATCAGTTTGAGCAGGGCATGGGCGTCCCACGCGCTGACCGGTTTGTCCCGGAACATCGCGTCGCTCCGGAAGGTTTCCAGCCGCTCCGGCGCGAGTCGGTTCTGCGTCAGGGCGTTTTCGATTTCCCGTTCGACGTAAGGCGCCAGCCCTTCCCGCAGCAGGTTCAGGGTCTGTTCAATCCGGTCGCGGTTGGACACGCTCATGACACGCTACTCCTCTCACAGCAGCTGCTGCTGTTCGCTCAGTTTTCCGCCGTCCTCGCGGGCGAGTCGGGCGATCTCGAGCCACTCCTGGATCAGGGCGTTGTACAGCAGCCCTTCATTCCACCATTTTTTGCGTTCGCAGATATTGTACAGGCGGTAGGCCAGGTCCCGGGCGTTGGCGGCGCGGGAACCTGCGGCCCGCAGCAGCCGGGCCGCGCCCTCGTCACCGCCCTTCTGGTGCGCCCGGATGAGGTGGTGCAGCGCCTCCCAGTCGGGCAGGTGGGGATCCTGTTGGGGGTCCCAGTCCGCGGGGAGTTCCAGGGGCGGGATGAGCCGCACCCGGCCCCGCTCGGCCGACAGGATGCCGGCGTCCACCAGCCCGGCGACGCTGACGTTCCGGGCCTTGGCCAGGGTTTCGGCGTCGCCGAAGGGCCCTTCGCCGAAGCGGTGCTGTTCGAACCAG
>JAKOTZ010000042.1 GCA_029776995.1 Candidatus Hydrogenedentota bacterium
TCACTCATAGCTGCCAGACCTTCCAGGGGAACCACTCCCCCATCTTCATCCCCGTCAGATTTCATCCTCCCAGGATTCGTCAGCCTCAAACTCCCGGCCCATCATGGCGCGCACTTTCTCGACGATGCCATCCGCGTCTATGCCGTACATGTGCTGCAGGTCTTCCGGATAGCCGTGGGGCGTGAACACATCCGGAATGCCCAGTTTTTCAAAAACACATCCTTTTCCGGACGCGGCGATCACGTCGGCGACCGCGCTTCCCATGCCGCCAATGATGTTGTGGTCCTCGACGGTCAGAATGCGGCGGGTGTCCATGACCGCTTTTAAAATGGCTTCTGAATCTATCGGTTTGATCGTGTGTAGGTTCAGCACCCGCACGCTGAGTCCGTCATCCCGGCCCAGAATTTCGGCGGCCTCCACGGCATGGTATACCGTCGGGCCGCAGGCGATGACGGTAATATCCGTTCCCGGACACATTTCCACGGCCTTCCCGATGTCAAAATCTTCCGGTTCCGCCTTGTAGATCGGGGGTTCAAAACCGCGGCCGATACGGATATAAACCGGTCCGTTGACATCCAGGCACTTTTTTACGGCTGCCGCGGTTTCATACCCGTCGGCGGGAACGATCACCGTAAGATTGGCAAAAGACCGCACGATAGAGATGTCCTCCAGCGCGTGGTGCGTCGTGCCGGCTGATCCAAAGGAAGTGCCGCCGTGGGTGGCAATTACCTTGACGTTCAGATTCTGATAACACACGTCCGTGCGCAGGAACTCGCAGGCCCGCATGGACGCGAATACGGAAAAGGTAGACACGAACGGGACAAGCCCCACTTTGGCCATGCCTGCCGCTACGCCGAACATATTCTGTTCCGCGATACCGAAATTGAAAAAACGGTCGGGAAACTTGTCCCCGAACGCGCCGATCTGGGTGGATTTCGCCAGATCCGCGGTCAAGCCCACAATATCCTCCCGCATGGCACCCAGATCGCTCAGCACGATGCCGTAAATCTCCCGGGCGCTCAGTTTCGTGGCATCGTAGCAGGTCCAGGTCAGCGTGCTTTCTACTCCTGCCATGGTATTTCACTCCTCTCCAATTGAAGCTTTGGCTTTTGCCACAAGGTCACCGCTCAGTCCGCCGTAATGCCATGCGGCTTTGTTCTCCATGAAGTCCACCCCTTTCCCCTTAACCGTATTGCAGATTACGATGGCTGGGCCTTTGTCCCAGGCGATGGCAGCCTCGATCGCGTCGGAAAGCGCGTCCAGATCATGCCCGTCCACTTCCCATACCTGCCAGTTGAAGGCGCGCCATTTGTCCGCGACAGGATCCAGCGACATGACATCTTCCGTATTTCCGTCGATCATGAAATGGTTCCGGTCGAGCAACGCCACCAGATTGGCCACCTTGTAATGCGCGGCGGCCATGGCCGCTTCCCAGATGGACCCTTCATTGCTTTCACCGTCCCCAATCACGCAGAAGACCCGAAAGTCTTTTTTCAGGACCCTGGCGCCAAGCGCCATGCCAAGTGCTTCGCTGAGCCCATGCCCCATGGAGCCGGTGGACACCTCGCATCCCACCGCCTTCTTGGAGTCCAGGTGCATGCCCAGGTTGGAACCGGTCTTGTTGAACGCTTTAAGCTCATCAAAGGGAAAAAATCCCCGCCGGCCCAGCACGACCGCATGGCCCAATCCGCCATGACCTTTGGAAAGCACGAAGCGGTCCCGGTCTTCCCATTTCGGATTCTCGGGATCAAGCCTCATGTATTTCCAATACAGCAGCACGAGCATCTCCACCATGCTCAGCGATCCGCCGATATGCGCGCCCCCAGACCAGCCCGTAACATCCACCATGTCCCGTCTCAGGGACGCGCACAATTTCCTGAACCGATCTCTTTCTTCCGCGGTAAGTGCCATGGTACAAACCCTCGTTATTATGCGGTTCCGTTGCCAAAACGCTTGCGAATTGCCTTGAATGCCGCGTCACAAATATCCAGGGTCTCCTGAATATCTTTTTCCGTGTGCGCCGTGGAAATAAACCAGTTGTGGTGTGATGTGAAGTATGCCCCCCGACGGGTACATTCCGCGCACCAGTGCTGGTGCAGGGTCAGCGTCGGATCATCCGTAATCCGGAGATAAGGCATTGACGGCTCTCCGGATACCTTGAGGTTGTATCCGTGCGATCTGGCGACACCCACCATTCCGTTCAGCAGCTTTTCGCCGGTTTCCCGCAGCATCGCGGGAGCATCCAGGCGTTTCAGTTCTTTCACGGTGGCCAGTGCCGCGGCCATGGGACCAGCCCCAAACCAGAATGAGCCTGTGTGAAAGACCCGCCCCACATCCTTGCGCAGGGACTCCACTCCGACCAATGCTGAAATGGGATATCCGTTCCCAATGGCTTTGCTGAAACAGATCAAATCAGGTTTGAACCCGTACAGTTCATTGGATCCGCCCAGATGCAACCGAAAACCGGCCCGTACGTCATCAATGATAAACACCACCCCGTGCCGGCGCAACAGCTGGGATACGCCGTCCCAGTATCCCGGCGCGGGCAGTTCGTTGTCCGCGAAAACCGGATGATGGTATGGCGAGGAAATAAATCCGGCCACATCACCGGCATGCTCCTCCAGCGCCTGTTGCAGCGCGGTTAAATCATTCCAGGGAATACGGATCACGTGCGCCCAGTCATCTGCGATAAGTCCGTGGTGCCCGGGCGCCTGCATCCATGGCGTCGTTCCGTGGTATCCCCCTTTAATCGCAATGATTTTTCGGCGCCCCGTGGCCGCCCGCGCGGTCATCACGGCGAGGTTAGTTACGTCCGCGCCGTTCTTGGCAAAAAACGCCCAGTCCGCTATGGGGATGAGATCGCAGAGATACTCGGCCAGCTCCACCATAACCGGCGCGGCCAGCGAACCTGTGTCATTCTTCTCCGCCTGCTGCCTGAAAGCCTGATCCACTACCGGGTTTTTATATCCCAGGATCATCGGTCCATAAGCACACATGTAATCAATGAATTCGTGACCGTCCACGTCGCGAAACCGGCACCCCTCCGCCCAATCCGAGAAAAAAGGATATGCCTCCGGCGGTACGCAGGGAGGCGGTCCAAAATGGCCGTAGATCCCTCCAGGGATAACCCGGCAGGCCCGTTCCAACAGCGCTCTGGACTGTGGATATATAAACCCTCCTTCCCCGTCTACCATACCATCCCGTTTGTCATGATCTGCCGTATTCATAAATGATCCGCTCCTATGCCAGGTACCGTTCCAGACGGTCCATAATCAGGGACACGTTATCCACCAGCGGTATAACCCCTTCCACGCGCATCATGCCCAGTCCGATCGCCGCGAATCCTGTTTCTTTTCCGGTCAGCACAATGCGCGCCGCATCGAGGTCCCGGAAGTGCATCCTGGCGGTCACCTGTTCCGGCGCGCCGAATCCGGAAGTAAATTTCCCGTCTGCTTTCCTTATCCATCCGGCAAAACCATTATCGAGAGACTTGATCTCCAATGTTCCTTCCGGTGTCGCCGCGGCCAATTTAGCGCATACACTGTCCGACTCGGCCAATATGGGAACGGCCCTTACAGCCGCGCTGAGCATCAGTTTGGTGCTGAGCTGTTCTTCCTCCCTGCTGCAGAACGTAACGCCCGGGCGCGTAAGCGTCTGAAGCCGCGCGCCCAGTTCTGTAAATTCTTTTTTCATGAAAGACAGCCTGCCGATTCCTTTGACTGGTATGGGAGGCAATCCTTCGTTACGGAACATCCGGTTTAAATGGATCGCGGAAAAGAGAATCAGCCTGATCGTGGCAAGATCCGGTTTCCCCGTGCCATGCGTGGCGCCTTCCGGAGAAAAACGGATCCACCCTTCCGGACCGCCCAGCGCCTTAAACGCGACCGTTTCCGCCCATGTCCGGCTGCGTTCCCTGAAGGTCGGATCTGTATTGGCCACATCCGCCAGCAGCCCAAGCACAACCTCCAGGTTCAGCCTCGCCTGAATCATATCCACTTCCATGGCAACTCTCCTGGTCCGCTTCCGCTGAGGATAGTAGAAAAACTACCAATTCCGGATTTGCTGATTCAACATTCCGCACAATACCTGTTAGACTCTCCAGTAGTCTAAAAGGTATGATGGTATTCCTTCCACATAAAATGCTGTCAATTTGACCGGTTTTTACGCTTGGCGGCCGTACCAAGGTATTCAGAATCATATCAGAAATAAACAGGAAAAACAGCGCGCTCCCATTCACGCTCATTATTTTGCTGACCGCCCTGGTAGCCCTGGCATTTCAGGGAAGCCGCGGCCTTTTTGATTCCACGGAAGGCAGGTACGCGGAATGCGCCCGACAGACTATGCAACAGGGCAACCTGTGGGAACCCATGCTGAACGGGGGACACCACTGGACCAAACCCCCGCTTACCTACATCATGATTGCGGCCGGTTACCGCGTGTTTGGGGTGAACGAATGGGGCGCCCGCATCGGAAACGCAGTGGCATTCATCCTGACCACGGCCCTAGTCTACACAACTGGGAACTTAATGTTTTCCGGAGCCGGACCGTATGCCGCGCTGGCCTACGGCCTGGCCATCTTTCCGGTTGGCGCGGCGTATGCGCTGTCTACCGACACGCTCCTGGTGTTCTTCCAGGCAGCCGCGATCGCGTTCTACTGGGGCGCAGTACGCAAACGCCGCGCCATCTGGATCATACTGATGTGGGCCGCATTAGGCGGAGGATTTATGACCAAGGGTCCAGTCGTTTTTCTGGCCTTTCTGCCGGTTGCCACGGCACACTTCCTGTTTCGCAGGCGGGGGGAATCTGTACCCATCTTGCTGAATCCGCTGGGCCTGGGGGTTTTTGCGGTTACCGGGCTTACGTGGTACGGGCTGATGATTCGAAAATATCCGGAACTGTTGCAGTATTGGGTGCTCCATGAAACCATCGGGCGGAATCTGTATGGGGAGTTCAACCGGAATCCAGAATGGTACAAACCGTTCACTGTTTATGGCCCTGTCCTGTTATTTGGGGGCATTCCGTGGACAGTACCGCTGATTGGCATGATCCGGCGAGGCCTGTCGGGATTTCCGGATAAAAAAGAAATGTTCCGCGCCGGATTCTCCACCCCCGAACGTGCTTTTCTGACCGGTGGCGCACTGTTTCCGGTAATCATCCTAAGCCTGGCCACATCCCGGCTGGCCTTATACATGCTTCCGGTGCAGTTAATTCTGTCACTGGCTGCCGGAAGGGGACTTCAGTTATTGACGGAGTCTTCTCCCCTCTGGATATCCCGCCTGAAAAAAATGGCTTTCATTACAGCCCTTATTTTTGTCGCGGCCAAGGGTATAGCCGCCTGGGTTCCCGCGTCCAATGACATGCGGGCGCTGGCTGCCAGCATCAAACCGATCCTGACGGAATGGCCGGAACATGACCTGTACGTGCTCCGGCACACCAGCCTGTTCGGGCTGCAGTTTTACCTGAAGGGTGATCCCGTAACGCAGGTTGAACTGGAAGACGCCCAGCGCATCCTGCAGCGCGCCAGGGATACAGGGCGGGCCCAGCTGGTACTCATGAAAGCCAGTACCCTCAAAAAGCTGGAAGGGTACATGGATAAGCGCGTTTATCGCGTTATACCGGTAAACCGTTTCTGGGTTATGATTGCCCTGGACCGTAAATCGCTCCAGGAAAAACCGAATGAACAGTGACGTCTCCCGGTGGATCGACCGGTGGTTTGGGATTCCGCTTTGCGGAGCGCTGACCCTCCTGCACCAATTCTTACCGCCGCGTCAAATCCCACCCGACCAGGTCAGGCGGCTGGCTTTCGTGAAGCCAGCCGAACAGGGAGCCACTGTGCTGGCTGTTCCCGCCCTGCAGGCAGCCATCAAACGCCTCGGCAAAGAAAATGTTTTTTTCCTGTGTTTCCAGAAAAACGCTGACATTATGCGGATTGTGGGGGTGATCCCGGATCAAAACCTGATCCTGATCGATGACCGATCCCCGTACACGTTGGCCCGGGATACTTTCAGGGCTGTCGCATTCCTTCGGAATAAAAAAATTGATGCCGTAGTGGACCTTGAATTTTTTTCCCGGTACACGGCTCTGATTTGCGGTCTGTCCGGCGCCGGAATCCGGGCGGGGTTGCACCGATTTCAGGCGGAAGGGTGCTATCGGGGAAACCTGTTCAACAGACCCGTACTGTTTAATCCCTTCCTGTCCACGGCTCAGATGTACCGGGCGCTGACAGAAAGCATATGGAATACAGACACGGTCCCCTGTCTGAAAAAACATATCGATTCAGATGATGCCTCCGAATTACCGAAATTCATACCCAGCCCCGATGATACTGAAAGCCTGACGCGCATTCTCCGAGAGATCGGCAGGGAACACGCGCTGGATTCCTCATTCAGGGTAGTGCTCAATCCTAAATTCGGGGATGAACTGCCGATGCGGGCATGGCCGGCAGCCCGGTATGAACAGCTGGCCGGCCAGTTGCTGGAAAAAATACCGGACGCGTGTATTTTCCTGGTCGGACTCCCGCACGAACAGGAAGCCGCAGCCCGTTTTACCAGCCTTTTTTCGGCCCCGCAGGTATGCGACCTAACTGGGCGGCTGACCCTCCGCCAGCTGGTTACGCTGTTCTGTAACGTGGATGCGTTGGTAACCTCAGACAGCGGTCCCGCGCATTTTGCCGCGCTGACACCGGTTCCCATCCTCGCGCTGTTCGGTCCAGAAGCCCCGCGTCTTTTTGCGCCGTTGTCTCCGAATGTCACTGTATTCCATGCGGA
>JAKOTZ010000115.1 GCA_029776995.1 Candidatus Hydrogenedentota bacterium
GGAAAAACCAAACTTCAGGCGCGACTGTTCTGGCGTTGTCCCGGGATTGTACAGCCGGACGATCCAGCCGTCACCCAATTCTGCCGGTTTGATTGCGGAAAACGCCACGCTGTTCCCGACAACCTCCAGCAAGCCGTGGCTACCCGGCAGGTCACCGTCCGGATTGCACCCCGCCTGGCAGGGCTGCAGCGGCGAAACCATGCGTTCCGCCAGATCCAGGGTTTTCCCCTGATGCACCCCGCCTTCATGCGGATACAGAAGCCACTGAAATTCATGGGTCCCGGGTCCCTGCGAGAGTCTCATTTCAGGGTGCGGATCCCATCGTTTGCTCACCGTGGTCAGGTTCACTTCATAGGCCCTTAAAAGGGTCACCGCAATTGCCCGTTCCCGGCACTGCGTCACTTCGTATTCCCGAAGCCCCGGGGAAAGAAATGACAGCCCCACCTTTCCGTCGCTTACGTCCACGAACCGCTGCATCGGGAATGTCACCCCCTGCCGGCCGCGCCACGGGCTGCCCTCGCCGAACACCACCTCCCGTTCAACAATATCAAATGCCGTCTCCGCGTGGCACGTTACGGCGGCCAGCCGGGTGGGAAACATCACCCGGAAGCGATGGTCACGCGCGGCATTATCGAACCGGCAGGTTACTTCCAGGCACGGCGCGCCTGCCCGCAGGGTGTATGTCGTCACCACGGGCATCGGCACCAGGTTCCCTGAACGCCGCGCGTTGTTCCCCACTCCGTCCAGGCGACGCCAGGGATCGCCGTCCTGCTCCAGCAGGCACTCCGGTATCATCAGGGTCTGGCTCACGCTGATCCGCCCCAGCAGCGAACCGTTCTCCAGCACCGCGATCGCCGCCGGAAACCCTCGGCTGTCGATTGCGGCGTCATGGGCCGGCGCGTGGTGCATCCAGGCGTGGCCGGCCTCGCCGTCGTCCACGTAATAATTCAGTTCGTGGAATACCTGTCCCGATGCCTTGTGCGTCAGCGTCACCGTGCCGTTGTCGTTTACCCGCGCAAGGATATGCTCATTTTCAAGTTCTCTTCCGGACGCAATGGGCGTTCCTCCGGCAAAGGGACGCCCCCGGACCACCCGGTAGGTCTTCCAGCCCATTCCCGGAACAGACGACGCATTAAACACCACCTGGAACCGCTCCGCTTTCATCATCATCGGCGCGTCATCCGGGTGGTTGACGATCACGTGTTTCGGGTAGCGCCCGTTGCACTGAACAGGGATCTCTGATTCGGTTTCCGGATCCTCCAGCGCGAATTCTTCGTGGCTGCCCGTCCACGGAAGGTCAAGCACGCACTCCACCGCTTCCGCCCGCGGCCGCGCCAGCGGGTTGAAAACCGTTACCGCAACGTCATCTCCGCCGCCGGGAATACGCAGCCGGGTATGCGTCTGCGCCAGCGCCGCGTCGGTCAGCGCTTCTCCGATGTGCTTAGCCTGGCGCGACCGTGAAAGCACGTCTTCCTCGATGGCGTCCACCCCCGATCCGGAAATGCTGTCGTGGGCGTGGCACCGCAGCAGTTCCTTCCACGCCAGTTCCATCATCCGGTCGGGATATTGCATTCCCGCCGCCAGGCACGCTATCGCCAGCATGGGTTCCGTCTCGCGCTGCAGCAGCCATTCCGCCCGGGAGCATTGCCATTTCATCCGGGTCCGGCTGCTCAGCACGTCGCTGTACAGGTGGATCACCAGCGGCATCGGTTTGGGCGTGCGCCGTTCCCCGCGAAGCAGGGGCAGATGCCCCCGGTCCGCCTCGGCCAGCAGCCCCGCAATCAGGTCCGGATAATGCCCGTGCCGGACCGTAACCCCCAGCAGCGCATCGGCGATCCACCGCGCCATTTCGGGCTCCCGCGCGTCCGGCAGGCTGCTGTCGTGGCCCATCATGAAAGCCAGGTGCCGGGTGGACGCCGCCTGTTTTTCCCGCGCGTACAGCGCCCGGGCCCGGTCCTGAAGCGACGTCCGGTCCAGCTCATTCCGCGGACGCAACAGCCACAGGTGCCCGACCGCCCGACCGGGCGTCGACCGACGGAACGGAACCCCGCCTTCCCGCCAGGTATATTCCCGGTCATCCGGACCCTTGCCGTACCGCGCCGGCCGGTACACCTGGTGGTAAAAATTGTAACGGGCTCCGGTGCTCATCCGGCTGGCCAGCAGGCGGGTCCCGTCCGCGCCCTCGAGCACGAACTCTATCGCCGCCTCGTCATCATTCACGCCGTGGTAAAAGAGTATGGTTTCTATGCCGAATCCCGCGTACAGCTGGGCCATCTGCGAATTCTGGCCGTATGAAAACGGCGTGTGGCCGATCTTCATTACGCCGCCGAAACGTCTGCCCACACGGTGCCCCATCAGCAGGTTCCGAACCAGCGACTCGGCGCTGACTTCAAAACCCTCCGGACAGGTGTACCAGGGGCCGATCAGGAGCCGCTGGTCCCGCACAGCCCGCTCTACCGCCTCCTGTTTCTCCGGACGGATCTCCAGGTAATCCTCCAGCGGCGCCACCTGCCCGTCCAGCACGAAAGAACGATAATCCGGACGGCTTTCAAGAATTTCCAGCAGCCGGTCCATCATTTCCACCAGCATCAGACGGGTTTGCTGGTAGTCGAAAAGCCATTCCCGGTCCCAGTGCGTATTGGCTATCAGGTAAACGATGTCACCACCGCGGTTTTCCTGGTTCATGCGCGTCCCACTCCATTCTTGACCACCGCCGGCAGCGGCCGGCAACAGTCCTCGGTAAGCACGATTTACAGTCCATCGAGCGGCCGGTATTCTAACAAATCCGAACGCTTAACCCCTATGGCCCGATCGTATGGTAAACTACCCATCATCTGGAACTTCTTACTGTTTATCCGCCACAGGGAATATCTCGCGTATGTTGCGTTTCGCCCTTCTCGCCAGCGGAAGTAACGGAAATGCCACCCTCATCTCCGATGGCACTACCCACATCCTTCAGGACGCCGGCATCTCCCGGAAACAGCTGCTGGAACGGATCAGAAGCCTGAACCTCTGCCCCGCCGACCTGACCGCCGTGCTCATTACCCATGAACATACTGACCATATTAAGGGACTCAAATTCGCCCGCAGTTACGGCATTCCCGTCTACGCCACTCCCAAAACCGCTGAGGAAATCCGCCTGAAACAGAAGGATGACGATTTCCCCTTGTTCACCTTTGAGGCTGGCGATGCGCTTACTTTTAATACGATAACTGTTCAAAGCTATTCAGTCTCCCATGATGCCGCTGACCCCGTCAATTTCACTTACACCACCGCCACGGGCGCAAAGTTGGGGTTTGCCACCGACCTGGGCCATCCCTGCAAACTCACCATGGCGCGCCTCGCGGGATCGCACGCCGTCATCGTCGAGTCCAATTACTGCCCCGATATGCTCCGCGTGGGACCCTACCCGCCCTTTCTTCAGCAGCGGATCCGGGGAAAACAGGGCCACCTGTCGAATGAAGACGCCCAGTCCCTACTTGAAACCCTCCGACACGACCGGCTCCGCCTTGTAGTTATGGTGCATCTCAGCGAAAAAAACAACTGTCCGGACCTTGTGCGCGAAAAAATCACCCGGATTTTCGCGGGGTCCCCGGTCAGGGTGGTGGTGGCCCCGCGCGACGGGCTTCCGGAATGGTTCGAGGTGATCCCGTGACCCCGCCGCCGGAAAACCTGCCCGGACCGGAACTGCGCGCCCTGATTGACCGATTCCGGACCATCACCGGACCGCCCATAGCATTGCACCGGGGCTCGCCGGAACGGCAGCTGCTCGTATGCGGATCCTCCGCCTGCGAAGCGTGCGCCTACATTAACCGCTTCCCCGCCGGGAACCGGGCATGCGCGCGGTCCCGAGCCGAAGCCTTTGCTGTCGCGCGGGAAACCGCCGCGCCCATCGCTTTTGTGTGCCACCTCGGATTCGGTTGCGCTTCAGCAGCCGTCCCCGGAAAAACAGGATGGTGGGTTACAGTAGGTCCCTTTGTTCCCGAGTCCGCGGCTGACGCCCTCGAATTCGCGGTCCGCCGCGGACTGGAGGCTGTCGCCACGCCCGACGCGGCACAGGGTCCCCTGCCTTTCGGACTCCGCGATATCCCCGCCCGGCCGCCCCAGGCCATGGCCGAAGCCGCGCTGTGGGTGGCCGAATCCATCGCGCCCCGCCTGCCTGAAACGCCTCTCCCTCCCCCTCCGAAAGCCGTTCCCGACACGGAAATCCCGTCAACCCCAAAACAGCCGCGGCGTGGCAGGCGTCCGGCGGAATCCGAACGTTCTCTTACCCTTGCCAGTCCTGACTTCCACCGTATACCGGTATCCCTGGCCCCTCCGGCCATCTGGCTGGCCGGCGGCTACCGTGCCCGGGCCGCGGATGCCTGGCGCAGACGGGTCCGGGAGCGCGCCCGGCTGGCCGGTAAAACGCGGCCGGATCCCGGGATCCTGTTTGAAATCACAGCCGGCGTTATTGAGTGCTGCGAACGGATGGGCGCGGCCACTTCCTCCGCCTGGCAATCCCTCGCGGAGCTGCGTCAAAAGATCGAAGCGGATCCCCGGTCCGGCCTCGATGAATCCTCCTGTATTGACCTGCTGTACAAAATTCGCTGGCCCGCGGCCTCGCGCGGCATGTTCAAAACACTTTGCGCGCGGTGGATGGAAGAAATCCGAAATGCCGCCCCCGACATGGAATCCGCCGCCCGGGAAATAGGGATATCACCGGCGTCCCTCTCCCTGCGGCTGCGGCGGATGCTCAACCTTAATTACAGCGGGTGCCGGTCTGCCCTGCGCCTGGAACTGGCCCGGGAACGGCTTGAATCCTCCGGCGCGTCGATTCATAATGTCGCGCGGGCGGCGGGTCTGACGGATCCCGCCAACCTGCACCGGCTGTTCCGCCGCCACGGCCTGCCGGCCCCCGGACTCTACCGCTGGCTTTTGCGGCGCGAGGAGTAAAAACATGGCACTCTGGCGTTCCTGGCTGAGACAAATAAAACAGTGGTGGCTCCGACTCCGCTGTCCGACGGAATTCCTCTGCGACAACTGCCGGTACGACCACCCCTCCGCCTGCCGCCGTCCCCAGCGCCCCAACGCCACCCAATGCCCGGACTACCGCCCCAGGTAGCGCGCTATCGTGCCCACGAGGCAACCAACAACCCAATGAGAAAATGTGAAGGTGTGATAGAATGTTTCGCGGCAAGACACATGCCTCGTAATGGCCAATGGGTTCTGGTCTCCGCAGTCGTGCCAATACGGATGCATCCCATGAAATTCAGAATTCGCCGATTGAGATTAAAAAACTGGAAAAATTTTACTGAAGTAGATATTCCGATTGAAGACAGAGTTTTCCTTGTGGGACCGAATGCATCCGGCAAATCCAATTTCCTGGATGTTCTCCGATTTCTTAGGGATCTGGTGTCCCCGGGAGGAGGATTTGAGCACGCGGTCAACCTCCGCGGCGGCATATCCGTAATCCGCAGTTTAGCCGCCAGGCGCGACCCCGCAGTCGAAATTGACATTTCACTGGCGGCAGATCGGGACGAGTGGCAATATTTAATCGCCTTCAGCTCGGAAAAAAACCGGAAAGCGCCTGTTATCGAAAAGGAATATGTGCGTCGAAATCAAGAAATCCTGTTAGATCGGCCGGATGAGCACGACAAAAATGACCCCTTACGGCTTACCCAGACAGCCTTGGAACAAATTAATGTGAACCGCCCATTCCGCGAGCTCGCTGATTTTTTTGGATCCATTAGATATCTCCATCTGGTCCCGCAGCTGATTCGTGAGCCAAACCGGTTCGCGTTGGCATACGATGATCCCTATGGAAGTGATTTTTTATATCAGATTGCAAAAACTCCCGAACGTACCCGCGCCAGACGTTTTGCCCTGATATTGAGCGCGCTGCGGGCGGTCATCCCCCAACTTAAGGAAATTGAACTGCGAAGAGACGAACGGGGGAATCCACACCTGGATGGAAAATTTGAACATTGGCGACCAAACGGAGCTTGGCAGAATGAAACCTGCCTGTCAGATGGAACCATTCGCCTGATCGGCTTACTTTGGATCGCTATGGAAAAAGGCGGGCCGCTGTTACTTGAGGAACCGGAAGCGTCCCTCCATCCGGCAATAGTTAGGGTGTTACCCCAGACATTCGCCCGAATCCTCAGGCAATCCGGCAGGCAGGTATTTGTCAGTACCCATTCCCCTGACCTTCTTCAGGATGAAGGCATATCTCCCCGCGAGGTTTTATTGCTGAATCCGTCCAAAGAAGGAACGCGTGTTACTCCAACCAATCAGGATAATCTGATTCGGGCTGTTCTGGAGGGAGGGCTCTCTCTGGCTGATATCGTCATCTCTGCTTCTGGTCCAGACCATCCGGAACAACTGCACCTGTTCCAAAGCAGCTAAGAACTATGGATATCCGGATTAATATGGCGGTTGAAGGAATCGTCGACGAAGCAGTGGCGAAACGTTTACTGGCAACGGTCGGCGTCTCTCCGGGGCTCATCATTGGAAAGCGCGGAAAAGATTATCTGCTGAAAAAATTACATGGATTAAATTCATCGGCCCGGTCCTTTCCATGGCTGGTTCTGGTGGACCAGGATCGGGATCCTGATTGTCCCCCTGCGCTGATTGCCAAGTGGTGCCCGAACCCCAATCCCTGGTTGTGCCTGCGGGTGGTTGTGCGGGCTGTTGAGGCATGGCTGATCGCCGATGCGGACGGGTTGGCTGATTACTTGGGAATTTCAACGGCACGCATTCCATTCCAGCCGGAATTGTTATCTCATCCAAAAACGGATATCGTCCATCTCGCCCGGTTATCACCCAAAAAAGAAATACGCACTGATATGATTCCCGCTCCCCACCCAGACAGTCCAAAAGTCGGGCCAGCGTACTCCTCCAGGGTAATTGAATTTGTTCTGAACTACTGGGATATCGATAACGCATCCAAACGAGCTCCCGGGCTGGCACGGACTTTACGCAAATTGCGTGTCTTGAAAAACAAGCTTGCACATGATCACCCTTAGCAAATTTTCCGGATTGTATCGAATCGCCCCATCAAGATAAGATTAATGCAGTCAGCTCTTCTTAGGGTAAACTGAATGTTGTATGAAAATTCTGGATGGTTGTAACCGATAAAAGGAAACACTTATGGACACGAACAAACCTGATACGCCGCCCGCGAAATCCGGTAACAAGCTGTTGCCGGTATTGCTGATTGTCCTGGCAGCTCTTGGAGGCGCGCTCTATTGGTTCTATTTTGGCGGCGGGGCTATGAAGCAGCCCGAAATCACCATCGTAGACAAAAAGAAAGCGGACACGGCTAAACAGGCGCCGGCGCCCCCGAAACCGGTGCCGCTGCCCGCAGTAACCGCGCCCGAACCTACCGCCGCGCAAAAAGCTGAGCTGGACCAGAGCCGGGGGATAACCCCGACCACCCTGCCGGCGCTGGCGCTGACCCCTGACTCCGCGCACATTTCCCTTGCCTTGCCCCCCGTGGCCAATCTGCTGGATCAGTGGGTACCCGTGGTGCAGCGGATTTTCAAACAGGACCTGGATGTCCGCGCGGAAATCGACCGACGGGTCAGGGCGGCCTGCGGTTTCCTGGGCACCGTCCCCGATGGAGACGCGGTCGTCGCGCTGCAGAGCACGGGCATGGACACGGCCCGGCCGATCGGCCTTTTCCTGGAACCCAAGGAAGCGCTTCGGGAATTTATCAAAACAGCGGCGCAGGTAAAATCGCAGGAGGAAGCCGAGGCGCTGTCCTTCCCGCCGATCAATGATGCCCTCGGTTTTGCCGCCGCCATTCCCATCACGGATAAAGCCAAAGCGGAACAGCTGCTCCAGATGGCCCAGGCAATCCTTGGAGGCGGCGCGGCCCCGGCCCAGGAACCCGTGGATGACCAGACGGTGACTGTCTTGCCGGGTGTCGGCGCGTACTGCCTCACCGACCAGTGGGTTGTTCTGGGCAACAGCGACACACTGGTCAAGGAAACCGTCGCCCGGTTTAAATCCCCCCGGCAGGTCCGCTATGGTTCCGAATCCTGCCCCGCTTTCGACACCAACGAAGTCTGCGCGCAGGTTTTCCTGGGCCGCGCTTTCGCGTTTCTGCGTGAATTCGCCGACATCGCGGCGGCTCAGCAGCCGGCTATTAAACCCCTGCTGGACGAGCAGATGAAGCAGTTTGAAGCCATGCTGCCCGCCGGCGAAGCGGATGACCCCGCGCTGTACACGCTGTCGCTTACCGGTGACAAACTGGAACTGCGCGCCCGGGTCGATACCGCGGCCCACAAGGGACTGCTCGATCAGATGGGCGTCCCCCAGCCCATGGAGCTGGTCCGCAAACTCCCTGAAAATGCCGGGCTGCTGTTGGCGCTCAACATTACGCAGAACTTCAAGCAGCAGCTGGGCAACTCCGTAAAACAGTCCGCGGCCAACCTGCCCCCGGACGCGCCGGAAAAACAGAAAAAAACGCTGCAGCAGGCTTCCACCTACGTAGATCAGGCTATGGGCGCCCTGGGATCCCAGTTCGTGTTCGGCGTGGCCGGAACCACCGCCAATGGCCTGCCCGCCGCGTACCTGCTGCTGGAATCCAACAATCCTATCCTCCCGCAGCTGGCCATGGGATTTGTCGGGGTTGCTCCCCACGAGGACCTTGGCGGCGTTCATATCCAGAAAGTAACCCGTCCCCTTCCCATGGGACTGGAAGTGTTTGCCGCCACAGTCGGTAAAGTTTTCATGATCTCCACCGACCTGGACGGCCTGAAAGCCCTGATTGAACGGATTAACAGCAATACATCCACGCAGGTGCTGGAAAAGTTCGAGCCGCCTATCGATCCGGACGCCGCGCGCTATCTGCTCATGGCCCTGAAAACACAGGCCTACTTCGATATGGCCTCGCCTCTGGTAAAACAGCTCGGGCAGATGTCCAACGTCCCGTATATCGTCAATGACGTCATGATCGAAGTCGTCCGGCTGTTAAGGGATATCCGGTTCCTCGCGGAACTGAACGGCACCTGGTTCGAAAACCGGGTGATCCTGACCCTGAACCCTGACGCCAAATAACATAGAAACCAACCGCAACACGTAAGGAGACTGCTTCAATGAAAAAAGTGATTGCTCTCACCGCCATTGCCGCCGTGTTGGCCTTTGCCGGGTGTGCTGGACTCAAAGGTCCCAGCGATCTCGATCTGGTTAAGCAGACCTGTGACGCGTGGGGTAAAGCGCTGGCGGCAAAGGATGTCCAGGGCGTGCTGGCCACCATGAGCGAAGATTTTGCTTCCTCCCAGGTGGCCAGCCGGGAAGCCCTGGGAGAACTGCTTCAGGATGCCATCGACTCCGGTTACCTTGAGGAAGCCGAAGTTTCCTTCACCCAGACCCAGTACACCGCCGAACAGGACGGCACTTACACCGTCTACCCGGTGGACCTCTCCAGCGCGGCGGGCGCCGTTTCCGCTGAACTGAAGCTCAAAAAGGTCGGCAAAAACTGGCTCATCTGCGGGCTTGAGGTGGACGGACTCTGATCCATTCCGCTCAGGAATAAATGCCACAGAAAAACGGGGCAGCCCGGAATTCAGACGAGTTCCGGGCTGTCTATGGTTATCACTGAACAGGAAGCCATCCTTCTATGAAAATCGGTGTCATCGGAACAGGTTACCAGGGGCTGGTCACCGGCACCTGCCTGGCGGAAAACGGCCATCAGGTCATCTGCATGGACCGGGACGCGGACCGGGTATCCCGGCTTAACCAGGGTGAACTGCCTATCCACGAGCCCGGACTGGAAGAACTGGTAATCCGCAACATGGAAGAGGAGCGCCTGCGGTTCACGGATACCCTGGACGCCGTCACGGATGAATGCCTGATGATCTTTTTGTGTGTCGGCGCC
This sequence comes from Candidatus Hydrogenedentota bacterium, assembly GCA_029776995.1. Lineage (GTDB taxonomy): Bacteria > Hydrogenedentota > Hydrogenedentia > Hydrogenedentales > CAITNO01 > JAGPFE01. Next base: position 9,866 of record JAKOTZ010000115.1, read on the forward strand.
CCCGTGGACCGGAACGGGCATGTCGATACCAGCCGCGTTTTGGACGTCTCCAGCGCCATCGCCGGCAAAACCCCGGCATACCGCATCATCGTCAATAAAACCACCTGTCCACCCGGAACAGCGGACCGCATTGAAGCCATATTCCGGGAGGCAACCCCGCATCCTGTCGACATCGTCGTCAACCCCGATTTCATGAAAGAAGGCTCGGCCGTGGATGATTTTCTCCGTCCGGACCGGGTTGTGGTCGGAAGCGAGGACGTGCGGATCATCGAAATGTTCCGCGAGCTGTACCGGCCCTTTCTGCGGACTGGAAAACCCTTTCTCGCCATGTCGCGGCGGGACGCCGAAATGGTCAAATACGCCAACAATCTCATGCTGGCCGCCCGCATCTCCGTCATGAACCAGCTGGCCGACCTGTGTGAAGCGCTCGGATGCGACATCGACCAGGTTCGTGAAGCCGTCGGCGCCGATACACGCATCGGGCCCATGTTCCTGTTTCCCGGCCTGGGATTTGGCGGCATGGGGTTGCCCCGGGATGTCGCCACCTGCGCCGGGCTGGCCCGCGAACAGGGCATTCCCGCCGGCCTCATGGAAAGCATCCTCGAAGTCAACCGCTACCGCCGCGAAAAATTCCTGCAGACCATCCTCGCCCACTTCAACGAAGAGGTCGCCGGAAAGCATTTTGCCTTCTGGGGCGCCGCGTTCAAACCCCGCACCGATGACCTGCGCGGCGCGCCTGCCCTTGACCTGATTGCCGCGCTGGTGGACCGGGGCGCCACAGTCCGCGTATACGACCCCGTCGCCGGCCCCAAACTGGCATCCCGGTTCAGCGGCGGTGTGGAACTGGCCCGTAAAGTGTACGAGGCGCTCGAGAACGCCGATGCCCTGGTCATCACCACGGAATGGAACGAATTCCGGCGCCCGGACTACGAACGGATGGCCGCGCTGATGCGCCAGCGGGTCATCTTTGACGGACGCAACCTCTTTACGCCGGCCGTTATCGCCCGCGCCGGATTCTGGTATTACAGCGTGGGACGCCCCCCCGCCAAACCCGTAACGAACCAGCCATAGGATAACGTTTATGCCCCTGACCCTAAGCTCTGAATATGTCGGGCGTGAAAGCCGCCCCTTGCGCCTGACCGTAACGGCCCGACAGATCATGAATTATGCCTTCGCCGTGGACGACCCCAACCCCTGGTATCTCGATGACACCCGGCCTGAGGGCATCGTCGCGCCGCCCATGCTTGCCACGGCATTGACCTGGAAAATATCTGAAAACTTTACCCATTACTGGGACAGCGCGGGATTTCCCGCGGAAGTCCTGGCCCGGCAGGTCCATTACAGCGAACACATCCAATGGAACCGCTGCATGGTGCCCGGCGATGAACTGGAAATCACGGGACGGGTACAGGCCATCGTGCCCCACCGGGCAGGCACGCACCTGGTAATGGAATACACCGCGCGGGACCGGGACAGTAACGTGGTTTTCGTCGAATCCATCGGCGGCCTGCTGCGGGGCGTGCGCTGCGCGGACGAAGGGCGGGGCGACGTCGGCATTTTCCCCGAGACGCCGGATCCAGCCGCCACGCCCCCCGCGTGGGCACGCGTCTGTTACATTGATCCCTGGGCCCCTTTCCGGTATGACGCCGGCGCCGATATTCACTTCCCGATTCATACCTCCCCCGCTTTCGCCCGATCGGTCGGCCTGCCCGGGATTATCTACCACGGCGCGGCCACCCTGTCCATCGCTTTGCGGGAACTGGTTAACCGAGAGGCAGGCGGAGACCCGCGGCGCCTGAAGTCCGCGGCATGCCTTTTTACCGCCATGGTCCGTCCGGCATCTCTGATCACCATCCAGGCTTTCCCGGGAGTGCAAAGTGGCGCATCCGTATCGTTTGGTTTTGCCGTGCTCAACCAGCAGCAGAAACAGGCCGTCAGCCGCGCATCCGCCGTCATTGCCGGAACCTGATATGAACTGTCCCGGCTCAGGTCGATATGTGGTATAAAATAAGCTGTGCCGGATTTAAAAGCGCCGTATTCCGCAGGAGCCGGTGAGGAGAACAATTAATGGCTGCGGACCACACAATCGGGCCAATTCGTTTTCTCTGGGAGGCGATTCCCCGGTGGGCCGCTCTGCATCCGGAACGGGAGGCGGTTGTTGACGGGAAACTGCGTCTCTCCTGGCGCGAACTGGACAGGCATATCCGAGCGTTGGCCGAGGTCCTTCGCCGGGCAGGCGTGCGTCCCGGAGACTGTGTCGCCCAGGTATCTCCCCCGAACGCCGCGTTTCCCATCGCTTTTATGGCGGCAGCCAGGCTGGGCGCGTTCTGGGCAGGATTTTCGCCCCGGTACGCGCCCGGTGAACTGTATGCCATGCTCGAGGACTGCGCGCCGGCCGCGCTGATTGCTGACCTTTCCGAACCTTGCGGAATCAGCCCTGCAACATACCATGCCATACGGAATGCTTCGGATAACCTGCTTCTCGCGCTGACCATTGGCGGTCCGGCGGAAAGCGGCGATCCCGACTTCTGGGAAACCGTCCAGGGTGAAGACAGCGCCGCGTGCGCGGACCCGGCGGATGAACAGCTGGATCCGGACGCGCCCGCGCTGCTGCTGTATACTTCGGGATCCACGGGACGCCCTCTCGGTGTCCTGCATTCGCATCGGTCCATCCTGGCCAATGTGGTTCACGAAGCCCGCCTTTTCGGGATCCGGGAAGACAGCCGTTTTCTGCTGCATTTCCCGATCAACCACGTGGCGGCGGATGTTGAAATTGGATATTGCACGCTCTACGCGGGAGGAACACTCGTCATCCTGCCTAAATTTTCCCCCCGGGACGTAATGGCAACGGTGGCGTCAGAGCAGGTCACCGTGCTGGGCCAGGTGCCGGCCATGTATTCCATGCTGTTCTCTGATCCTGAATTTTCTTCGACCCCATTCCGAAGCGTGAAAACATTTATCTATGGCGGCGGCGTCATGAGCCGCGAACTGATCCGGCCGCTGGAGTCCCTGGCCGGGTCGGTAGGCGCCGCCATCGTTACCGGCTATGGCCTGTCGGAATTCGCGGGATTCGTGTCCGCCTCACTGCCCGGCGATACCCTCTTCCCCGGATACGCCGGCCGGCTTTACCCCGACTGCGAAATGCGGATCGCCGACACATCCGGTACGCCCCTTCCGGACGGAGAAGCCGGAGAGATTCTGCTGCGGGGGCCCTATCGCATGCTGGGATACCTCAATCAGCCGGGTATAACCCAAGCCAGGCTCAACAACGACGGATGGTTTCGGACGGGAGATATCGGCGTACTGAAAAACGGCGCCCTGGAATTCCGGGGGCGCGCCACGGAAATGTTTAAGTCCGGCGGAGAAAACATCTTTCCGACCGAAATTGAACAGGTCCTGGAAACCCATCCCTCCGTGCTGGCCGCTGCCATTGTGGCCGTTCCCGATCCCACGTTTGGTGAAGTCGCCCACGCCTTTGTGGTACCCCAACCGGGGCACAGCCTCTCCGAGGACGCCCTCCGGGCCTACTGTGCCGGCCGGCTTGCCCACTTCAAGGTCCCCCGCCGTTTCCATTTTCGGGACCGCCTTCCCATGCTTTCCAGCGGCAAAGTGGACCGCATTACCCTCCGGTCCTGGCACGCTGAAGCCGCGGAGGAGCCTGCTCCGTAACGGATGCCGTCGGATCTGGTATTCCGGAGGATTTTGCCCGCGTTCTTCCCCTGGTGGCCGCCCTGGTCCCGGATCCCTGCGGAACTATCCTGGTCCGGGGAGAACGGGCCGTGGAAACCGGCCTGCTGCTCAAACGCAGGGTTCCCTCCCGTGTCATCATCATCCAAACGGCGGATCCCTCACGCTGGGAAGGCGCGGACTCTCTGGTGGACCATCTCATTTCCAAAGACGAGACGGTTCTGCCCGCGCGACCCGATGCCCTGGTATTCGCGGGAAATTCCGCCTCCTTTCAGCAGCAGACAACTTCCGCGGATGGCGTCATTCCGGATTCCTGCTGGGCGGTGCTGGCGGCTGTCACGCCGGATCCGGCCAACCTATCCGGTCCGTGGATTCCCGCGCGCGCCGAATCCAGGGAAACCTGGCACCTGGGACTCTGGTATGCCTTAGACCCGCTCCCGGAATCCAGGGCAATGGACCTGCTGAAGCAACAGCGGTTTGGCGAAGCCCTGCAGATGCTTCGCCTGATCACGATTCCCGCTGACCGGGCAACCCAGATCCTCCGGGAGCGGCTGATCATCACCTGCATCCATGAACTGGCCTGTCGGGGGGTGTTTTCCCTGTCGTTTGCGCTGAGCCTGGCACAGCGCCACTGGTTCAGCCTGCTCGCCCTGAACGGTGAGACGGAACAGGAATTCCATATCATGGCTGATCTCTGGGTTCGCTGCGGCGACGGCGAATCCGCCGCCAAACTGCTGGCCCTCGCCTCCGAAAAAAATGCGCCATGCCCGCCCCTCGCCGCCAGAACTTCAGCAATCCGCGCCCATCCCGACGCACCGCCGCCATGGCCGAAAAAAGTGCTTTTCATTCTGCCCCGCAGGGCCCACTACGGACTGGACGTGCTTTACGAAGGGCTCTGCGACGTGCTGGGCGACAGGAATGTGGTGGACTTTCCCTGGAAACCTACCCTCCACGGACAGATCGATCCGGCGCTCGCGAATTACCCGTGCCAGATCAACCGGGGCGCGGATGCCATCCCTTTCACGGACCTGCTGGAACAGACACGCACCGGCCGGTTCGATCTGCTCCTGCTCGGCGTGCTCGAATCCGACGAATGGGAACCTGAAATGGCCGAACTGGTCAAGGCAGCCGATGAACGCACGCCCATCGTACTTGCGGACGCCCTGGACGAAATGGACAACTTCAGAGAGGCAGCCGGCATTCTGGCCGGCACCCGGAATTTTATGGCCTACCTGAAACGGGAACGGATCCGGACCTTCGATTACGGCCCTGACGCGATTCCCTTTCCTTTCGCGTATCCGGACAGGCTGGTTCCCGACGAGAAAACGGTCCTGCGAAGTGAAAGGGATATCCCGCTGTTCTGGGCAGGCAAACCGCACGGCACGCGCCGCCACTGGCTGGAGCGCGCCCGTCAAATCACCGGCCTGTCCCTGAACGAAACTTATCCGCCGGACCAGTATAAAA
>JAKOTZ010000176.1 GCA_029776995.1 Candidatus Hydrogenedentota bacterium
GTAAAATCCTGGTTACCGAAGAAGCGATATACGGGCGCGGTCCAGTAAAGGGCTGTTTTCGGAATCTAAAAGGCATCTTCATCGATGATTTCATATCGGTATCCCTGCTCCACCAGGAAAAGCTGCCGCTTCACCGAAAAATCCTGATCGCAGGTATCCCGGCTCACAAGGGAATAAAAGTGGGCCTGACTGCCATCCTGTTTTGGTCTCAGAATACGTCCCAGGCGCTGCGCTTCCTCCTGTCTTGACCCGAAAGTGCCGCTGACCTGTATGGCCACGTTGGCGTCAGGCAGGTCAATGGCGAAGTTGGCCACTTTGGAAACAACCAGCAGTTTCACTTTGCCGTCCCGGAACTCCTGGTAAAGGCGTTCGCGTTCACGGACGGGCGTTTTTCCGGTAATCAGCGGAGCGTTGAACATCCGCGCAAGCACGTCAAGCTGCTCCAGATACTGTCCGATAATCAGGACGTTGTCCTGCGCGTGTTTGGCCACCAGTTTTCGGCAGAACGTATATTTCGCGGGGTTCATGGCGGCAATGGCGTACTTGTCCCGGGGCGGGGCAACGGCATAACGGTACCGTTCCTCCGAAGACATGTTTACCCGGATTTCCGTGCAGACCGCCGTGGCGATCCACCCCTGTTTTTCCAGGATTTTCCAGGGCACGTCATATTTTTTCGGGCCGATCAGGCTGAATACGTCTTCTTCATGACCGTCTTCCCGGACCAGGGTTGCGGTCAGTCCCAGCCGTCGCCGCGCCTGCAGGGACGCGGTAGCCCGGAAAACCGGCGCGGGCAGCAGGTGGACTTCGTCATAAATAATCAACCCCCAGTCTTCCCTGTCGAATATGTCGAAATGTATAAAGGGCCCTTTTTTCCCTTTTCGGTATACAAGAATTTGATAAGAAGCAATGGTAACCGGTTTAACGGTTTTTTCCTCGCCTGAATATTCGCCTATGTCGTCCGGGCTGAGCGTTGTTTTATCCAGCAGCTCGTCCCGCCATTGGCGCAGCGCCACGGTATTGGTGGTTAAAACAAGGGTTTTTACCCGGGTCCTGGCCATAACGGCAAGGGCCACCACTGTTTTCCCGGCGCCACAGGGCAGCACAATGACACCGCTTCCCCCCTGTTCTGTTCCATGGGCATGAAACGTATCCGCGGCCTCCTGTTGGTAACGTCTCAGCTGAAACGTTTTACCGCTGCGGGTCACAGACCGCAGCGCGATATCCAGGGGGGCGCCGGATACGTATCCCGCGAGGTCTTCCGCGGGAAAACCGATGCGAATCAGGGCAGCCTTGACATTCCCCCGGTCTGAAGCTTTAATAAAAAGCCTGCGCCTGTTTTCATGGCCAATCAGGTAAGGGCTCAGCAGCCTGTGACGCAGCAGCTCAGCGACCAGCAGCGGATCGTCGCACTCCAAAACCAGCCGGGTTGGATCCTCTTCATCTCGCCGCAGCCGGATTCTCCCCCATCGCCCCAGAATATCCCGAATATCGGCCTGAATATTCTGGGGGATCTCATAACGGGAAAAACGTTCCAATCCGGCGATAATATCGGTGCTTTTCAGGCCCGCGGCCGCGGCATTCCACAGGGAGAGCGGGGTAATCCGGTAGGTGTGGATATGCTCGGGGGATTTAACCAGTTCCGCGAAACGCAGGAGGCAATCCCTCGCGTCTTCATACGCGGCCGAATCCGTCTCCAGCAGGATGGTGCGGTCGGACTGAACGATAACCGGTTTATCGTTGCGGCGGTTTGACATGGATGCGGAAAACTTCCTGAATGCAGGGTCATGCGTTAAGGGTTATGAGGATTGATTTGCATCTTCCCGCCAAACGCCGCCGCAATTGCAGCCCGTGACAGCGCATTTTTGGGTTATTTCCCGGAGATGTTCCCATGAATAGATACCGGACGAATGCCCGTCACTCCATGTGATGCCTACGGCGTAATTCCCCAGAGGGGTAATTTCCGTGGCGGTAACATCCTCCGGGATCTGTTCAGGATCGAGAATCTGTTCACCGGAAAATTCATCGACGCATAAGGCACACTGACAGGAAAGCCTTACAAGCCGCGCCGGCAATCGGGTTACTTCACCGTCAGGCCAGGATATGACAATAAAACCGGGCTCCGAAGAAACCTGTGGAAGCTGTTGTCCGGCAATCCTGCGGGTGCCTACTGCCCGGTGTACCGCGTCCGCCAGCTCCGCGAAAGCGGTAATCTCCTTTCCGGCATCCCGGTTTGCGGCATGCTG
>JAKOTZ010000180.1 GCA_029776995.1 Candidatus Hydrogenedentota bacterium
TTCCTGGGCGGCGACCTGGGCTACGCCCGGGACCCTTCGGAACTGGTGGTCTACGGGGAGGAGGCGCCGGGAAAGCTGGCGGCCCTGGCGCGGGTGCGGACCCGGGGGCTGGACTATGACGCCCAGTCCCGGCTGCTGGCGGCGCTGGACGAAAAATGGGGCTTTTCCCGGATCGTCCTGGACGCGGGGGCGGGCGGGCTGGCCACGGCCCACCACCTGCTGCGCCGGGCGGCCCGGCTGGCCGGGCGGCTCCACGCGGTGGACTTCGGGGCCATGGTGGACACCGGGGATGCCGCGCCAGGGGTGAGCCCGAAACGGCACGCCAAGGAGTTCATGACCGAGCTGGTCCAGCGCGCCCTGTCGGCCCGGACGGTGCGGTTCCCCGCGGACCCTGAGCGGGAGCTGCAGTACAGCGGGCACACCTTCCGGTGCGACGCCCGGGGCGTTCCCCGCTACAGCAAGGGGAGCGACCACATCATCGACGCGGACCGCTGCGCCTTTTTCGCCTGGTGGCTGCACTGCCGCGCCCGGGACCGCCAGGCCTGGGCCGTGCCTCCCCTGGCGCTGCCCGCCGGGCCTGATCCCCCGGACCCCGCCCGCCCCGTCCTGCCGCCCCCCGGCTCCCGCGGCGCCCCCCGCGCCCCGGACCCCGCGCCGCGACCGGCAGCCCCCCCGCCGCCCGAAGCCCCCGGATGTGCCATCCTCCTCGGATGGTGAACCATGCCCTGGCCGTTGACGCGTACCGCGGTGGGCTGGTAGACTGAACCTTTAGCGCGATTGCGTGGCGTGGACCGACATAGGCAAATCACGGAGTTCGGGGAGCAGTCATGAGAACAGTAGATATCGTGGTGCTGGTGATTTATTTCCTGGGCATGGCCTCGCTGGGACCCATCCTGGCCCGGCGCAACAAAAACACCGAAAATTACTTCGTCGGCGGAAGGTCCTACCCCGGATGGCTCCTGGGCCTGTCCATGTTCGCCACCTCGATCAGCTCCATTACCTTTGTCGCCTATCCCGGCGACGCCTACAAAACCGCATGGCTGCGCTTCCTGCCCTGCCTCATGCTGCCCCTGGGCATCTGGATCGCCTCGCTGATCTTCCTGCCCTTCTACCGCCGGGCCCGTGTCACCTCCGCCTTCGAGTACCTCGAGGCCCGTTTCGGTCCGGGTGTGCGCGGTTACGCCGCCGTCACCTTCATCCTCGGGCAGGTTACCCGCGTGGGCATGATCCTCTACCTCGTCGCCCTGCTGGTCCACGAAATGACCGGCCTTGACCCGTACATCTGCATCCTCGTCGGCGGCGTGGTCACCTCCTTCTACACCATCACCGGCGGCATCGAAGCCGTCATCTGGACCGATTTCATCCAGTCCTTCCTTCTCTGGATGGGCGGGTTCCTGATCTTTTACCTTGCCATCCGCGGCGTTGACGGCGGCCTGCCCGCCATCCTCTCCACGGCCTGGCAGGACGGAAAATTCATGCTCGGCGACCTCAACCCCAAAACCGGCCGGCTGCAGCCCGCCCCGTGGGGCTTTTCCCTGGCTGAAAAAACGGTGTTCATGATGCTGCTCGTCGGGCTTAACAACTGGCTGGTCGAGTACAGCAGCAACCAGAACGTGATCCAGAAATACGTCGCCGCCAAGAACCCGAAAGAGGCCACCCGCGCCATCTGGATCTGCTGCCTGTGCAGCGTGCCCACTTGGGCGTTCTTCATGCTCCTGGGAACCTCCCTCTACGTGTTCTTCAAGATGCATCCCGATGCCGCCGCAGCCGCCATGCTGACCGGCGAGGGCGGCCGCAAGGCCGATTCCATCATCCCGCACTTCGTGGTCAATTACATGCCCGTCGGCATCTCCGGGCTCGTCATTGCCGGCGTGCTGTCCGCGGCCATGTCTTCCCTGTCCTCCAGCATCAACGCCATGTCGGCGGTATCCATCGTCGACCTGTACAAACGCCATCTTGCCCCGGGGCGGGACGACGCCCACTACATGAAGGCAGCCCGGTGGGTGGCCTTTGGCGCCTCGGTGACCATGATCGCCTTCGCCGCCCTGCTCATGTGGGCGGACAGCAAAACCCTGCAGGACACCGCCATGAAACTGAACGCCATTTTCACCGGCGGCCTGCTGGGCCTGTACTGTTTCGGGTTCCTGAGCCTGCGCGGCACCTCTCGCGCGGCGGCCGTGGGCATTGTGCTGGCGGTTACGTTCAGCGCCTGGCTGGCCCTGGTCGAACTGAAATGGATTACTTCGCCGGTGCCCTTTGACACCTATTACGGCGGCCTGGCGGGCAATGTGCTCATGTTCGTTGCCGGCTGGACCGTGGCCACCCTCTGGGAGCGCCGGACCTCGCTCAACCTGAAGGGCCTGACCGTCTGGACCCAGGAAAAGGAGGCGCAGGATGCCCGGTAACCACCAGATCCCAGACAGCCTGAATGAACAGACGCCGGTCAGCGCGGAACGCCGGTATACCATCGGCGAGGTCGCCGAACTGACCGGCCTGCCCGCCCATACCCTGCGGTCCTGGGAACGACAGTTTCCGGGCATCCGCGTCCGGCGCACCCACTCCGGACGCAGGTTCTATCTCAAAGAGGACATTGAACTGTTCCGTCGGATCAAAACCATGCTGACCTACGAAGGGCTCAGCCGCAAAGGGGTTCGCCAGATTCTCGCCGAGGAACGTACCGGGGTTCGCCCGCCGCGTCTCCGGCAGGAAGCCCAGGCGCTGGCGGACGCCATCGCGGAAGAGGCCCGCGCGCTGCTGGATCTTCTGTCCCAGACGGTTTCCGACGACGCGTCAGCACCTTCTGCGGCGGAACCCGCGTCCGCCGATGCCGACAAGGCAACAGACGGGCCGGTATCCGGATTCGACAACATTGAGCCGCTGTTTCCCGGACGGCCTTCCTGAATCGGTTCGGCTTAAAAAACCGGCGGGACGGGCAGCGTGATATCCGGATGGGCGGACTCGACCGTGATTTTCCGCACCGTCTCTCCCGCATGTTGAATGTGTACGTCAACCCGAAACCCGGGCAGCAGATCCTGGACCCGGTCGGCCCATTCGATTACGCTCAGCCCCTGGCCGGGGTCGAATGATTCCTCCCAGCCCAGGTCCGGGAGCGCGGATGGGCCCGGCAGGCGGTACAGGTCGATGTGGATCAGCTGGCGCGGCGGAGAACCGTACCGGTTTTCCAGGGTGAATGTCGGGCTGTGCACGCGGCGCGCCCCGAAGGCAGACGCCATGCCCCGGGTGAGGCAGGTTTTGCCCGCGGCGAGTTCGCCATACAGCGCGACCGCGCACCCGTCCGGCAGCACACTGGCGAGCCACGCGCCGACGGCTTCGGTCTGTTCCGGAGACCGGGTTTCGATTTCGATGCGACAACCGGCGGGATGCCCAGAATCAGGAAGTGATGCGTTCATACAGCTTCAGGTACTCCCGGGCCGAACGTTCCCATGAGAATCGCTGGCGCATACCGGTGTTCATGATTGCCGCGCGCGTTTCCGGGCTGCTGAAAAGATCCCGGGCCTGGGCGGCGGCCCGGATAATCGCGCCGGATGTTTTGGGCACGAAGGAAATGCCGGTTGCCGTGCCGTTTCGGATGCGTCGGTCCGTGGCGTGGACCACGGTGTCCGCCAGCCCGCCGGTGCGCCGCACGATGGGAATGCTGCCGTAGGCTAACGCGTACATCTGGGTAAGCCCGCAGGGTTCGTACCGGGAAGGCATCAGGAAAAAATCGCTTCCCGCGAAGACCAGGTGAGAGAGGGCGGCATTGTAACCGAGGTACACGCCGACCTGCCCGGGGAAACGGGGGATACAGTCTTCGAGCCGGCGTTCCAGGGCGTGGTCTCCGGCCCCGAGCACCGCGATCTGGAAGCCCATCTCGGCCAGGGCCGGCAGCGCGTCAAGCATCAGGTCAATACCTTTCTGCCAGTACAGCCGGGAGACGATGCCCATGAGGGGAACGTCCGGCCTGGCCGGCAGGCGCATGGCCTGCTGGAGCGCCTGCTTGCAAAGCGCTTTTCCGGCTACGTCGGTGTGGTCATAGCGGGCGGGCAGTTCCGGATCCGCGGCGGGATTCCAGACCCGGTAATCCACGCCGTTCAGGATTCCGTAGAGGCTGGCGGAACGCTCCGCGAGCAACCCATGCAGCCCGCACCCGTATTCTATGGTCTGAATTTCGCGGGCATAACGGGGGCTTACGGTATTCAGGGCGTCGGCGTACTGGATAGCCCCCTTCATGAGGTTAAAGTCGCCCTCATACTCAAGCGTTCCGTTATCGAACAGGGCGCGGTCCAGTCCGGTCATGCCATAACGGTCCGCGGAGTAGCGCCCCTGAAACGCGATATTATGAATGGTGAACAGCGACCGGGTACCCTGCCAGAAAGGATGTTCGGCAAGGGAAGTTTTCAGCAGGAGTGGAATAATTGCGGTGTGCCAGTCGTGGCACTGCACCACGTCGGGCTTCCATCCGGTCATGGGGATTCCCTGGAGAACCGCGTGGCAGAAGAAGGCGAAACGTTCCGGGTTGTCATGGTATTCGTGGGCGCTTGAGCCATACAGGGCTTCGCGGCCATAGTAGCCTTCATGTTCGATCAGGTACAGCGGCACGCCGGAAGGAGGGGACAGGGCTTCCCGGATGGCGCCGACCTGTTCCCGACCGTTCAGGAAGACGGAAACGGAACCGATTACCGGCCCGCGCTGATGGTGGGGAATCTGCCGGAAGGCGGGCATGACTATTCTTACGTCCGCGCCCAGCTCCCGCAGCGCCGCGGGGAGGGCCGCCAGCACATCCGCCAGTCCTCCGGAACTGACCAGCGGAGCCAATTCCGTGCCCACCATCAGAATTCGGAAGTTACGCACCGTTAAAATCTCCGAGGGGTTGCTGATATCGCGGTAAAACCGTCTCTTATGATACCCGATTCAACCGTTCCAGTGAACCCTCGCGACCCATGTCGCGCCGGTTGCGCCCCGCTGGCGGGCTTCATCAGACCATACGCCTTCGCTGACGGTGACCCACGCTTCATCCGGAGTAATGGAGGCCGCGCCAAAGTTTCCGAGGGTCGCGCCCCGTTCCGGAACGAGGACCTGTTCCGTGTCCCGCAGGACGACCAGCCGGTCCGGATCCACCTCCGCCAGAAAAAGCGGCGCGCGATGCCGGGGAATATGGTCGTTGCCCGCGCCCTTGCGGGTATAAGCCAGAAAAAGGCGGTCGCCATGGGCCAGCCAGTGCTGCTGGGTGTTGTAGGATCCCAGTTCGCTGCCATCATCAAAGCGCCAGGGCTTAACCGGGTCATACCGGAGCCCATCGCTGCTGGAAGTCACAAACCCGCGCTCGTCATTTCGGAGGGTAAGGAAAAAACGATCCCGGCAGCGGATGAGAGACGGCTCACACAGGCCGCGTCCGCCCGTTACAGACATTTCGTTGCCAAGCGTTTGGAAATGAATGGCGGATCCGTCAAATTCACAGCGGGCAATCGCCACGGCGTAATCCTGGGCTTCCTTGGCTTTATAGTAAAGCGGGAGCAGGAGGGAGCCGTCCGGATTGGCGATCCACTGGGAGCAGGCACACCGGGCCGTATGGAAGCGGGGCTCATCGGGCAGGTCCAGCGTCGCGCGCTCCGACCATCGGTCCGCGGTCGAGTCGTAAATCGCGTAGACGGTCGGACTTGCTATAGGCAGGTTTTCCTCCTGGGCGCCGTCGGCGCGATAAAAAACGCCAGCGCCGATGGCCAGCATTTTGCCGGATTTGGGATGATACCCCGGCGTGACGTCGGCGATGGACTCGATGGTGTGGTTCGGCCCGTGCCGCCAGGCCAGCGTGGGGATTTCCACGGGGCCGGTCCAGGAGCGGCCCAGATCATCCGAGATCATATACCAGAGCCCGGAATAGTAGTCCGAGACGCGCAAATGTTTCTGCAGGGTAATGATGACCCGCGGCGGCTTTTGGGGCTCCGACGCGGGGATGGCGCATGGGCGGGGATGAAACCAGAGGAACTTCCGGTCATCATGCTGCAGGATGACCTCTGCGGTTATCCGGGGCTTTGGTGCTGCCGCGTGGGCGATGCTTTTCCACAGGGGCCATACCGCGCATGCCGCGGCACACTGACGCAGGAAATCTCTGCGCGCGCATTTTTTGTCACTGGGATGGTAATTCATCATCATGACTGCGTTTTTTAGATTGTACAACACCTGAGCTTTTCGCCACGGCATCCAGCACGCCGTTGATGAATCGGGCGGCATCCTCCTGGGCGAGCCATTTTGCCAAAGTAATGGCCTGATCGATGGCGATCGGCGGATCCACAGTTTTAAGGAACAGCATTTCGCAAATGGCGGTCTGCAGAATGGCCCACTCGAGCCTGCCGACCCGTTCTCTGGACCATCCAATCAGGTGGCTTTCAATCAGCGGATCTATAACGGACAGATGCTGTTCAACGCCCTCCAGCAGCCTGCGGGCATACCGCACAGCGGCGCGCCGCTGATCCGGCGGGATTTCGGGCGGCATGCATTCCGGCTCCTCGTCGTCAAAACGGTAGTGAAATAATTCCACTCCCCCCATGGCGGCCAGGTTTTCCAGTACACAGAGGGGGCGGTTTCCACTGAACGCGGCGCCATAAAGGCTCTGAACAGCGAGGGCGCGCCCCAATGTTCGCGGGGGGAATTTCATGATTCTTCGAGTGCGTCCAGCAGGCTGACCATTTCAAGCGCGCCCAGGGCGGCATCAGCGCCTTTATTTCCCGCTTTGGTGCCGGCGCGTTCGACCGCCTGTTCAATGGAATCGGTGGTCAGGATTCCGAACATGACAGGAATGCCCGTCTCCAGCATGACCATGCCCACGCCTTTGGCGGCTTCGGCGGCAACATATTCGAAATGGGGGGTAGCTCCGCGAATGACGCACCCCAGCGCGATGACCGCGTCATAGCGGCCGGACTGGGCCATTTTTTTCGCGACCAGGGGAATTTCAAAAGAACCGGGCACCCAGGCCACCGTGACGGCATCATCCGGGACGCCGTGGCGGGCGAGGGTATCCAGCGCTCCGGCCAACAGTTTGGACGTGATGAATTCATTGAACCGGGATACGACGATGCCGAAACGGCGACGTCCGTTATCCACATAATGGCCTTCAAGTATTCTGGGCATGTTATGCTCCTCCGTTTGTGGTGGTGTCTGCATCGCTGCCAGTACGAGGATCCGCATTCGCGGGTTCTTCCGAATCCAGCAAATGGCCGAAACGGCGGCGTTTGGTCTCCATGTAACGTCTATTGTAGTCGTTTGGCGGAATGATGAGCGGAATCCGTTCGGTTACCTTGAGGCCGTATCCCTCGATGCCGGCCCGCTTAACGGGATTATTGGTCAACAGGCGCATGCTTTTGATGCCCAGATCGTGCAGGATCTGAGCGCCGATTCCGTATTCCCGGGGATCAGGCTCGAAACCGAGGTGGATGTTGGCGTCGTAGGTATCAAGCCCCTTTTCCTGAAGTTCATAGGCTTTAAGCTTGCTGTACAGGCCGATGCCGCGCCCTTCCTGCCGAAGATACAGGAGGACGCCGCACCCTTCCTGTTCGATGAGCTCGAGCGCCCGGCGAAGCTGTTTTCCGCAGTCGCAACGCAAAGAGCCGAGGATATCGCCGGTGAAACATTCCGAGTGGACGCGCACCAGCACGTTTTCCTTTCCAGATACGTTTCCCATGACCAGTGCGATGTGCTGGAAATCGTCGATGTCATTTTCATAGGCGTGCAGGATAAAATGCCCGTATTCCGTGGGGAGGTTTACAGTGGCAACTTTCCGGATCAGCGTTTCGGTTTGTCTGCGGTAGGCGATGAGATCCGCGATGGCGCAGATTTTCAGGCCGAATTCTTCCGCGAATTCCTCGAGATCCGGCATGCGCGCCATGGTGCCGTCATCCTTCAGGATTTCACAGATTACGGCGGCCGGGGTTAGCCCCGCCAGTTTCATCAGGTCTATGGAGCCTTCCGTCTGCCCGGCCCGCACCAGGACGCCGCCCTTGCGCGCGCACAACGGAAACACGTGCCCCGGACGGACCAGGTCTTCCGCTTTGGTGGCGGGGTTCGCCGCGAGGCGAATGGAGTAGGCGCGGTCATAGGCGCTGATGCCGGTTGTGATGCCCTCCCTGGCCTCAAAAGATACGTGAAAGGCGGTTCCGAAACGGGAGGTGTTGCTGTTGGTCATGGGCGGCAGGTCGAGTTCCCGGAGCCGCTCTTCCTCCATGGGCATGCACACGAGCCCGCGCCCGTATTTGACCATGAAATTAATGTCCTCCGGAGTGCAGAACTGGGCGGCCATGGTGAGGTCGCCTTCGTTCTCCCGGTCTTCGTCATCGACGAGGATAATGATTCGGCCCCGCCGCAATTCTTCCAGTATTTCAGGGATAGGGGTAAGCATAAGGCACTCCGATTCAGGCAAAGCCGTTCCGCAGGAGGGACTCCAGGGAGAGTCCGCCGGTGGCGCTGGATGTTCGATTAGCAAGGAAATGGTGGACATGCTTTCCCAGCACGTCCGCTTCGATGTTGACCAGGTCTCCGGGCCGGCGCATGCCGAGCACCGTTTTGCGCAGCGTAACCGGGATGACCGCCACGGAGAACCGGTCGCGTTCCGGATCGACGATAGTAAGGCTAATGCCGTCTACGGCAACGGATCCCTTTGGGATCAGGAACCGCGCGACCTCAGCGGGCGCGCGAAACCGCCAGAGTGAGAATTCGCCCTGGTCCGTAACGGATTCAACCTGCCCCACGCCGTCGACATGGCCCAGCACGAAGTGGCCGCCGATCCGGTCCATGGGCCGGAGCGCGCGTTCCAGGTTGACGGCGTCGCCTGCTTTGAGCCGTCCCAGGGTGGTGCGGGAAAACGTTTCGGGTGAAACCTGTACGGTAAAGCCCAGCGGATTTCGGGCGGCAACGGTAAGACAGACGCCGTTAACGGCTACGCTGTCCCCGTCTTTCAGGTCGGTTACCACGGTTTCAGCGTGGATGTGAAGCTCCGCACCGGACCGCCGGGCGATCACGCCAATTTCCTCGATGATCCCGGTAAACATCAGTTCGTTTCCCCGTGCGCCACGTAAGCCTCGGCCAGCCAGTCCTTTCCGACAGGCGTGAAATGAAGGTCCTGAAGGCGTATTGCTTCATCGATGGTTGGCGCGCCTTCTCCTTCAACAGCCGTAACGGCATCCCGCCCTCCAATGATGATCGGCGCCACGAAAAAGCAGATTTTGTCGACAACGCCGGCTTCGAAAGCGGACGCAAGCGTTTGTCCTCCGCCCTCGATCAGCACGGAGGTAATGCCCCGTTCTCCCAGCGCGGCCATGAGGGCGTTCATGTCCACGCCGCCCTGTCCGCGGGGCAGCCGCAGAATGTCATCCGCTCCGGGATAATTTCTGGACTGGTCTTTAACCGTTGCGACCCAGGTGGGCGCCAGAGCCCGGATTTCCGGGGAGAAGATTTTCAGGGAAGGCCCCAGGTAGTCATCTCCATCCAGAATGACCCGAACCGGCTGGCGCGGGGGAGGCTCAGGCAGCCTGGCAGTCAGGGCAGGATTGTCCATCATGACGGTTCGGCTGCCCACCAGTATGGCATCCAGTTCGGCGCGGAGTTCGTGGGTGCGGAAACGGGCCGCTTCGCCGGTTACCCACCGGGAATGACCGGTCCGGGTGGCGATTTTACCGTCCAGCGACATGGCACATTTGGCGACCACAAAGGGCTTTCCCGTTGTGATGAATTTGACGAAAACTTCATTGAGTTTCAGTGCTTCGTCTTCCAGGAGTCCACAGTCCACCTGGATGCCAGCCTGGCGGAGACGGGCTATGCCCCGGCCTGAGACCAGAGGATTTGGATCCTTCATGGCGCACACGACACGGGCCGGTCGGCATTCCGCCAGGAAATCCGCGCAGGGGGGTGTTTTTCCATAATGGGCGCAGGGTTCAAGATTTACGTAAACCGTGGCGCCTTGGATATTTTCGTCCGGGCATGCTTTTACTGCGTTTACTTCAGCGTGCGGAAGCCCGGGACCTTCATGCCAGCCCTCCCCCAAAACCTGGTTGCCGCGTACGATGACACATCCCACCATGGGATTCGGGCTGACCCGTCCCCGTCCCTTTCGGGCCAGATCCAGGACCCGCTGCATGTAAATCAGATCGGTGTCGCTGAAAGCCATAAAAAATACCCTGGACTGATCTCCAGGGCACAGGCATTCCGCGGGATCCGGCCGCATATGGCCGGCCCCGCTTACTGTCTACTGTCTTCTTCCATCCGGACTGTAACCGTCGGCACCGGAGTTTCACCGGTTCTGCGCGTTGCGCTCGCGGGCTTTACCGCCGGTCGGGGATTTCACCCTGCCCCGAAGACCAGTAACAAAATTATAAAATTTTTCATGGCGGGATTGCAAAGAACGTGCATTAGGGTTTAGTTTTTGAACAAAATTAAGAATAATATATTAATATGCATTTACAGAATACTTTTCCTTTTGGTCTGATGCTTTGTTTTGCATCTGGTGACTCAGAGTTTGGATGTTGCCTGCAGATAGAGGAAACGTATCCCCAGGGTGATTAATTGCCGGAATTCCGGGTAATCCCGGATAATTTTCATAATGCGTCTTGGGTTTAGGTAGAATCGGCGGTTGGCTTCGCGCAATTTTTGCGTCAGTTCCTCATCGCTGACCTGAGAGAGGTTGGCGGTCAGCTTGAAGAGATAATCCTTTCCTTCATAGTCCAGGCGTTGCAGCCGCTCGGGATGATCGCGGACGACCTGCTCGAACAGGGGTGTTCCCGGGAAGGGGGTTACCGTAAAGAAAAGGACGGCGTGGAGATCAGAATTACATATTATATCTACAGTCATCTGCATTTCTTCTGCGGTTTCACCGGGGAATCCCAGCATGGCAAAGCCGTAACTGAAGATACGCCGCCGGGCGGCCATGCGTACACCGGCAAGATATTTCTCAATGTTGAGGTTTTTTCCGATGACCTTCTGGAGGCGGGGAGATCCGGTTTCCAGCGCAAAAGCGCTCATATAGGTTCCCATGTCCACCAGGGCATCCATTACTTCTTCCGTGAGGATGTCCGTTCGCATGGCGTTGGGAAAGGCAAAACGGTAACGCATGTTTTTCTTTTTCAATAGCTCTACGATATTAAAGACTCGATCCGCATTCATGTTGAAGATATCGTCGAGGATATCGAAGTCTTCAATGCCGTAATGATCGGCGAGCCACTGGATTTCTTCAACGACCCGTTCCGGAGAATGTGGACGGAAACGTTTCCCGAAGATGCTGTGACAGTAGATGCAGCGGTACGGGCACCCCCTGCTGGTGAACAGCGAAAAATAACGGGGGCGCTTGGTGAGCATGGTCATATTTCTTCGCTTGCCGTAAGCCAACACATCGATAAGCTCATAAGCAGGCATGGGAATAGCGTCTATGTCCTGGATGAAATCCGGAGCACCCGGATTATGGATAATGTCTCCTGCCTGATTTTTTCACCAGATGCCAGGGATGTGTGAAAGGTCGGAACCGCTGTGAACAGCTTGCAGGATCGAGGTAAATGGTACTTCTCCTTCGCCGGGGACCGCGACATCAATAGGCATGTCTTCCAGCAGTTTTCCCCCCATGGAAGAGGCGTGTGGACCTCCGGCGACGACCATGATTCCAGAAAGTTCTGTCCGAAGGGCTTCCGTGAGTTTTCGGGCCATACCGGCATTGGCCGTCAGACAGCGGATGCCGATAATATCCGGGGAGAAATCGCGAATCTGCCTGATGACGTCTTCCAGAGGTAAATCCAATCCTCGCTGATCGATGACCTGGAAGTCAGCCTGTACGTGTTTACGGGCGTAGGCCGCTAAATAAAGAAGTCCCAGGGGAGGGGAAACAGCAGGAGAAGTGAAAGACGGCCTTCCCGCATTGATCAGGGACACACGTAGCGTTTTCATGTTGGAGAGACTTCTTTTTCCTGGTGTGATTCTAACGTCTGCACACTATGTCCCACGCATCGTCTGGGAACACGCTTCCATACCGGGGAGATCGGCACCTCCTGACAGTGCAGACATCTCTGAGGAAGATTTCCATCTATGAACTGGCGCATGAGGTTCGTAAAAACCTGTCCCCGTAACATATCTTCCAGGGACATTTCGCGTATGTTTCCAATGCGAAGGTCGCCATAGAGATCGAAGCAGCAGGGTGAGACATCTCCATTAGTAAAAATGTTCAAATTTCCACGCCAAACCTCGCTGCATATGTCTCTGGTATGCGTTACATCAAATTTCATCATAGGGCTGCACTTGATTCCGTCCACGATGCCTTCACAGGAGTTTTTCAGCTGGCTGATTTTATCGTGGCTGTCCCGGTGCAGCACGACCGAAAGCTGGATTCTGGTCATAGGATTCCGGATTTTTCGGAATTCACGAATGTTTTCCATGATCTCGTCGAAGTTAATTCCTCGGTATTCCCGCGCCGTCCGGGCGTCGGGCTCTATGGAAATATTCAGTACGGACAGGGGAGCTGCGGCGATGGCTTCGGCTTTTTCACCTTTGAGCAGCACGCCGTTGGTGTAGAGGCAGGCCCGCCGTCCCGACGCGTGAATGGCATGAATCATCTTTGGCGTGAGCGGATTGAGCAGGGGTTCGCCGACACTGCCGAATGTGATGGTCTCAACGGAAGGCGGCAGGACCTCCAGAATCCTGGAGAAAAGGCCCCAGTCCATCAGGGGCGGTCGGAGCCCTTTGAGCCGGGTTTCGTATGCTCCCCAGCAGTACCTGCACCGCAGGTTGCAGCCGAAAGAAGGCTCGATATTGACGGTAACCAGCCCATGTACCTTTGGAATGCCGCGGTGGTAGTACCACATGTTTCGGGCAAGAACCCACAGGCTGGCGGGCCGACGCACTTTTTCGTGGATCCAGTCGGCCTGGTCCGGGTTCCCATAATACACTCTGGCGGCCAACCGCAAAATGAAATAGATAAATCTATCGATGACAGTATTCAAACTGTTGGCGGTCTCCGGTGTAAGCACAGATTAACCGATTTTAACTGCTCTTAACTACTATACCCCTTTGACCGAAGAAAATCAACCGGAACGCCGTGACGGGGAGCGGACGTCATGAAACGCGGGATGCCTCCCAGTCGGCGGAGAGGGTAATCTGCCTGTATCCGGACTGTTCCATGACGATGGTCAGTTTCCCTTTGACGCGGTCCATCATGCCGTCGCCATCGGTGTCCTCGCCGTTTCCCACAAAAGACACCGTTTCGGTGAGTTTGCTGCCGGAATAGGTGCCCGCGAAGGAAAATCGGTCGAAACTGTAAGAACTGCCGGTGATGTCTAGGGTAATTCTGGCGGGCAGTCCCTGTTCGGCGATAGCGTCCAGGAGATCGGAACAGGAGAAGAAAACCGTTAAGGATCCATTGATTTTGCGTCCGAAGAGGGTATCCGGTTCATCGGAAAATACGGAAAGCCTGGCAGAGCAGGCAGTATCCATATCCAGCCCGCCGGAAAGCGATCCGTTCCAGGATCCGGAATAGGTTCCTTCGGTCTGGTAAGGCGGACTGATCCCAAGCAGTCCACATCCTGACATAGCCGCAACGGCCAGCATACCAAACCAAAGTACGGGCACCCTGTTGATGCGAGTCATTTTTTACTTCCTCTTTATAATTATGCCAGATTACTGGAAATTTGTGAACGTGAAGTACTGCCCGGCCGTATAAATGGAGTTGTCACAGAAGAGTTCCTCAATCAGCGGGGTGGTTTCGGTGATTTCCACCCCCGTGAAATTAACACGGACCAGTGGTCCCCACAGGGCAATGGGCAAGGTGTCCGGAGATTCCAATTCAATTACCGTTGCGCCGTTTTCTTCGGACAGAGAGATGCTCCAGTCGCCCGCGATTCCGTCATCGGCGGATTCCACAACCGATACGGTGTGGGCGAAGGGAGACTTCAGGAAAATCCGGAATTTGCGGATTCCTCTTGGGATGTAGTCCGCCTGGATGATGGCGGAAGCGGTCTGGTCGACCACAGCAGAAGTAACCACCCGGAGCTGTCCCTCCGAGACATTGCCGGAATAGTTGGTGGGAATGTACTGGTCCGCAGCGTAATACAGGGCGGAGGCACCATTCCAGTTGATGCGGAAAGAAGGGGAGAAGGGCGTGCTGTTCCGCCTGAGGGTGGGCCAGCGCAGGACATACTGTCCCTGGAGATTCTCGGCCAGCTGGGCGATGGCAGCGGACAGCAGTTCGGGACGGCGGGCGTCCAGCCGCTGGCCATAGGACCGGGTGGTAATGTCGTTCAACGTGGTAATGTCGCGGCCGTCTTCCAGGAAGGCGAATGCGTAGATTCTGACGCGTCGCTGCCTAGCAAGATTGACTACGTCGTTCGCGGTGCGCTGTCCAGGGTCG
>JAKOTZ010000182.1 GCA_029776995.1 Candidatus Hydrogenedentota bacterium
AGCTCACGGTAAACGGTACGGACTAAGTCTGCCAGCGAGTTGGTTTTCCCCACCACGCCGCTGGCGAGCGCGGCTTCCTGCAGTTTGGACATCCACCGCAACACCTCGGGCTGCTTGAATACTTCGTCCCGCTGCCGTTCTTCATCCAGCAGGCGGATTACCGCGTCCCAGGCAGAAGCCTCTTCCGCGCGGGCGGGATCCTGATCCGCCTGCTCCAGCTGTCGCTCCGCCTCGACAATGACCGTTTCCAGAAATGCCTGCCGGGTATTTTCCTGCCGCGCCAGCACGGTGTCCTTCAGCGCCGCGGCAACCTGGGCTCGGACAGCCTTTTCCGCCGGATCCGTAACCACGTCGCGCCACTGCTCCAGGCGGCTTGACAGTTCCTGGGCATACGCTCCCGGCACAAAGGGTTTAGCATCATCCGCCAGCGCAAGGTAGGCCATATAGGTTCCGCCGAAGTGCCGGTTAAGCACCGTATCCGCCAGCCGTATGGGGTGATGCGGTTTAAACCACCTGGTGGGGTTGTCGTTGACCTGTATCTGAGTCATCCCCCAGGCGGCCACCACCGCGACGCCGGCCGTCAGCAGCAGGACAACAGCCCAGTGCCGTGAAACCGCCATGCCCATGCGGATGATCGCCCGCCCCATGGCTGTAGTCCCAGTTTCTTCCCCGCTGGCATGTCCCTCGCCCGCGTGCACCGCGCCGAATTTCTCCAGCCTGCGTTCCGGAATCAGCATGATGAAGGCAGGGATGAACAGGATGGTAAACAGCCAGGCGATCATCACCCCAAGCGCCACGAAAATGCCGAACACCTGAACCGGTGGAATCGGGGTAATCGCCAGCGACGCAAATCCCGCGGCAGAAGTGAGAGACGTAAACAGCATGGGCGCAAAAAGGGTTTTCATCACGTTCAGGATGGCTTCACGCCGATTTCTGAACTGCTGATACCGTTCAAAAAACTCTGACAGGATGTGAATCGAATCCAGGATGGAAATGGGCATGAGGAAAATGGGAATCATGGAACTCATGATGTGGATGGTATTGCCGGATATCACCAGGAGTCCCATGGTAACCAGGGTAACAATCATGGCCAGGATCATCGGGGCGATGATCAGGATAAGTTTCCG
>JAKOTZ010000187.1 GCA_029776995.1 Candidatus Hydrogenedentota bacterium
GTTATTCTTTTCCCCTTCCAGTCAATTCAGGGTAATCGTACTTTTAACAGGAGTTGCGGGGCAAATTTTTGGTATTCAGGTCAGCCGTTTCCCGCCAGGCCGAAAGACTGCGCGATGCGACGGAAAAATCCTCCGGTTCTCGATGGGGCATCTTCCTGCTGCCGGCTGGCCAGTGCGGCGGCCAGGTCCCGGATTTTTCTGCTGGCGGGTGCATCCGGGAAAACATTCAGCAGCGGACTGCTCTGCATAACCGCCTGGCTGACATGGGGATCCCTGGGAACCCATCCGGCGCAGGAAAGCGGTTTCCCCAGGTAGTTCAGGGCAACCCGCCCGAGTTTTGCCGCCACGGCCTGGGCCTGATTCTGGTTCAGCACCTGATTTACCACCAGTCGGACATGGATGTTCCCTCGCATGGCCACCAGGGTTTTTAACATGGCGTAGGCGTCCACGATGGAAGAAGGTTCAGGCGTTGCCACGAGGAGGACCTCGTCGGCGGCCACCGCGAAGGCCGTGGCATTTCGACCAATTCCTGCCATAGTGTCAATAATAACGAAATCCATCTGGCGCTGGAGATCGTTCAGACCGGCCAGGATGCGTTCGCGCTCTTCCTGGCGGAGATCAGCCACGCGCGCCAGGCCGGAGGATCCCGGAATTACCCGTACGCCGGCCGGCCCGTGGATCATGATGTCCAGCAGGCTTTTTTCCCCTTCAATGACGTGTTCGAGGTTGTAAAAAGAAGTCAGCCCCATCAGCACTTCGACGTTGGCGAGCCCCAGGTCGGCGTCCAGCAGGGCGACGCGCTGGCCCAATTCGGCCAGAGCAATCGCCAGGTTGACGCTCAGACCGGTCTTTCCGACTCCGCCTTTGCCGCTGGTGACCGCGATTACCCGGGCGCACTCGCGCCGCTGCCGCATCATTTCCCGCAGACGGTATGCCTGATCATTCACGGCTGGAATTACCTTCTGTTATGAGGCTCGCGACGAGCCCCGGTGAGGCTGTTTCAATGTCGTCCGGCACGTTCTGGCCGGTACAGCAGTAGGCCAGCGGCAGCGGGCTTTCCAGGAGGAAGTCCAGCATGCCGCCGAACCGGCGTGTTTCGTCGAGCTTGGTGAAGATAAGAGATGTGGGCGAAAGCGCGGAAAACCTGGCCGCCACGACACGCAAATCCTCCACGGGCGTGTTGGCCGCCATGACCAGCATGGTCTCATTTGGACGGGTCGCGGCCAGCAGCGCCTGCAGGTCACGCAGCTGTTCCAGGTTGAACTGGCTGCTTCCGGCCGTATCCACCAGGATGAGATCCCGCCTGCCGAAGCTGGCCAGCATGTCGGCCACCTGATCCGGCGCGGAAGCGATTTTCATGGGCACGCCAATGATGTCTGCGTAAATGCGCAGCTGCTCCGTGGCCGCGATACGGTAGGTATCCAGGGTGAGCAGGGCCACATTCAGGTGTTCCTGCAGCGCGAAACGGGCGGCGAGCTTGGCCACCGTAGTGGTTTTTCCGACGCCCGTTGTGCCGCACAGGGCAACCACATGGGTTTTTCCGGGTTCCGGCCGGATTCCCCCGGTGACCCTGACCAGTTTTCTGGCGACCATGCGGAGCCGTTCAACAAATACCCTGGAATCATGGATTACCCGCGGGTCCATCCGTTCGGTTGCCAGACGGATCAGCGCGGCAGCTGTCCTGCGGCTCATGCCGGTCTGGGTAAGCATTCGGTACCACCGCGCGGCCGCGGGGGGCACATCCGAGGAGGGATGTTCCAGCCATAAGGCCTGAACCATCTCCCGCAGTTCCCGCAGTTCCCGCTGAAGATCAGGGAGTTCTTCAGTTTCCCTGCGCGGAAAGGGCACCAGGGCAGGAGCGGCGGCGGAAGCTGTTACCGGAATGGAAGGGGCCTGGGGGATTCGCGCGTGGGCAGGGCCGCCCGGGATTGTTCCGGTATCCGCCGCGGATATCCGATTCAATCGGTTTTCAGCTTCAATTTGGTCACCGATGCGGGCGGAGAAGATCTGTCCCGCTTCCGCGACGTTTTTTTCCGGCAGGGATCGCGCTTCGGATGGCGTGGATGGCGATGCCGTCGACGGATTTTGTTTCCCCGGTTTTTTTTCTGATTCAGGCGTGGTCGCGGGGGCGGATCCCATCATGCGCCGCTGGGCGTCGCGCACGACGTCTTCCAGGAACTTAAGCCGTTCCGGCGAGACGGAGGAAGCAGCGGACTGAACCGCGGGGGCGGGTTTCGACGGTACAACTGCCCGCGGGACCGGCAGGGGACGGGCCACCACCTCGTAGGCGCGCTTTCCGAGCCAGCCCATCCAGCCATCGGCGCGCACGGATCGGGTTTCCTCCACCTCGAAGTGGTTGCCCAATTTCTGTTTCATCCTGGCGTAGGCTTCTTGCAGCGTGTTGCCGCGGAAGGTGTACCGGGGACCGTTCATGACCTGTCTCCACGGTTCGCGGGCATTTCAACCTGCCCCATGCTTTCCACATTGAATGCCGGATCAATCTCATTAAAAGACAGCACGACGATTTTAGGAATGTGCCGCTCCACGATGCGCCGGAAATACCGCCGGACAGGCGCGGAAGTTACCACAACCGGCTCCATTCCCGCGCCCACGAGCGGCTGCAGGGCTTTCGCGGTGGCGTCGGCGATTTCCATGGCCCGGGCGGGCGATACGGGAATGTACATGGCGGTGGCGGCCGCATTGACCGCGTTCAGGATCTCCTGTTCCAGCTGGGGCGCCACCGTGATAACATTCAGGCTGCCGTTCTCGTCCGCGTACTGGGCCGAGATTTCCCGCGCCAGCGCGTGGCGGACGTATTCGGTGAGTATTTCAGGGTCTTTGGTGCGCGGGGCGAAGTCGCAGAGGGTTTCCAGAATGGTTTCCAGGTTTCGGATGGATACCCGCTCGCGAAGCAGGTTCTGAAGGACTTTCTGCAGTTCGCCGTAGTTCAGCAGGTTGGGCAGCAGCTCGTTGACCACGGTGGGGGCGCGATCCCGGAGCCGGGCGACCAGCGCCTGCACGTCTTCGCGGGTGAGCAGCTCGTCGGCATGGATGTATATAAGTTCGGTGAGGTGGGTGGCAATGACGGCGCTGGGTTCCACGAGGGTATAGCCGAGCTGTTCCGCCAGGTCGCGCCGGTCCCGAGAGATCCACACGGCCTGGAGGCCGAAGGCCGGCTCCGTGGTAGGCAGTCCCTCGATGGTTTCTTCTGCCGTGCCCGGGTTCATGGCCAGGTAGCATTCCGGCTGGATCTCGTATTTCCCGATAACCGATTCGCGCAGTTTGATCTGGTATTCATTGGGCCGCAGCCGCAGGTTATCCACAATACGGATGACCGGCACCACAAAGCCCATGCGGCTGGCAATCTGCTGCCGGATGATCTGGATGCGGGTGAGGAGATCGCCGCCCTGGTTGGGATCGGCCAGCACAATCAGCCCGTACCCCAGTTCAATTTTGAGGGGATCGACAGTAAGCAGGTCGTCCACTGTAGCCGTGGGCGGCGGAGCGGTTTCCTGCCGCGCGGCCTCCCGGGCTTCCTGTTCCCTGGCCTGGATCAACTGGTTCCGTGAGGACTGGTAGGCCATGAACCCGAAAATGGCGCCTACCATAAAGAAGGGGATGGTGGGCATGCCCGGGGCCAGCCCGAAGATGAACAGCATGACCGAAGCCACCGCGAGGGCCCGGGGATAACGGGTGAGCTGATAACCGATGTCCCGGCCGAGATTTTCTTCGGAAACGGTTCGGGTGACCACCAGGCCCGCAGCGACGGAAATGATCAGCGAGGGAATCTGTGAAACCAGGCCGTCGCCTATGGTCAGGCGGGTATAAATCCCCGCGGCTTCCGTGATGGGCATGCCCAGGCTGAGCACTCCGATGATCAGGCCGAAAACGATGTTCACGATGGTGATAATCAGCCCGGCGACGGCATCCCCCCGGACGAATTTAGTGGCGCCGTCCATGGCCCCGTAGAAATCGGCTTCCCGTTCAATGGCCCGGCGGCGTTCCCGCGCCTGCTCTTCCGTGATAAGTCCGGCGTTCAGGTCGGAATCCACGCCCATCTGCTTGCCGGGCATGGCGTCTAGCGTGAACCGGGCGGCCACTTCCGAGATGCGCGTCGCGCCGCGCGTGATCACCACGAACTGGATAATCACCAGAATGGAAAAGATGACAATACCTACGAAAATATTGCCGGCCGTGACAAAATTGCCGAAAGACTGGATGACCATGCCGGCATTCGCCTGGGACAGGATCAGTCGGGTCGACGCCACGTTCAGCCCGAGCCGGAAGAGGGTCAGGATCAGTAATAGAGACGGGAAAACGGCGAATTCCACGGGGCGCTGCAGATAGATGGCGGCCAGCAGGACCACGACCGAGACGGAGATGTTGAGGGTCAGCAGCAGGTCGAGCGTCCAGGTAGGCATGGGAATTACCAGCACCGCCAGGATGCCGATTACCGCGGCAGCCAGGGCAATGTCCTGGTTCCGGGTCAGGCTGAACTGACGCAAACCGCCCAGGGTTGTCTCAGTTGCCTGCGCCATGTCTGCTGTTTTGCTCCGTCATGTTGTTCGGCCTGCCACTCATGAAAAAAGCCCCGGCGCGTAACGCCGCTGTTCCAGCTCGCTTTCCGCGAAGGGTGAAACGGACGCCAGCGAGGAACCCCTCGCCGGAGTCCGCACCGCGCCCGCAGACCGCTGCTCCGGAAAGCTGTTCAGCAGCTGTTCCCGTTCCCGGCGTTTTTCCTCCCGGGTATCAATCTGGTACACGAAAGAAAGCACTTCGGCCACCGCCGTGAAAAGGTTCTCGGGGATATACTGCCCGATTTCCACGTTTCGGTACAGCGCCCGCGCCAGCTCGGGCCGCTGCACGATCGGAACGCGGTGTTTTCCGGCGATGTCCCGGATCTGTTCGGCCAGCAGGCGCGCCCCCTTGGCGACTACCTGTGGCGCGGCCATGCTGTCCGGCGCGTAGCGGAGCGCGACGGCATAACGGGTGGGGTTGGTCACGACGACATCCGCCAGAGGAACCTCCCGGAGCATGCGCTGCGTGGCGAAACGCCGCTGCAGCTGCCGGATGCGCCCTTTAACCTTTGGATCGCCTTCAAATTCGCGGAGCTCTTCTTTGAGCTCCTGATGGGTCATGCGGATATCCTGTTCCCATTGCCAGTACTGGTACCCGTAATCCAGGATGCCCAGCACGATCATGGCTATGGTTACCCTGATCCACACCGCCGCGATCATGCCGGCCATGGCCGGACTCAACCCCAAGGGATCTACCAGCGCCGTGTGGAGCAGGTCCGGCATGCGGTTGCGCAGGGCAGTCCAGGCGATAGTACCCACGACGGCCAGTTTTATCAGCGACTTAAACAGTTCCAGCGCGCTGCGCAGGGTGAAGAAACGCTGGAATCCGGTAATCGGGTTGAGGCGAGACAGTTTCGGCACCAGAGGCCTGGCTGTCCACAGGAACCCCACCTGGAGCAGGTTGGAGAGCAGTCCCGCGCCTGCCATCAGGAGCATGAAAGGCAGCGCGCAGGCGGCCGTGTGAAGCAGCATGACCGTCAGCGCGTAACGGGGCGGGGTGCGTTCCGGAAGCAGGTTTGGAATTTCCGAAAGGAAAAAATACCCGGCCGCCAGGATCCGCTCCATCATCCAGGATCCGAGGAAATAAAATCCAATGAAGGCGACAAAAAGAGATACCGCGGCATTCAGATCCTGACTGCGGGCGATATTGCCTTCCTGCCGGACCTTGCTCCGCTTGTGCGGGGTTGCCGGGATATTTCGTTCACCGCCGGTATCTTCAGGCATGATCGGTCATCCCATTACCCGTCCGATCCACACCAGATCCCGGAAAATCCGGGAAAACATGCCGTCCAGGAGTTCAAGGTAGAGGCCGATAAAAGTTGCCATAACCAGCATGGCCAGGGCCATGGTCAGAGGAAAACCAATAATAAAGAGGTGGATCTGCGGCACTACCCGACCCAGTAAGCCCAGGGTTCCGTAAGCCAGGAACATGGCAGCTGCCACGGGAGCCGCAATGATGAGTCCGTCAGAGAAAATCCATGCGCCCCGCCGCGCCAGCTCCCCGAAAGCCGGCCCATTCGCCTGGAACCCGCCGGGCGGGATATGTTCATACGAAGCGGCAGCCGCGCGCAGGATCACGTGATGGCCGTCGATGGCCAGCAGAAAAAAAACGGCCAGTATGAACAGGAAAAAACCGAAGACCGGGAACTGGGTTTCCGCGGCGGGATTGAAGATGTTCATCATGCCGAAGCCGCTCTGCATGTCTATGATCTGCCCACCCATCTGTACCGCCGCGAACACGAGGGTCACCACGAAGCCGATACAGAGCCCGATGACCAGTTCGCCGGCAGCCAGGAACCCGTAGGCGTAAGGATCGCTCGGCAGGGGATCGGCCAGAGGCGCGATCAGCGGCGTAACCAGCAGGGCTGTCGCGGCGGCAATGGCGGCCCGAAGCATCATGGGCACGCTTCCCGAGCCCAGCACGGGGGCGGTGGCCATGACTCCGGAGAACCGGATCAGCACCAGCGCGAACAGCTTAAACCATTCAGCTTCCAGCACCATTGCTGCCGCCTATTGAATGTAGCGCGGGAAACCGGTGAAAAGTTCCCGCATGAACGTGGAAAGCAGACCGGACATCCATGGCATAAACACCACAAAGGCAACCATAACGGCGATGATTTTCGGGACAAAGCTCAGGGTGATTTCCTGGAGCTGGGTTACGGACTGGAGCAGGCTGATCACCAGCCCCACCACCATGCCCGTCAGGAGCATGGGCGCGGCCACCATAAGGGTAACCAGCATGGCCTGCTGGCCGATGACTGTTATATCGTCGAGTGTCATCGGAATCTCCTTTCGCACACCCGGCCCAAAAAGGGAATGATTAACCGAAATTGCACAATATATAATATCCCGGAAAAATGATAACACAATATATAGTCGTTGTCAAGAATAAAATCCGGCATATTTTGTTGATGGGCTGAAGAAAGGTATAATCCCGGCTAGCACAAGTGACTTGGAGGTGCGTATGGCGTCGTCAGTGGAGATCCGCCTTGCCGCGGCGCTGAAGGATGATCCGGGGGAACTGGAATATGAAGCGCTTCAGCACCGGACATCCGGCGCGCTGATTTATCCCACCCGCGCGCTGGCTTCCTGGCGGGCGGTTCGCCTGGCCCGGGAGGGCCATTACACGGGAATATTCGGCGCATTTTTCTGCGAATTTTCCGCTTTTGCCCATGAACTTCTGCGGACATGCGGGATGGATCCGCTGCTGGTGGATTCCCGGGAACGCCGTCTGATGGTGCAGAACTGCCTGGAGGAAACGCTGCGCGAGGCGGGCGAAACGGCAGGCATTCAGATTCGGGAAACAGGCATTGCCGGTTTGGCTTTCCAGCTGCTGGACGCGATTACGGCCCTGAAACAGGCCGGGATCCCTCCGGAAACGTTTGAGGAGCGGATTGGAAATGACATGCCGGTGGACCGTCTGGTGCTGGAAGTATACCGGCGGTACCAGCAAAAGCTGGTAGAGGCGGGAGCCTGCGACGTGCCCGGCCTCTACTGGCTGGCCGAGGAACAGGTCCGGACGCGGGGAGAGGACGCGTTGGGTGAAATCAGGTATCTCTACCTGGATGGTTTTGAGGATTTCACGCCGTCGCAGATCCGCTTTCTGAAGGCCATGGTCCCGTACCTGGAACGGACGGTCATCCGCCTCCATTATGATGTCCGGGCGGAACGGGGAGGACTGTTTCTGCTGCAGCAGCGGTGCCTCGAATCGCTGCGGCTGCTGGAGGCGGAATCTGTCAGCGTACGCGTGACAGAAGAAAAACCTAATCCGCCAAAGACCTGGGGCCAATGGCTGGCATCGTGGTTTGGCAGCCGCGTGCCGCCCGAAGAGGCTGAATACGACCAGAGGAAGGCGTCACTGAAACGCAATATACGCCTGCTGCCCAGCGTGGATGTTTATGACGAGGCCGACCGGATCGCGCGGGACGTGCGGTTGCGGGTCATCGAACAGGGCGAGGACCCCGGATCCGTGGCAGTGGTAGTTCCGGATATCCAGGGATGCGGCTGGATCTTTCAGCGCGCCTTCAAACGGCAGGAAGTCCCCGTTTCCAGCCGTTACGCGCCGATGCTTTCCGAAAGCCTGGCCGGAAGCCTTGTGTGCCTTTTGGCCCGGGTGCTGGAAGCCTTCGATGCGGCCGTCGCGCTTGAGCTCAGTGAGCACCCTCTGATCGCGCGGGCAGATCAGTGTCCCGAAGCGAAGGCGCGTGAGCGGTTTCCGGAGATGCTCAGGCGCATGCTTCCCCGGTTTGCGTTGGAGTATCCCGAAACGTATCTGGAATCCCTGTTGGAAAAGGGTTGCTTGGAGGAACCGCGGGAACGGTGGGCTGAAGTGATTTCTTGCTTCGTCGGATGGTGCAAATGGCTGCGGAATCTTTTAGCCGAAATTCCTGAAACAGGTACGGTACGGAGATACGTGGAGAAACTGGAAGAAGTTCTGTCCCGCATGGGGATTAATTCATCGCTCCTGGGGCAGCTGGTTGGCGGTGACAGCGGATCCGCGGAGGCTGAACTCTCCGCCTGGGATCTGCTGGAAGAGGTGCTGGCGGAGCTCTTTGACGTATCGGATCCGGGCCGGACAATCCGCCGGGAGGCTTTTGCCGGGCTGGTGTTTCGCGCCGTTCGGGAAACGCCGTGGCCTCAGCCTTCCGGTGCCTGGGGCATTCTGCTGGGCGGAACAGACCTGCTGCGAAAACCCGGCGTGAAACGGTTGTACGTCGCCGGAATGAATGAAGGGATCTTTCCGGCCGTTTCGGGCGGGGACGCCGTGTACAGCGCGGAATCGCTGGCGCGGCTCAGCAACCGTTTGGGCGTTACGCTGGATGGTCCGCGCGAGAAGGGATTAAGGCAGTCGCTGATGCTGATTGGCGCGCTGGAGCGGGACCGGGAAGATGTGGCGCTCAGCTGGCGGCTGCAGGGACCGGACGGGGGCGAGATGTTTCCCGGCAGCTTCCTGGAGGAAATCAGGTATCTCCTGGGCGAAAAGGAAGATGGGAACGCGGTTTTTCCGGTTCCGGGCGAACTTCCGGAAGAACTGAAAGGCCGGCCTGGGGTATTTCACGACGCGCTGACAGTCGCCGCGGCTTTGGCGGGCGATCCGATATCCTCGGAGAAAGCCTGGCAGCAGGCGGAAACCCTGGCGGATCCCGCGCAGCTGCGCTGCCTGCAGGCGATACGCCACGGGCTGGATGTGGAACGGCGCCGCCATGACCGCAACCAGCCGTTTGACCGATACGACGGCGTGTTGGCGGGCAGCGATACCCGCGCGTGGTTGGCGCGCAAATACGGCCCTGAGCGCCGGTTCAGCGTGAGCCGGCTGGAGCAGTACCTCAAGTGTCCCTATACCTTCTTTGTTTCGGACGTGCTGGGAGTGGATGAACTGGACCAGCCGGCCGGCACCCTGGAAATGTCGCCGATGGTCCGGGGCTCGCTGATCCACGACGTGCTGCAACAGGTGTTTAAACAGCCTGAACAGCTCGAACAGTTCACGCAGAAGGAGTGTCTGTTGGAACTTTACCGCGCCCGCGCCGCAGGCTACCGGACCAGGCTCAACAACCTTACGCCAGCGGCGCTGGATCGGGAGCTGTGTTATCTGGCGGACAAGACCGCCCGTTTCCTGCAGGATCATGCCTCCAAATACGGTAAGGACCCGGGGGAACAACTGGGAGCCGGACTGGAAGTCGCGTTTGGCCATGAATCCCGCGGCCCGTCAGCGGAACAATTGAAAAGCTCGCCGGGGGAAGAATTGTCCGTATTCCGGTCTGTGGGCGACCCGCTGGCTGTGGAAAAGGATGGGGTTTTCCTGCGTTTCGCGGGCCGGATCGACCGCATTGATATCCTGAACCGGCAACAAAAAATCTGCCGGTTGGTGGATTATAAAGCCGGCCAGATCCCAGCATCCAAAGCCGTGAAGCAAGGCGTTGACGTGCAGTTGACCCTGTACGCTCTGGCGGTCCGCGAGCTGTTTGGTTGGCACTGTGAGAAAGCAGTCTATCTGTCGGTAACTGACCGAAAACACAGATGCAGGAAAATTCCGGATACGTTCAAAGAATACAAAAAAAAAGACCATCCAACCCATGGGATGTCGCCGGAAGAGCTTTGGAACCTGGCTTTTGAAAGAGCCCAGGATGCGGCAGCCCGGGCCGTTACGGGCATTCGGACAGGGGTTTTTGTTCCGGTGACGTGGGACGGACTGGCGGCCGGCTGTGTACCTTCTGGGCGTTATCAGCAGTTCAGGGTTCAGTCCAAAGCCAGAATAATGGGGCTGGACGTGTCCGCTGAAGAAGATGAAACCGCTGAAGATGAATCGGAACAGGTGTGAGGCATGTTTACGGCAGCCGATTTCAGTAAAGAACAAAACGATCTGATCCAGTCGCGGAAGCGTCGGATCCTGGTGGACGCGGGAGCCGGCTCCGGAAAGACCCGGACCCTGATAGGGAGGATTGTCAGCCTGCTGGAAGGGAATACAGCGGCTGAGCGGCGTGGTCGGGTGGATCTGAGCCGCATCGTGGCCATTACGTTCACGGAAAAGGCCGCTCTGGAAATGAAGACCCGCCTTCGCGGCGAGTGCCGGGATCGGGCCCGGGCCGCGATGGTCCGGGACGCCGCGGTGGACTGGCAGGCGATCGAGCGGGACGTGGAAAACGCGCGGATTTCGACGATCCACAGTTTCTGCGCGGGGCTGCTGCGCCAGCACGCGCTGCTGCTGGGCATCAACCCGGACGCGCGGGTACTGGACAACACCGAAACGCGCCTGCTGTTTTCGGATTATCTGGAGGGCGCGCTGAACCGCCTGCTGCGGGAGGAGGATCCGGATACGCTGCTCCTGTGCGAAAGCCTCGGCCTGGTGAAGACCCGGGACATGCTGGAAACGCTGATGAAGCTCCGGGTCCGTGTCAGGCAGTTGCTGGAGGATCGGGCGGAACTCTGCGGCGATCCGGCGGATCTGCAGACCTATTGGCTGCAGGACAGGAGGGCTGTTCAGCTGTATGTGGACCGACTCCGCCGGGGACGGCAGTTCAGGCAACTTCTGGACCTGATTGCGAAGGAATTAACGCCTCTGCTGGACATGCCGAAGGTTCCTGCCGTGCTGCCGAGGAAGATTAAATGCGTGGAATCCGTTTTTGACGCGGTATTGAGCCACCCGGAACGGCTGGACCAGGAAATCGCGTCCTTTAAGAGTAACTGGACTGCAGCAGGCCGATTTATTAGCAAAGCTATAGCCGGTTACGAGGACAAAAAAGAGATCCTTAAAAAAATACAGGATTACATAAACGAGAATCTGCTGATCCTGTGCCAGGAG
>JAKOTZ010000200.1 GCA_029776995.1 Candidatus Hydrogenedentota bacterium
CAGGTGCCGCAGTTCATGCAGGCCGTGGCGTTGAACGGACCTGATTGGCGGACTTCATCAAGAAATTGAGGGTTGATCCTGCTCATGTGTGGGTTTCCTTCGCGCGGGTGTATTTAAAATATCCGTCTCCGTCCGGTTTTCCCGTTTCAGCAATCAGGCCGTATCGGCGCATGGCCATGACCCAGTACATGACTTCTTCCGCCGGATATCCCATCGCTTCTGCAAGCTCCGGCACGGTGCGGGGCGCGTTGTCCAGCAATTTCAGGATGCGGTCGCGCATGACCATTTCGTCCCGCATGATTTCCGCCAGGTCTCGAGGTTGCCGTCGGATTCCGCTCATGCCTGCGCCTCCTGCCGCGCGGGTTCGGGATCTTCCGCCAGCGACCGGATCATGCCGCGAATCTGGTCATCCGTGCAGCCCTCGACAAATACGGCATCTTTTGGGCAGACCGGTACGCAGGCGCCTTCTCCTTTGCACAGCGATTCAATTACCCGCGCCACTTCCCGTCCGTTTTCGTTGACACACTCAATCGCGCCGTACGGGCACGCCGCGTCGCACTGGCCACACCACGCGCAGGCCTCCGGATTGACCCGCGCGATCAGCGGCTCCTTGTTCACGGAGCCTTTGAGCAGCAGGGCGGCGGCTTTGCTGACTGCCGCAAGTCCCGAACTGGCGCTTTCTTCCAGGTTCTTGGGGCTCTGGCAGCTTCCCGCGATGAATACCCCGTCTATGACCGTTTCCACGGGGCGCAGTTTCAGGTGGATTTCCTTGAAAAAGCCCTCTTTACTCAGCGGAAGCTTCAGAATCTGCTGCAATGATTCATTCCGCGCGGGCACCGGTCCGGTGACCAGCACCAGCAGATCCGCGGGGATTTCAAGCGTTTCGCCGCCGGTCAGCTGATCTTTGACCGTTACCGATACCCGGTCATTCCCTTCTGAGGAAACAACAGGCGGATCGTCTTCCCCGTAGCGAATGAAAACCGCGCCGGCGTTCCGGGCTTCCTCATAGAGCAGTTCATTCCGGCCGTAAGCGCGCATGTCCCGGAACAGGTGGTATTGCCGCACCTGCGGAAACCGTCTCGAAATCCAGGCGGACGTGTGCACTGTGGCCGAGCAGCAGTAGCGTCCGCAATAGGTGTTGGGATTTGGGCAGGACGCGGATTTTTTCTGCCGGTTGCCCACGCAGTAGATGTAGGCGACAGTCCGAACCGGAGTTCCATCCCAGGTGAGGGTTCCATCGGACGCGGATTCCGCGTGCCGTTTAAAGGCGTCCAGCGTGGTGACTCGGGGATGTCCCCATCCAAATTCGCCGGCGGCGGGCTGGTACAGTTCGGTTCCGGTGGCCACGATAACAGCACCGGCCTGAACCGTTTCCGTTTCGCCGTTCGACCTGCGGATGGTCAGGGTAAATCCACCGACCACGCCGCTTTTATCAACGACTTCAGCGCCGGTATATACCGTGATATTATCCCGCCGGCGGATCTGTTCCATCAGTTCGGAAACCAGGCGGTTGCCGTCCACGTCGTCCGGGAATAAGGCGTGCCACTGGCCGACGTAGCCGCCCACATGTTCCGATTTCTCCACAAGGTGCACCTGGATGCCGAGGTCCGAAAGCGCAAGGGCGCTGCGCAGTCCGGTGATGCCCGCGCCGATAACCATGGCGGCCGGGGTGGTTTTCAGGGTGATCGGTTCCAGCGGCCGGGTCAGCCGGCATTTGGCGATGCCGGCGCGCACCAGCGCGATGGCTTTGCGCGTCGCGGCTTCCCGGTCGTTCCGGTGCGCCCACGCGCACTGTTCCCGCAGGTTGACGTGGACATACTGGTATGGGTTCATGCCGCCCCGCCCGGCCATATTCCGAAACGTGTGCATGTGCAGTTTGGGCGAGCACGACGCGATGACAATGCCGTCCAGCTGGTCTGCGGTGATGACGTCAATCATG
Organism: Candidatus Hydrogenedentota bacterium; assembly: GCA_029776995.1. Taxonomy (GTDB): domain Bacteria; phylum Hydrogenedentota; class Hydrogenedentia; order Hydrogenedentales; family CAITNO01; genus JAGPFE01. The sequence continues at coordinate 1,940 of JAKOTZ010000200.1, forward strand.
TCCTGCTGGGCGGCGTCAGAGCAGGAGAAGACCTGGTCCCGGGAGAGATAAACCCCCGGCTCGTCCGCAACGGCCCGCGCGACGGCTTCCACGTCCACGTAATCTGCGATATTGCCGCCGCAGTGGCACACGAATACCCCAATTTTGGGCGCGCGGGAAACCGGCTTATCCGCGTGTGTTTCATTGCTCATACCGTAAGCTTCCTGTTGCGTAGCGACCGTTTAAGGTATGCTGCGGCCTGTGCCGCGGCTGCTCCCGCGTGGAGTACCGAATCCGGAAGGTCACGCGCTCCCGATACCGTGCCGGCTGCAAACACGCCGTCCATGCTGGTGCGGGCAGGATCGCCCGTAGCCACGATTTCCCGCACGTATTCGTAATCGTCGGTATCGGGCGCGGTTTTCCGGAAGAAACGGGTGGCGTCCGTATTGGGCACCAGCCCAACTGAAATCACAACCAGGTCGTGGGTGGCGGTTTTGCGGCCTCCGCTTCCGCTCATATCCTCGTAATGCAGCACCAGGTCATGGTTGTCCGTTTCTTCAATCAGCGCCACTTTGCCCTTCACGAAAGTAACGCCCATGCCTTTGGACTGTTCGAAGAATTCTTCATACCCTTTGCCGAACGCGCGTATATCGATGTAATAGATCGTCACTTCCGCCAGGGGAAGCGCGCCCATGATCAGCTGCGCCTGTTTTACGGAATACATGCACCCGATCCTGCAACACAGCGGATTGCACACGCTGTGGTCTCGGGCGCCCATGCACAGCACAAAGGCAATATTCTCCGGCTGTTTTCCGTCCGACGGACGCAGCACGGAATTGTAGGGCCGCGTTGGCGCCAGCAGGCGCTCCATTTGCGGCGCGGTGATAACGTTCGGATACCGACCGAATCCGGTGGTTTCCTTGAGGGTTGGATCCAGGATTGAAAAGCCCGTGGCCAGGACCACCGCCCCCGCGTGGATTTCCACCGGTTTCGGACGCATGTGCAGGTCAATCGCCCCGGCCACGCAGGCCTTCTCGCACTGCCGGCACTCCGAACACACGCCACAGTCCAGGCAGCGGTTGGCCGCGGCTCGGGCTTCCTCTTCCGACAGCGCCCCTTCGTAGGGATCAAAGTTCTTCGCCCGCCTTGCGGGAGGCTGCTTGGGCACGTCTGCGGGGGGGCGGACTGAGACCCGGCGCGCTTTTTCGATGACCGCGTTCTTATCAGCCATGGGGAGCCGCTGGTCAAACGCGACATTGTCCAGCGGCTGGCCGCTGAGGTAGCGGTCCATGTAGAAAGCTGCCCGTTTTCCCAGTCCGATCGCTTCGATCAGGCTGGATGGTCCGATCACCGCGTCCCCGCCGGCGAACACTCCGCGCAGCGAGGTCTGCAGGGTTTCCGGATCTGCCTCGATGGTCTGGTCCGCGCGCAGAGCGAGCTCCCCGGCAAAGGGGCTTGTATCCGGTGTGATGCCGATCGCCAGAATAACCACGTCGGCCCGGATGCGCTGCTCGGATCCCGGAACAGTTTCCATCCGTACCCGGTCGCCTTTGCCTTCCACGGACGCAACCCGCGGATATTCAAGCCACGGCTGGCCCTGTTCATCCAGCACGACCCGTTTAACCGCGGCAAGCGGGTAGATTTTGACGCCTTCTTCTTCCGCTTCCCGGACCTCAAAATCGTGCGCGGGCATCTGTTCTTTAATCCGGCGGTATACGATCGATACGCTGGCAGTGTTCAGGCGGATTGCCGTGCGGGCCACGTCCATGGCCACGTTGCCGCCTCCCAGCACCACCACATGTTTACCGGTCAGGTCGGGCAGGGATGCCGATGCCGCGTTCCGCAGGAAACCGACGCAGTCTTCCACGCGGGCCAGTTCCCGGCCTTCAATGGGCACCACTTTCGGAATCTGGGTGCCCACCGCGACAAACGCCGCGTCGTACCCGTTCTCCAGCAGCCGCTTAACCGATTCCACCCGGCTATTGGTCCGGATTTCGACGCCAAGCGCCGTAATGTTCAGGATGTCCCGGTCCAGCACTTCCCGCGGAACGCGGTACGCCGGAATCCCCCAGCGGAGCATGCCGCCGGCGGCCGGAGACGCCTCGAACACGGTTACGTCGTGTCACCGCCGGGCAAGATGGTAGGCTGCCGAGAGCCCGGCCGGACCGCCTCCCACCACAGCGATCCGCTTTCCTGTCCGAGTTTCCGGGGGACCGTATTCCGGTACCGGATGCCGCGCGTAATACCAGTCTGCCATAAACCGTTTGATGGCCCGAATCTGTACCGGCCCCTCAAAATCGCCCCGGGTGCACTCGCCTTCGCAGGTGGCGTAACAGGCCCGGGCGAGGCTGCCCACCAGGGGCGCGTCTTCCAGATGCAGCCTGAAGGCTTCCTCATACCGCCCGCAGCGGACCAGGGATACGTATCCGCTGGCGCTTACTCCTGCCGGGCAGGTGTGCGTGCACGGCGCGGTGCCGGTTCGGGTGATGACCGATTTTTTCGGGACGGCCTGGGGGAAAGGAATGTGCGCCGCGCGGCGGGCCACCAGATTGTAATTGTATTCATCCGGGAGGGCCACCGTACAGGCCAGCTCGCACGCGCCGCACCCCGTGCAGAGCTCCGGGTTTACGAATGTCGGTTTCTTAACCGCATCAACCCGGAAGGTCCCATCCTCTTCCCGAACGATAGATTCCACTTCGGTGTAATTCAGCAGCCGGATGGCGGGGTGGTGGGTTCCCGCGGCCATTTTCGGCGTGGCGATGCAGCTGGCGCAGTCCAGCGTTGGAAATACCTTGCTCAGCAGGATGCTTTTTCCGCCCACGCTCGGATTTTTCTCTACCAGCAGCACCTGGAAACCCATGTCGCCCAGGGTCAGGGAGGTTTCCAGTCCAGCCGCGCCGGCTCCGACTACCATTACATCGCATTCCAGGCGTTCTGGTTCTGTGTGGGATTCTTCAGGCTTCAAGGCTGGCCAGCTCCTTTTGGAAATTTTCCATGTGGGCCACGAAAGCCTCCGCGCACACGGAACAGATTCCGGACATCTTCACTCGTTTCGGGCTGATTCCCGCTTCTTTCAGCAATTCCTGAGCCCGACGCACGATGGCGCCGGTCCTGGCGCTGCAGTCCGAGAGGTGGGGACAGTCCCCGCCGCACGCCGCGATGAACACGCCGTCAAAACCGGACTGCAAGGCGTACAGGATCCAGTCCGGTTTGATGCCGCTGGAACAGGGAACGGGCAGCACGCGTACCCCGGTCGGATAATGCATATGCGCGCTGCCCGCCAGATCGATTCCAGGATCCGATATGGCGTCCGTCGAGAACACCAGGATCCGTTTGGTGTCGGCGATTGTTCCGGACGTGCTGCTCATGTCATTTCACTTTCACGTAGACCCGCCAGAATCCGTCGTCCTCATAATCTCCCAGATACTCGTGTCCCGCTTTGGTGGCCCAGCGGGATATGTCCGACGGCGTGCCGCTGTCCGATGACAGCACCATCATGACGCCGCCTGAAGAGACTTCGCTGATGGCCCGTTTGGCTTCCAGCAGCGGCCCCGGGCAGGCCGTGCCCCGCGCGTCCACTTCTTTTTCCACGTTCAGTGCTTTGAGTTCATCTTTGCTCAACATAACGCTGTCTCCTGTCAGTTGTGTGTTGTTGTTGATTTATGCGTTCAGGCCCGTTGCGGCCGCGGGCAGGGAGGACGCCCGTTCGGATTCCCGGAGGAACAGTCCATCTGTGCTTTGTCCCGCCCGGCGGCGCAACTGGTCGGTCAGTGCCTCGTATATCAGCCGTACCCCCGCGACAAAACGGGGATCGGATATCGTGTAGTACACCCGCTGCCCTTCGCGCTCCGCGGTGACAGCGCCTTTGTCCCGCATGATGCGGAGGTGCTGGGATGCGTTCTGCAGGGACACGTTCGCCCGCTCAGCCAGTTCAGATACCGTTTTTCGCCCGTCGCGCAGCGCGCAGAAAATGCTGATCCGGGTCGGGTTGCTGTATACGGAAAAGAATTCCGAAACCAGCTGACAGGACCCTTCATCAATGTGGTCCGCGGCGGGGGAGAGGATTGCTTCCGGTTCAGCCATGGTTCAAATCCTGTGTGCCGATGGGATCACATGAAAAAACATTGCCGGGCTTCGGAAAACATATCAACAAACGTGCCTACCCCCACGAAGTCCATGTGCGGGTAATCGATAAGCTCTTCTTTCCGGATGCCCATCACTTCCATAGACATGGTGCACACGTGAATACGGATGCCCATGTCGGCAGCCTCTTTCATCAGTTCTTCCAGGGACTTGGCGTTGCGGCTCTTCATGACGGCCCGGATCATCTTCGGGCCGATGCCCAGCATCTGCATTTTGGAGAGCGGAAGCTTCTTCGACCCTTTGGGAAGCATCATCCCGAACATCCGGTCCAGCAGCCCCTTTTTAACGGATTTTTTGGGATCCCGCAGGGCTGCCGTCGCCCAGAAGGTGAAGAACATGTCCACTTCCATGTCGTATGCCGCGGCGCCCAGCGCGATGATGAAAGCCGCCATCGTGTAGTCCAGATCGCCTTTCATGACGCCGATGCACAGGCGGTCCTTGTCCACCCGTGCTTCCAGGGCGCCTACCCGTTTCTCCAGGGCTTTAAGCGCCGCTTCCAGGTCGGTGTTCAGTGCGGGTGTAGATTCTGCCATGGGTCGTCTCCTTTAGCTGTTCGCTATTCTTTACTTGCGAACTTTCTTAATCCTTTAATATTTTAACACAAGTACACCCAAAATGCAAGCTTTTTTTCATCATTTCATTCCCCGCCGTAAAAATATTAATTCATTGAAATAAAATGATTTACGAAAAATATCAATAAAAATGCCGGAAAAATTTTTTGATGAATCAGGAAAATATTCTGAAAAAATGCTCCGGAAAACGGGTCGAAAAATAGCCTATGCCGATTTATCCGGATTGAGCAGGGCGGAAAGTCGGTTGATTTTATCGCCCATCAGTATGCAGCGTTCGACCATGGCTCCGTAAATATCCCGCGTGGAACGGGCCAGAGGCAGGGGATCCATTCCCTCCAGATTGTCCCGTTCAAAACGCGCCATGGTGACCAGCGGCCGGCAGCCGTGGTGGACTTCTGAAAATACCCGGATAGACTCGTCCAGCCGCGTAAGTTCCCGAACCATGTTCCGGGCTTCAATCATGCTTCCACGCCGTTCCAGGTGGGCAATCAGGCGCTCACTCAGGGCTCTGCCCCGGGAGGCCAGGTCAGCCATTTCCTGAAAGGACTGACGGTGGGTTTGAAACCATCGGCCCAATTCTTCCGGGCCGGGAACCTCATAGAAAGAAACAAACGCGCGCAGGGCTTCTTCTTCCCGGGATGGAGACATGCCGCCCTCTGAAAAATAGTCCAGCCACATCGCGCGGTAGGCAACCCGAAGAAAATCCAGCTCGCTCATGGGCCGCCGGATGGCGGGATAATATTCAAGGCAGCCGTCCGGCGCGAAACGGGTTACATGGATATCCACCTGCGCGAGTTCCTGGTCCTCAGGTATCTGCCGGTCCGGCGTGAAATT
>JAKOTZ010000220.1 GCA_029776995.1 Candidatus Hydrogenedentota bacterium
CTTACCGCTCCGATCGTCCTGGACAAGGATATCGCGCTGGATGGGGACGTGATCACCAGCGGCCCGCTGCCCACGGATTTTGTCGTGCGTTTCGGCGGAGGTCCGACTGGAGGAAATGCCGTCCGGAACGGCGACTTCGAGCTGGGTTCCTCGGACTGGACCGTGACCGGCGCGCCTGTAAACAACGTTATCACGCAGGACGGCAATCCACAGGGAGGAAGCTGGCACGCCTGGCTGAGGCCCGGAACGGGACCGGTCCTACCGGATAATGAACAGGAACTGCGCCTGGTCAACCCGGTCAACTACGGGAATATCCCAGCCGTGCTGGATCAGCGGGTCGATCTGAGTATGCCCGCACCAGGCGCGCCGGCCCAGCTGCTGTATGAACTGCGCCAGCCCCTGAACCTGCCGCCGGTGCCTCCCATCAACACCCAGCGGGTAGTGCTGAATGCCGTACCGGTAACCCTGGCCGCGCCCTATCTCCACCTGTGGATTCAGGCGAAGGACGTTAACCCCGGTGACGTGATAGAGATTTTCGTGGATGATGAATCCGGCGCTCCCGTCGGCGTACTGGATACCGCTGACCTTTCCGTCAATATGGGAAGTATGCGGATTTACGGATTCAGCCTCAGCACATACCTCGGGGTGCACAACATCATCATCCGCGCGAATCTTGCGGCAGGATCCGCGCCGGCCAACCCGTCACTGTGTCTGCTGGCCGCAGCGGAAATGCGGAGCGATCTGCTGCCGCGGGACCCGTTTGTCCCTCCCCTGGCGCCGCTGGACCCGTTGACGTTCACCTATATCCCAGATCCGGCAGTCCAGGCGTGGTTCCTCAGCGCGGGAGTAACGCAGCCGCCGCTTTCCTTCTCGGTCAGCCTCGGACTCCCGGGCATAACGACCATCATTCCCCTGGGCGGTTTCGGAAATCCGCGGCTGAACATGAAGATATCGGTGCCCCAGAAGAATCCGGATACCATGTCGGTCGACACGCTGGATGTCCGGGTTTATGATGAACTGGGCACGCTGGCGAGCCTCCGGATATTCCCCGCGGATGATCCGCTGTTCGCGGCGCCGACCTCCTGTATCCCCGTCCAGCTTTCGTTCCCGCCGGTTTCGGTGAAAGAACTGTCTATCGCGTGCCGCATCTCCCGGCCCACTGATCCGGTAACTCCCCTGGACACGCAGTTCGTGCTGGACGACCTGCAGGTAACGCCGCTGCATCCCATGATCCTGACGTTCTACGCGGTAAACCTGCTGCAAAATCCCAGTTTCGAGTTCGGACCTGTTGACTGGGCGCTTACCACGCCGGAGTTCGGCGCGCCGCCTCTTACGTTTGCCGACCTGATTTCAACGGATTCGGCTGATCAGTGCGACGGCACGCAGTGCGTCCGGTTCCGTTATCCGAATACCTTCACCGCGAAACTGTTCGCGTGGATCAAGATTCCCCAGTGGAACGGCAGCGGCGATTACTTCCAGATCCAGGCAAACGGCTCGCCGGTATTTTCCATTAATGACCTCAACTTCGGCGCCTACGCCACGGGAGACTGGGTAAAGATTACGGCGCCGCTGCCCTCCAGCGATCCTATCGCCCTCAGCTTTGAAGCCCATACCGCGACCCGCACAGCAACGCCGTCCATCATCCTGGTGGGCGCCGCGG
>JAKOTZ010000060.1 GCA_029776995.1 Candidatus Hydrogenedentota bacterium
TCCAGTAATAGCAGCAGTTGCCGCGGATTCTGTCTGGCCCGTCACGTCGGGCACTGTTACCGGACACGGACCCGTGGACACCGCCAGGTTCACTACCGTTCCCGGACCCTGGGTCGCCGGCGTACCGCCCGCCGGGCTCTGGCTGATTACCGATCCCGCCGGAACCGTGTCACTGCACGATTCGGACACATTCACGCTGAAGCTGTATCCCGACAGTGCCGCCTGGGCCGCTTCAAGGGTAAGCCCTACCACGTCCGGCACCACCGCATCGCACGGGCCGCTGGAGATGACCAGATCCACCGCAGTCTCGGGCTGTACAGACGTACCAGCAAGCGGGTTCTGGCTGATCACTGAACCTGCCGGTACCGTATCGCTGCACTAGGTGGTTACCGTGCCAACGGTCAGGCCGGCTCCGGTAATCGCAACATTTGCTGCGGATTCCGTCTGATTAGTCACGTCTGGTACTGTCACCGGGCACGGCCCCGTGGACACCACCAGATCCACCGTTGAACCCTGTGTCACCGGCGTGCCGCCAACCGGGTACTGACTGATTATGCTGCCCGCAGGTACCGTGTCGCTACACGCCTCACTCACATTCACGGCAAAACCGTAGACAGACAAAGCAGACTGGGCTTCTTCCAATGTAAGCGCTAACACGTCAGGAACGATTGCATCACATGCCCCGGTGGAAATGACCAGATCAATAGAAGTATCACATGCGGTTTCACCCGGCTCGACGCTCTGGCTGATTACATTTCCAGCCGATATGGTGTCACTGCATGCGAAGGATATGGTTCCCACACTTAGTCCTAAAACCCCGGTAATGGCCGCCTCAGCGTTTGCCTATAGGAGCCCGGTCACATCAGGTACTATTGGCTTACCCGATGAGACGACGAGATTGACTGAAATTCCGGAGGAGACTAGTGTTCCCGCAACCGGATTCTGGCTGATTACATTTCCCGCAGGTACGGTATCACTGCAGGCGTCGGTGGTATTCACAGTGAAACTGTAGACCGACAGAGCCGCTTGGGCCGCTTCCAGGCTGAGTCCTACGACGTCCGGAACGATGGCGTTGCATGCTCCGGTAGAGATCACTAAGTCCACTGTCGCTCCAGGTTGTACCTGCGTTCCTGCAGCCGGCACCTGGCTGATCACCGATCCCGCGGGGGCGGTGTCGCTGCACTGGGTAGTTATCGAACCAACGGTCAGGCCGGCTCCGGTAATGGCTGCGGTTGCAGCAGATTCAGTCTGGCCCATCACGTCAGGGACCGATACCACACTTTGGCATGGACCGTTTGACACCACCAGATCCACCGCGCTGCCCGATGTTATCTGCGTGCCAGCCACAGGATCTTGGCTGATCACCGATCCGGCCGGTACCGTATCACTGCACTGCTGGGTCACTGTGCCTACCGTCAGGCCGGCGTCGGTAATTGCTGCTGCCGCGGCGGACTGGGTTTGTCCTGTGACATTGGGGACAGCCACCTGACAGGGTCCCGATGAGAGGACGAGGTTTACGGCTGAACCATAAAGTGCTGTGGAGTCACCGGGCGGATCCTGCCCGATAATTGTTTCGCCAGGATAAGTCGCGTGACACTGCTGGGTAGCTGTGCCAATCTGAAATCCGGCGCTGAGCAGGGTAGAAATGGCGGAAGATAATGTCTGGCCGACGACATCGGGCACCGTTACCTGGCATGGGCCATTGGAGACCACCAGGTCTACCGGCTCGCCCAGATCGAGGCGCGTCCCGGATGTCGGGGACTGTTCCAGAACGGTATTCTCGGGTTGTGTGTTGTTACATTGGCGGGTAACCGTGCCGACGGTCAGCCCCACCGCTTCGATGGCAGCCCGCGCGTCGGTTTCCGTCTGTCCTGTTACGTTTGGTACCAGCGCGGTGGGTATGTACGCGATCGAGGTAACTTCGCGCGGTGATGTCAATTCTTCGCTGGGCCCAAGCCTGCTCAGTATGACCCCGTCAATCTGCGCGTTGCCGGAAGCATCCTGGGGCACGTTCAGCACGTAGGAGAAAGTAATCGGAAAAGCAGCAGGCGAGGTGGTCCACCCGAAACTGAGGGTGCCCGTAGCGCCTGGAGCAGGCTGAATATCCCCGGAATTTCCGGAGACGGATACGAGGGACCATGTGGCGGGAATGGTTTCTTCGATTCCCATGGCGGTAAGCGGCTGGGTTGAAGAAGTGCCGCAGAAAGAGGTTACGCTGACGGTGACCGTAACCTGGTCACCCGCCCTGTAGTTTGCGGGGGCGGTTCGGGTCATCAGAAGGCAGTTGAAAAAATCCTGCTGGGTCGTAACAGGAACACTCGTCAGGGGGCCGCCGCTGGTGCGGTACAAGACCTGTCCGGTGATGGATCCGCCGGTGCTGGATGCGGGAATGGCCAAAGTATACGTCATGGTAAAAGGGCTGGACAGGTTTGGAAGTTCAACCCAGACGAAGTTCAGGATCTCCGGATTGTTTGGATCCGGCCCGTCTACGGCAGGTGCTGGTGTGGAATCTACAGAGATATAGGTCCACCCGGATGGGATGTTTTCCTGGATGGCAAAGGCCGTGAGGGAACCGGCGACATTGACGCCGGCGGCCACAGTGACCGTGACGGCGGCCAGTAGGTGGTCCGGGGGACTGGAAGCCGGACCAAGAATCGTAGCGGTACGGGTTAATTCAACGCTGTCCGGTCCCGGATCGGCAAATCCCAGTCCCGCTACCAGCAGGGCAATGCTGCACATCACAACACGCTTTGCCATGGATATGCTCCTAACGATTTTCCACAAAAGCCTCTGTGTTAAGTATACGTTCAGATTCGGAAAAACGTCAAGGATTACCGGTGAATCGGCGCAAAGAACATTCAGTGCTGATTTGACGCGATCTATTTACATCAGGAGTTCATCTGGTAGAGCGTTATTTTCAACACTGAGGCGAAAGTAACCCAGGCCCAGTAAGGCCAGAAGAGCGCGGAGGCAAAACGGTTTACCTTCCAGAAAATAATACAACAGGCAAAAACAGTAAGGTTAAGCGCAACAATTTCCAGCGCGGCGATTCCCATCCAGTGCAGCCCGAAAAACAGAGGCGTCCACAGCGCGTTCAGCAGAAGTTGCACGAAGAAAAGCAGGAGGGCAGGGATTACCGGTTTTTCCTGATGACGGCGCGCTACCCACAGGAGCCCACCCGCAATGGCCATGCTGAGATACAGGAATGACCAGACCGGTCCAAATATCCAGTCCGGCGGATTCCAGGTCGGTTTTTCCAGGGTCCTGTACCAATCTCCGGGAGAAAAGAATCCCCCTAAAGACGCAGCCGCAGCCACTGCAAGGAAAGCAGTTAGAAATCCCAGGATATCGGCAAGTAATTTTTTCAGAAGTGGGGATTGGACAGTAAACGATTTTTCCTGCATTTCAGGATTTTCCGTTTTTGTGCTGAACAGGATTCAGGTTGCGTCTGGGCAGGGGAATACTATATAATAACCGCAGTCGGTCGGCAATTAATCCTTTGGGCTTTTTCGGCAAGAGGAAGCGTAAGCGGTCCGTGTCCTGCGGACCCTGCCGGTCGGGCTGGATTTTGATCCCTAACCCACGCGCGGTTTTTCACGCCGCGCCAGACAAGGAGATTCAATTATGCCACTGGTTCCCATGCGTCAGATTCTGGACGAGGCGGCGAAAGGCGGCTATGGGGTTGGCGCGTTCAACGTCAACAACATGGAGCAGATTCAGGCGATCATGCAGGCGGCGAATGACACCAACAGCCCGGTGATCATTCAGGCCAGCCGGGGCGCGCTGAAATACAGCAAGATGATCTACCTTAAGAAACTGATCGAAGCCGCGGTAGAGGAATATCCCCATATTCCGGTTGCCATGCACCTGGACCATGGCAACAGCGTTGAAACCTGCATACAGGCCATTGAGCTGGGTTTCACGTCGGTCATGATTGACGGATCTCTCGCGGAAGACGGGAAGACCCCGAATTCCTACGAAGCCAATGTGGCGATCACGAAAAAAGTTGTTGAGATTGCGCATCTTTTTGGCGTGACGGTTGAGGGAGAACTGGGCTGTCTGGGCGGCATTGAAGACGGTCACGGCGCGGGGTTGTCTGACAAGGAAGTGGAAGCCCACCTGACTGATCCGGCCCAGGCGGAAGAATTCGTGCGGGTAACCGGCGTTGACGCGCTGGCTGTCGCAATCGGCACCAGCCACGGCGCCTACAAGTCCGGGCGGAAAGACCCGGTAACCGGCGAAGTGCTGCCTCCGAAACTGGCCATGGAACGGATCCACCAGATTCATGAACGCATGCCCAACTGCCACATGGTTATGCACGGTTCTTCGTCGGTTCCCAAGGAACTGGTGGACATCATCAATCAGTATGGCGGGAAAATGCCCGGAACCTTCGGCATTCCGCTGGAGCAGATCCAGGACGGTATCCGGCACGGCGTGCGCAAGATCAACGTGGACACGGACAGCCGCCTGGCGATTACCGGCGCGATCCGTAAAGTTTTTGCGGAGTCGCCTGAGAAGTTTGATCCGCGCGATTACCTGAAGCCGGCCCGCGAAGCGGCGTACAAGGTATACGTGGAGCGGATGCAGGCGTTCGGGCAGGCGGGGCACGCCGGCGACTACAAGCCGATTTCCCTTGCGGACGCCAAGAAGTACTACAAGTAAGCTTTTTCCGGGCCAGGCGATATTCCGTGGATAGTCGCCTGGCCTTTTTTCAGCAGTGTCTGCCGGCGCAGAGACAC
>JAKOTZ010000010.1 GCA_029776995.1 Candidatus Hydrogenedentota bacterium
CGGTCCAGGTCGAAACGGCGGTCCAGCACCTTGATAGCTACCGTAACGTCTTTAACCGGATCAATCGCCTTGTACACGGTGCCCATGCCCCCTGAACCTATAGGCGCAATGATGCGGTACGGCCCTACCCAGCTCAGTTCAAACTGAGCCTCCTCTCCGTCGCCCTGGCCGTTCCCATCCTGGTTCAGCCGGGTCCCCTGCACCACCCGGAATCCTTTGAATCTGTCCAGCAATCCCATGATACGCGGTCCCTAAAGCAACCCCTTCTTATCATTTTACCGTCTGCGCCCCTTCCAATCAATTTTGAGCCACGCCGGTTGGCCGGATGCAAAAAACGACATCAAACTGCACATGTAACTAGAAGGGCCTTCGGTTTGGTTCCGGGTTTGTGTAAATTATGGTATGATGCGATTGGTAAAAAACGTAACCGGGGAGTGGAAAGATGCGCCACCATACATTCTTATCCGTCGTGTTCACGCTGACGGCAGGGTTCGTCATGGCTTTTCAGCATGAAGCGTCCGCGTGGCTTCGCCACCAGGTGTTCACCCGGCCGGCAGTTGAAAACCTGTCCGCGGTCACTGAAGCGCCGGCAGCCAGCGCGGAGTCCCTGGAGGATTTTCTCTCGGCTACGGAATCTGAACTGGCCGCGGAACTTTCAGCCATTGAGAGCTGGGCCAGGGCAAACGTACCCAACTACCCCGCCCTGCCGGACGCGCTGGCCTTTTCCGCCACCGGTGACGGCGGCACGGTCCGCCAGCGGTTCCTGCAGGCCATCCGGGTCAATCCCAATATCAAAACGCCCCTGTATGTTACCGAGTACGGCGAGGAAACACCTGCCGCCAAGATCCTGCTGACCCCGGAAGACGTTTCCGTAGCCGGAAATTATGATGAACTGGCCTTCCTGCGTTTTCGGGCCCTGGCCCCGGGAGAAAAGGCGGACGCCCTGGAAATTCTGGTCTCCGCCTGCGATGAACCGGACTACGGGCTGGACATCGGACTGTTCGCCGACAACCAGACATCTGCCGGCGCTGCGTACGGCTTCGGGAACCAACCCTACGGCAACCCCAACCTGCTGTACGGGTCCCAGGCGCCGTTCCACATGGCTTTTTTCCATGAATCGCCCATTGTAAACCTGGCCGCGCCCTTCCTCCGCAAAAGCCTGATCGAATACCGCATCGGCCTGTACCGGCGCCTGGCCTCGTTCGCCTTCCGGACGGGCCACGACTACTGGGGGTGGCGCTTCACCGGATGGGGGCTGCATTATATCGGGGACCTCTCCATGCCTTACCACGCCACCGCCCTGGCCGGATACAGCGCAATCCGGATGATTTTCATCAATCTGCTGGACATGATCGGCATTTCAGGCCCCAAAGACCGGGCGGTGCAGCTGGCGTCAAACCGGCACCTGGCGCTGGAGGCTTTTCTGGCGCCGCTGATCACCTCGGAACTGGACCGGGGCGCGCCGTACAGCAACCCCATCCTGAAAACGTTATCCGCGGCAACCGCACCACCGGTTTACGCGGACACAATGCCCCGCGAAAACGTGGCCCGGGCAGGGCGGGCGGCGTCCCGAAAAGTCGATCGGTTGATTACCCGCTATTTCCCCAGGGAATACACCCGGGATGCCTCTGTTGAGGTTGGGAATCTGCCGGAACGGTTCAGCCTGGCCGACCGGGTACTCGAGGAACAGGGGGAAAACGCGGTTCTGACCCTGTGTGAATCCCTGGTGGATCCGCTGGCAGCCTTCCGGGATACGGCGCGGGCTTATGTCACCGCTGTCCGGACCCCTTGATTCAGAACGAAAGATCTGTTCCTGCTCCGCTCAGCGTGTAATCTAAAACCCGCGGGCGCGACGTAAGGCGCCCGTGCCCTTCATCGAATGACGTAAGCGAAAACGCTGGCCGCGTGCAGGGCGCTTCCGGTCAGCACAAATCCATGCCAGACGGCATGGTTGAAGGGCAGGCGGTCCCACACATAGAAAATCACCCCGCCGGTATAGGCCAGCCCGCCGAAGAGCATGAGCAGCGTTGCGCCCGGGGGCACCGCCATAACGGCGGGTTTCAGCGCCACGAGCACAATCCAGCCCATACCCACATACAGCAGCGTGGACAGTTTGTCCCACCGCCCCACGAAAAAGGCTTTCCAAGCGCATCCCAGCACGGTCAGTCCCCAAACCAGCCCGAACAGGGTCCAGCCCAGGGTTCCCCGCATGGACACCAGCAGGAATGGGGTGTAAGTCCCCGCAATCAGGATATAGATCGCGCAGTGGTCCAGCGTGCGGAGCAGATGTTTCAGCGAAGGAACCGGAACCGCATGGTACAGCGTGGACGCCAGATACATAAAAACGAGGGACATCCCGAAAATAACTGCCGCCGCAATCCGCCATGGATCACCCGTGGACCACGCGTTGTACAGCAGCACGCCCATGAAGCCTGCGCTCAGCAGGGCGCCCACCCCATGGGTAAGGCTGTTGGCAATCTCTTCCGCCAGCGTGTATTGTTTCAAACGCAAGGTCATATGGACGATTCACTCAGTTGGTTAACGGAGTCCACGACAGAAACATTCCCGAACGGGAGAAGGTAGGCCAACCATCAGGTGGGAGGGAAACGCAAGCAATCAACCGCTGTCACTTTCGCGGAAACGTGTTCATCAGAAGGAACCGGTAATGGTGGCGGCGGAGGGAATCGAACCCCCGACAGGCGGATTATGATTCCGCTGCTCTACCGACTGAGCTACACCGCCCCAACGCCCTAATCATACCACAGCGCGCTCCCGAAATTCCATTTTCGCCTGCCGGAAAATTCAGGTATGGATTAATCCCCGCGGGAAGGCGGGCGATCTCGGCATGCGGTTGGATTCCGGACTGGCATAGGTTGCACTGCCCCGGCATACTTGCCAAACTCCCGATAATCCCGTACAATGGAATCAGATCGGTTAAAATGCCCGACTGGAAAAAACATGCTCAGACTTGAACAGCACCTTACACAGAAGCAGATCCAGACGCTTACGTTAAGCCAGCAGCAGATTCTGGGCCTGAATATGCTTCAGATGAACGCGCTGGAGCTGGAGCAGTTCCTGGAACAGCAGGTGGAACAGAATCCGCTCCTGGAGCTGGATCGTCCGGAACCGGCCCCCATAGAATCCCCGGACACGGACACAGCGGACGAAGAGGACCCGGATAATCCCGAATTCAGCCAGCTGGCCGAGGAACGGGCATTTGAGCGGAGCTGGAACGGTCCGGATTTCAGCGTCAACCCCGACCTGAGCGAAGTCTGGGACTACCGGTACAACTCGATTACCCAGGAAACCTCACTGCACAGCCATCTGATGGTCCAGCTTCGGGCCCAGGTCAGCGATCCGCAGCTGCTGACCCTCTGCGAATTCCTGGTCATGCAGCTGGACAATAACGGTTACCTTACCCATACGCTGGATGAACTGGCGGCAGAGTCGGGCACTCCGCGGGAGCTGCTTGAACAGGCGCTGGAAATTATCCGGGGACTCAAACCGGCGGGGGTCGGGGCTTCATCGATCCAGGAAAGCCTTGTGCTGCAGGCCCGGCGGCTGTATCCGGATGACACACTGCTCGAAAAAGTTATTACCGAACACTTTACGGCCATCTGCAAATTCCAGTTCCGCTCAGTGGCTCAGGCGCTGGACATTCCTGAGGAAACGGTGGAGGAAATCTTCCGCAAAATCAAAACTCTCGATCCCTGGCCGGGACGGGAATTCCTTCCGACACCGCCCCCGATTGTCACGCCGGAAGTGATCATTCAGGAAGTGCCGGAAAGTTTGCGCCGTCCCGGCGAACCGAAATACGAGGCGGTTCCGGCATCGGACAGCGTCTTCAAGGTCCGCCTGAATGAGGCCTATATCGAAGAACTTCGGCAGTCCGCCCAGGGAGACCTGGACGCGAACACAAAAAAATTCCTGAGAGAAAAACGCAGGGCCGCGCAGGAACTGCTGCACAACCTGAGCCGCCGCGAACAGACCCTTACCCGGGTAGCGGGGGTGATCGCGGAAACCCAGGAAGAGTTTTTCGATACCGGCGACCCGGCCCGGCTGAAACCTCTTCGGCTGCGGGACGTGGCGGATAAACTGGGCATCCACGAAGCAACCGTCAGCCGCACGGTAAAGGAAAAATACGCGCAGACCCCGCAGGGTATTTATGAGTTAAAGTGGTTTTTCGGCGGCGGGCTGGCAACCGAGGATGGGGGGGAACAGTCTTCCCGCGCAATACAGGAACGGATACGGGAAGTTATTGAAAAAGAAGACCCCCGACGTCCTCTGAGCGATCAGGCCATCGCCGAGATTCTTAAGAAAGAAGGGCTGAATATCGCCCGCCGAACCGTAACTAAGTACCGGGAACAGCTGGGAATACTCTCCAGCAGCGCCCGGCGACGGAGCTGATCCATGCTGATTCATCTGGTATTGTTCAAACTCCGGGAAGACCTGTCCGCCCAGGAACGCGAGCGTTTCCGTGAAGGCATTGAATCCCTTCGGGACATCCCCGCAGTCATCCAGCTGTGGGCCGGGCCTCCGGCAGACACGCCGCCGCGGCCCGTTGTCCTGCAGGATTACGACATCGGACTGGTCGTCCTCCTTCAGGACAGGGCTGCCCATGACCAATACCAGGAGCATCCCGTCCACCAGCAGTTTGTTCAAACCTTCCGAAACTGCTGGGAGCGCATCACAGTCGTGGACGTCAACGGGTAAGCCCTTTACCGGAAATCAAACCACTCGCGAACCAGACTGGCGACTTGATCCGGCTTTTCCTGCGCTATAAAGTGCCCGCAGCCCGATAGCACTTCGAGACGGGACCCCGGCGGAGCAAACTCCAGCTGCATTCGGGCATAGGGCTCCATGTAGCTTTCTGAACCGGTAACCAGCAGGGTGGGACACCGCATCTCCGCAAGACGGCGCAGGGTGCTTTCCGTCGAGCCGGCCAGATAAAAAGCTGACTCCACCGCGCCGCTGCACCGCAACGTTACGCCACCCCCCGCTGACGGCGCCAGGCCGTGTTCCATGTAGGCATCAAACAGGTCGGGACTCCATCTGCAGAACGGAAACTTGGGCGAGAGCCTCGCGCGCGCATCGTCCCGGGAGCTGAAATGGTGCCTGCGTCGCCTGGCCCGCTCCGCCAAGGGATTGGCCGCGGGAAAAAAATGGTCCGTCGCGAGAATTGGGTCCAGCAGCAGCAGCCGGGGAAAAACAGGCCTTCGGATCTGTTCCATCGCCAGTACCGCCCCCCCTCCGGAATGCCCGACCGCACCCGCGAGCTGAAACCGTTCCAGCAGCCAGGTCACCGCAACTTCGATGTCCTGCCGGAACGCCTCCCACGCGCCCTTTTCCAGCTCCGGACGGGCATCCGAACAGCCGTGGCCGTTGAGGTCCAGCGCCGCCACGCGCGCCGGCAGCGGAAACAGCCGCTCAAAGATCGGTTCGAAAGCCCTGCCGCATAAGCCTGCCCCGTGGCACCACAGCAGCGCGGGCCCTTCTGAACCATACATCCACAGTCGCAATCTGCCGAATGCGACGGGCAGGTCAACCGCTTCTGGATTCAGGGGTTTCACCGCTTTTTTCGCCCGTCCCGCGCGACGGATTCCGCCCAGAACCAGCGGTTTCCATCCGGATCCTCCAAAACGGCCACCCGATCTCCCCAGGATTCCTCGGCGGCCGGCCGTACCAGTCGCGCGCCGGCAAATACCGCCCGGGCGACCAGCCCATCTAAATCAGCGGTGTACAGGTATACGGCGCCCTGACCGTGCATGGCCGCGGGCCGTAGGGGATGATCCCCAGCGATGCCTATCAGCACCCGCGCGTCCCCTTCAAAAACCACCTCCGCGTATACCACTTCTCCCGAACGCGAAGCCGTTCTGTTCACCACTTCGCCGCCGAAGGCCCGCCCGTAGAAATCCAGCGCCGCTTCGGGATGAATGACCGAGAGATAAGCGAATGCCGGCATGCGCAGTACCCTTTACATGCGGGTTTATCGCTCCGCGGAACGCTGCCGCAAGGATTCCGGCGCGTCCCCGCGTATTACCGCGGCCACCGTATCCAGCAACTCACGGGGCGAAACGGGCTTCTGGAGCACCGCGCGCAGGCCGTACGCGCTGAAATCAATACTTTGGCTCAGGTGCCTGCCGATCGCGCTCAGCAGAATCACGGGACACCCCGGCAGTTCCTCACACAGGCGGCATGAAAGGTCCGCGCCCGCGTTGATGTCTTCCATCATCAGATCCGCGATCACCACGTCGGGATGCCAGCGCCGGGCAAGCGCAAGCCCTTCTTCCGCCGACACGGATTCCCGGGTCTCCATGCCCGCGCTCTCGAGTACCACCCGGACGGCACAGCGGATATCCGGGTCGTCATCCACCACGAGCGCGCGTTTTCCTGTCAACTCGTCCATAGCGTTTTCTCTCATTCCAGATCATGCCAACACTGTATCACGGCTCCGGCATTTCCGGGAAAATCTCCGGAGAACGCGGCGCTCCCGCGGGGATGCGCAATTCGAAACACGCGCCGCGATCCGGCAGATTGGTATAGGTAATCCGGCCGCCGTGGGCGTTCGCAATCCGCATGGCAATGGGGAGGCCAAGCCCGGTTCCGCCTTCCTTGCTGGAAAAAAACGGCGCGAAAATATTGCGTCCTTTTGGCACCCGGACGCCGGGCCCCCGGTCGAATACCTGGAAAAACGCTTCCTCCTCGGTCACCCCGAAACGGACCAGCACTTCTTCGCCCGCCGGAGTCGCATCCACGGCATTCTGAACCAGGTTGCACAGCGCCTGGGCCAGCCGGGCCTCATCCGCCGACACGGGCGCGGCCACCTGCGTTTTTTCCAGGCGGACTGCAACGCCTGCTTTCGCGGCCACAGGTTCCACCAGCTTCGCGGCACGCTCCGCCACTTCTTCCACCGAACAGCGCCGCACTTCCAACGCGAAGGGCTTGGCAAAATCCAGGAAATGCGCAATCAGCCGCTCCATGTGCCGCACTTCCGCCACAATCCCCCGGGCCGGTTCTTCGATGGCCGGCTGCCCTGATGAGCGACGGACGATCAGTTCGGCCATGCCGCCGATCACCCCCAGCGGGTTGCGGAGCTCATGGGCCACTCCGGCGGTCAGTTCCCCGATCTGGGCCAGTTGCCGGTTGGTTTCCGCCACCGTTTCCAGCTCACGAACCCGCGTCAGATCCGTAAAAATCAGAATCACGCCCTCCGGACGGCCGGCGGCCATCAGGAAAGAAGCTGATGCGCCGAGAATCTGGATGCGGTCGCCCTGTTCCAGCGTGACCTCCCGCCGGGATACGGTCTGTCCGGCCCCCCACAGTTCCTCCACCATATCCCGAAACGGCACCGTCTGCCAGAAGGACCAGAAAGAAACGCCCCGGCGTAACGATTCTGCCGGAAGCCCAAGAAAGCGCTCCGCTGCCGGATTGGCTGTCAGCACGATCCCGTCCCGGTCCAGGGCAACGACTCCGCTCGGGAGCGCGTGCACCATCAGCTCGCAGCAGGAAGCCTCGCTGAGCAGCGGCGACGGCGAATTAAAATTCCCCTCAAATCCTCCGCGCGTATCATTCATGGCGCCCCTCCTCCCTATCCATTTGCGTCAGTGTCCGCGCCAACTGCGCGAATTCATCCAGCGACAGCGTCTCCGGACGGCGTTCCGGCTCAATTCCGGCGGATTCTATCCATCGCGTGATCGCGGCTCTGTCCAGCCGGGGTCCCGTCAGCGCGCCCAGCGCGTTTCGCAGGGTTTTCCGTCGGCGGCTGAACGCCGCGCGCACTACCCGCATGATTTGTCGGGGATGAAGATCATCGTAAAGGGGCTTTTCCCGCAACCGCAGGCGCACAATGGCGCTGTCCACTTTAGGGCGGGGCACAAAACAGGAAGCCGGCACCCGCCGTACCATGTCCACCCGCGCGTACAGATTGGCCGCAATGGTCAGGGCGCCATATTCAGCCGTCCCCGGACCGGCCGCCAGCCGCTCTCCCACCTCCAGCTGCACCATCACCACCAGCCGCGAGAACGGTATCGGCGATTCCAGAAAATGAAAGAGCACCGGGGTGGTGATGTAATAGGGCAGGTTGGACACCATTTTCAGGGATCCCGATCCGGGGAGATGTTCACGCACCAGGTCACCCAGGTCATGATTCAGGATATCCCCCCGGAACAACCGCACATTCTCCAGATGTCCGAACTGATCCTCCAGGCACGGCATAAATGCCCGGTCAATTTCCACGGCCAGCACCGAAACCGGCGCGGCCGCGAGCCTGCGGGTCAGCGCTCCCAACCCGGCGCCGACCTCCACAACCCGGTCGCCCGGTTGAAGGTCCGCCGCGGCAACCATGATGGCATTAATATTATCATCGAGCAGCAGGTTCTGGCCCAGCCCTTTTTTAAACTGGATGCCGTATTTTGAACAGAGTTCTCGAAGAGGCGGGGCTTTGATCACACCCGAACCGGGATGAGGCGGAGATACCGAGGCAGGCGCTGTGGCCGGATCCAACGAGAGAGAACCGGCCAGATTTTCCAGCCGCGCTTCCTGTCCCGCACTGTTTACCGGTTTCTCCGATACCACCGCCAGATCTCCATGTGGATTCGGAACCCCACTCTCCGTATTCGAAAATACATGGTACCACAATCCGGTTTGATAACCAGCCTTCACTTTTTCAGCTGGCAAAAAATAAAACAAATGTTTGTTTGAATTTCCGCCGGTCCAATACGTATTATTATGGCTGGAAACAACACACGGGCACGCCCGTGGCAACATGCTGCCCTGGATATCCTGAAACCGCCTACAACCGGATTCACCCTATGATGACTCAAGGCCTGTCATTGCATGCCGAAAAACGCTCCCTGCGGCCGCAAAATCGATTCCGGTCCCTGTCAGTAGCGGTTTTTACCGGTATTTTACTGCTGACCGAGGCCGTTTCTGCCGAACCAGGCGCGTCCATCCCCGACCGAACAGAACAGGCCA
This sequence comes from Candidatus Hydrogenedentota bacterium, assembly GCA_029776995.1. Taxonomy (GTDB): domain Bacteria; phylum Hydrogenedentota; class Hydrogenedentia; order Hydrogenedentales; family CAITNO01; genus JAGPFE01. The sequence continues at coordinate 8,974 of JAKOTZ010000010.1, forward strand.
AAGCTTTCCAGGCAGTCATTCTGGTGGACAACACCGAATCGGCTTCTGCCTTCGCGCAGCGCTGCCAGCAGGAAATACAGGATGTATGCGGTGTCGGCGGAACCGATACGCAAGCCCGACGGGTTCAGGTCACACAGCGGACCGCGGATCCATCTACGGAAAACGCGCGGACATTGCTGGAAGAACTGGAAAAAGATCCGGGGGTCAGCGCCATCGTGGCTGTGGGGCCATTCTCCTCCCTGGCTGCCATGGAACGCTCCAACCCCAAAAAATGGCTGCTGGCGATACTGCCCCCGGCGAATCCTGAACAGGAAACTTCCTCGGCTTCTCAAAAACGCATCGCCGTAACCTGGGAAAATTCCTCATTGCTGGCGGAAACGGCAGCCCGTATTCCGCTTCCTTCAGTCTGGCTGTTTCCAGTACCTGCGGAATTGCTGTCCGGGGACGCGGAAGGCCGGATAACGCTGCCAATTCCGGGTGTCCCGGAAAATATCACGGCGCGCCGGGTTGACAGTAATGGGGAACCCGACGCCATTGCGGAAACGGCGCGCCAGGCTAACGCGGCAATCGCGCTGCACCCCTGGTCTGCGCTGTCTCCCGACGCGACGGAAAACCTGTTGCGTGAAGCGGCGAACAGAAAGGTTCCAGTGATCTCGTGCCGCACTCCCGCCGACGCGGAACTGGGAGCGCTCGCCGCGCTATGCGGAGAGGACGCGCCGCGGGCGCTGGCCCGGCGAACCGCCAATATTATCGCGCGGCTGGCGCTGGAAGGCGCGGTTCCGGAGTCGCTGCGGAAACCGATTCCTTTTCCCGCGCAGCTGACCCTGAACGTGGAGACCGCGCGTACGCTGGGACTTCCCCTGCGCGAGGACATGCTCCGGGAAACGACCCTGATCGCGGAAGAGCCAACGTGTCCCCATCAGGAATATTCCCTTCCTTCCACAGCCAGAACGGCCGTGGAAGGAAATCTGGATCTGTCTGCCGAACAACGCAAGGTCCGCGCCTCATCATGGAATATTCCCATGGCCCGGGCAAACTTTCTGCCGCAGGTGGACCTTTCATCAACTTTTGTCGCCGTTGACGAGGAGCTGGCCAACGTCGCCAATCCGGAACGCACCTGGAGCGCGTCACTTAAAGTCACCCAGCTGCTTTACGATGAAATGGCCCGGGCCAACCTTTCGATACAAAAACGGCTCCAGGCCGCCGCGGAACAGGCATACGCGGGCCAGGAGCTGGACATCATCGCGCTGGCGGCTGAATCCTATATCAACGTCCAGCTCGCCCGCACCCTGCAGCGGGTACAGCGGGAAAACCTGCGCCAGGTGCGCACGTATCTCGACCTGGCGCGCAGACGCCATGAACTCGGAACGGGACCCCTTGCGGATGTGCATCGCTGGGAAGCCGCCCTGGCCCAGGCGCGCATAGAGCTGGCCGAGGCCGACAAAGCCCGGCTGGCGGCCAACTGGCAGTTTAACCGCGTGCTGAACCGGGACCAGGACGAAACCTTCCGGATTATTGACCAGCCGGCTGAAACGCCGGAACTGCTGACGGGACCGGACGGGCTGACCGGCCTGATGCTGGACCGATCCTTGTTTGATTCACTGTGTTCCGCCCTGGCGCGCAGGGCGCTGGAGGAAGCACCGGAACTGCGCCAGCTGGATGAGTTGATCGCCGCCCAGGGCAAGGCCTGTGTCGCTCTGCGCCGGCGCTATTTCATGCCCACCATCGGGTTCCAGACGGAGTTCCGGAATAAACTGGACACATCTGGGAAATACGCGGAGACCGGCGGCCTGCAGTCCCTGTTCATACCGGGGTACCCTGAAAACGCCTGGACCTTCGGGCTCAACGCCACCCTGCCGCTGTACGCGGGAGGAAAACGCCGCGCGGAGGAAGCCCAGAACCGGGACCAGCTGGAACAGCTGAAGCTGACCCGCCGGGCCGCGGCCCAGAAACTGGAACAGCGGGCGCGCATGGCGGCAGCCCAGGCCCGCGCGTCCCTGATCGCCATGGATGAATCCCGCCGGGCGGCAGAGGCGGCCCGGAAAAACCTGCGGCTGGTGGAAAGCGGCTACGAGCGGGGCCTGCTGGGCATAGCCCAGTTTGTGGATGCCCAGACCGCGTCGCATGTCGCGGAACTGGGCGCAGCGGCGGCGGAACACCAGTTTATCCGGGATGTCATCGGCCTGCACCGTGCGCTGGGGGTCATGTTCTTCCTGGAACCGGAAGAAAACCGCCGGGAATGGCTCCAGAAGTTGCGCGCGTCGTTGGATGGCTGTGAAACCGGCGGATCCCCGGATCCGGGGAATGACGGAAACGCTTCGCCGCCTTCCGGAGAATAGTGTAAGGTACAGATCAGCAGCCTCCTTTCCCCGACCCTGCTTCAGACTCTTACAGGGTGGTCAGAGGGTTTCATTCAACCTATGTGGGGGGAATGACTTGACCGGCGGCGCGGCATGTGGTACACTTTAGAGGGTTGTTAGCGCTCTATTGCGTTGAGCGCTAAAAGGGTTGATACGCGTGCCGGAAGGATTGCCACAACTCAGTCCGCGGGAAGAGCAGGTGCTGGACGCCGTGGTGCATCTGTATATCACCACGGCTGAACCGGTGGGAGCCCGGGTTGTCGTAAAGCGCTTCAACCTGGAGCTCAGTCCTGCTACAGTCCGCAACGTAATGGCGGACCTTGAGGACATGGGACTGCTGACCCAGCCGCACACCAGCGCGGGACGGGTTCCCACCACCCTGGGCTACCGCTATTATGTCCAGAAACTGAGCAAGGTGCAGGAAATCGGCCTGGCGGAACGCCGCAAACTGGAGCGGGAATATTTTTCACGGCTGAGCGGTGTGGACGACGTGCTGCGCCAGGCGTCCCACCTGCTTGCGCTGGCCTCGCACCAGGCCGGTCTGGCGGAAGCCCCGGATGAACGCGCCTCGGTGCTGCGGCGGATTGAACTGATCCCCATTGGCGAACGCCGGGTTGCCGCGCTGCTGGTGGATAACTATGGCCGGGCCAGGTCCGTGTCCCTGGAGCTCTCCCAACCCATGACGCCGGACGGCATACAGCGCCTGAACGCATTCCTCAACGAACAGCTGGCTGATCAGCCGATCGGACGGCTGACCGACGTACTCCGGGAACGGATTCTGGCGTATCTCGAGGAACAGCGCCAGCTGGCCCAGCAGGCCATGATGCTGCTGGGGGAACTTCCCCTGCCGTCCACGGAACGGCTGTACCTGGAAGGCATGCCCAATCTGATGAAACAGCCGGAATTTCACTCGGTGGACAATGCCCGCCAGGTGATCAGCCTCGTGGAGGAACGGGACCGGCTGCTGGAAGTGTTGCGTAAAGCGGTGCGGAACGATCCGGATCTGGGCGCCCTGGTGCTGATCGGATCGGAGGAGCTGGGAGATACCTCTCTGGACAGCATCAGCCTGGTCGCATCACCGTACCGCGTAAACAACGAACCGGTGGGCGTGATCGGCATCCTGGGTCCCAGGCGCATGCCGTATTCCCGCCTGATGTCCCTGGTGAACACCACTGCGGACATCGTCAGCCGGGCCATTACTCGATTGCTTGGATAACCTTTTGTCGACCCTGATGCGTTATTAAAGTGAGGAAAGTTGAAAATATGGAAGAAAATAAAAATTTTGTAAATAGTGTTGAGCTAAATAGCGCGGAAGAGTTTAACGGGGCTGACGCCACCGGTCCCGGCGCGGCGGCAGTTGAGGCCGAACAGCCGTCCGATGGCGCGCCAAACAGCAGCGATACGCCGGAAACCGCAGGATGCGGAGCTTCCGATGAGGCGCCATGCGCTTCATCGGCTGCGGACCTGGAAAACCTGGTTTCGGCCTTGACCGCGGAGCGGGATCTGCTCAAAGACCAGATGCTTCGGCTGCGGGCGGATTTTGATAATTTCCGCAAACGCATGAACCGGGAATTGGAGAAATGGCGGGCGACCGCCGCTCAGGAAACGATCCGAAGCTTGCTTCCGGTTCGGGACAACCTGGAACGCGCGTTAAGCCATGATCCGTCGGATGGCAAGGCATTTGCCGAAGGCATCCGGATGATCCTGCAGCAGTTTGACGACACGCTCTCGGCGCAGGGACTTGAAGCCATCGACGCGGAAGGCCAGGACTTTGATCCCAACGTGCACGAGGCGCTGACCTACGCGCCATCGCCAACGGTCCCGTCCGGGAAAGTCGCGATGGTGTACGAACGGGGTTACCGCCTGGGCGACACGCTGCTTCGGCCCGCTAAGGTCGTCGTCAGCAGCGGTCCCCCGGACGGGAATCCGGCGCCGGAAGCCTCCGGTGAAAACGGCGCGGTGGAACCGGTCGATACGGGCGCCGCGGCAGTTGATAACCAGGCGGCATCCGCGGAAAAGGCATCCGAAAACGTTAAAAGGAAAAAGAAAGATTAAACCGAAAAAACAAAGCAGAAAGGAGATTAGTTATGAGTAAAGTAATAGGCATTGACTTAGGCACCACCAATTCCTGTGTGGCAGTAATGGAAGGGGGAGAGCCGGTGGTTATCGCGAACGCGGAAGGCAACCGGACGACGCCTTCCGTGGTTGCGTTTACAAAAGACGGAGAACGCCTGGTGGGCATGGTGGCTAAACGCCAGGCTGTTACGAACCCCCAGAACACCATTTTTTCGATTAAACGATTCATGGGGCGGCGCTTCAACGAGGTGGGCGAAGAAATCCGCCTGGTTCCGTACAAGGTGAGCGCCAATCCCAGCGGCGACTGCCAGGTGGAAGTAATGGGCAAAACCTATCGGCCGCCTGAAATCAGCGCCATGATCCTGCAGAAAATGAAGGAAACCGCCGAAACCTATCTCGGCCATGAGGTTAAGCAGGCGGTGATCACGGTGCCGGCCTACTTTAATGACTCGCAGCGCCAGGCCACCAAAGACGCGGGCCGCATCGCCGGGCTGGAAGTGCTGCGGATCATCAACGAGCCGACTGCCGCGGCGCTGGCCTACGGCCTGGACAAAAAGAAAAACGAAAAAGTGGCTGTCTACGATCTGGGCGGCGGCACGTTCGACATATCGATCCTGGCGATCGGGGACGACAGTTTCGAGGTGCTGAGCACCAACGGCGACACCCACCTGGGCGGCGACGATTTCGACCAGCGGATCATCGACTGGCTGGCGGAAGAGTTCCTGAAGGACCAGGGTATCGACCTGCGCAAGGACCCGATGGCCCTTCAGCGCCTGAAGGAGGCCGCCGAAAAAGCGAAGTGCGAGCTGTCGTCAACCACCACCACGGACATCAACCTGCCGTTCATCACGGCGGACGCGTCGGGCCCCAAACACCTGAATTACACGCTGACCCGGGCCAAGCTGGAACAGCTGTGCGACGATCTGCTGCAGCGCACGAAAAATCCCTGCTACCGAGCCCTGGAGGATGCCGGCCTGAAAGCGTCTGAAATCGACGAAGTGATCCTGGTGGGCGGTATGACCCGCATGCCCGCGGTCGGGCGGATCGTCAAGGAAATCTTCGGCAAGGAACCTCATCGGGGCGTCAATCCGGATGAGGTGGTTGCCGTAGGCGCGGCCATTCAGGGTGGCGTGCTGGCGGGCGAAGTCAAAGACGTGCTGCTGCTGGATGTCACTCCGCTTTCCCTGGGTATCGAGACCCTGGGCGGCGTGTGCACAAAACTGATCGAACGCAATACCACCATTCCGGTGACCAAGCGGCAGATCTTTTCCACCGCAACGGACAACCAGACGGCCGTGACCATCCACGTGCTGCAGGGCGAACGGGAAATGGCGGCCGACAACCGGACGCTGGGTAAATTTGACCTGGTGGGCATTCCGCCCGCGCCGCGGGGCGTTCCCCAGATTGAGGTTTCCTTTGACATCGACGCGAACGGCATCCTTCACGTGTCCGCGAAAGACCTGGGCACGGGCAAGGAACAGGAAATCCGCATCGAAGCTTCCAGCGGCCTTTCCGAAGAGGAAATCCAGCGGATGGTCCGCGAGGCCGAACAGCACGCCGAAGAAGATAAACGGCGGAAAAAGCTGATCGAGGCGCGCAACAGCGCGGACACGGCCGTATACAGCGCTGAGAAAAGCCTGAAAGAATTCGGCGACAAAATCGGCGCCGCAGACCGGGAAGCCATTGAAAAAGCCATAGAAAAGGTCAAGGAGGCGGCCAAAGGCGAAGACACTAACGCCATCGAACAGGCTATTTCCGAACTTGGCCGCGCCACCCAGAAGATCGGCGAGATCATGTACGCTGAAGCCGTGAAGAAGCAGCAGGCGGCCGGCGCTTCCGCTGGAGATGCCACTTCCGGACAAAGCTCCGGAGCGTCGGATGAAACCATCGACGCCAATTACAAGGTGGTGGACGACGATCCGAAAAACAACTGAGTTTCGGTTTCACCGGGGAAGGCGAAAATGCCTTCCCCGGCATTGAAATAAATATAGGTTTGAATAGGTAATTTTGTAATTGTAATGGTGGAGTATTTTTAAAATGGCTGGCCATAAAGACCTGTATGAAATTCTGGGGGTTCCCCGAAACGCCACGCAGGAGGAAATCCGCAAGGCCTACCTGAAGCTGGCGCACAAATACCACCCGGATAAAACAGGTGGCGATAAAGAAGCTGAAGAGAAACTTAAAGAGATTAACGCCGCCTACGATATCCTAAAAAATCCGGAAAAACGGGCGCAGTATGACCGGATGGGCACGGCGGACGGACCCGGGTTTGGCGGAGGCGGCGGGTTCAGCGGATTTGGCGGTTTCGGCGGCTTCGGGGATGATTTCGGCGGCGCCAGCCCGTTCGAAGACCTTTTTGACATTTTCTTTGGCGGAACCGGACGGGCTGGCAGGCGGTCCGGAACAGCCGCGCGGCCGGGAGCGGACCTGGAGTACGGCATCACCATTTCCCTGGAAGATGCCGCCCGCGGCGCGCGCCGTAAAATCGCGTTTAACCGAAAGGAGCGGTGCGCGGACTGCAATGGGTCAGGGGCGGCGAAAGGCAGCCGTCCGGAAACCTGTTCCACCTGCGGAGGTACCGGCCAGGTCCGGGCCACCCACGGATTTTTCAGCATTACCCAGACCTGTCCGCGCTGCCGGGGCACCGGCCGGGTTATTTCCAATCCCTGCCGCAGCTGCTCCGGATCAGGCATGGTCATGCGCCGTCGGGAACTTGAAATTGACATTCCCGCCGGAGTGGATGACGGCCAGCGGCTGCGCGTGGCGGGCGAGGGAGAGGAGGGCGTGGGCGGCGGCCCCCGCGGGGACCTGTTCGTGCTGATCCGGCTGGCGGAGCATCCCATATTCCGTCGCGAAGGCACCACCATTTACTGCGAGGTGCCGATTACCATGACCCAGGCGATCCTGGGAGGCACCATCACGGTGCCGACGCTGTTCGGACCGCGGGAGGTCAAGATTCCGGCGGGAACGGAATCCGGAAGCCGGGCGGTGCTGCGCGCCTGTGGCATGCCGGACATCCGGGGCTACCGCCAGGGAGACCACATTGTCATTTTCCAGGTGGAACTTCCCCGGCGCCTCAGCCCCGCCCAGCGGCGATTGCTGGAGGAATTCGAGCGGGAGACTGAAGCGGGGAACTATCCGAAGGCCGAGGCATTCCGTTCCAAATACGGCAAATGAGCCCCGCGGATCGCGGAATCAAGCCTCTGCGGAAAGCTGCCGTGCGCGGATTTCCATGGCCTGAGCGGGCATCATATCCCCGCGCTGCCGGGCTCTCCAGGCGCCTTCCTGCCAGGCCTGCAGCGCACCCTGCCGGTCGCCCGTGGCCAGCAGGCATTCGCCCAGCCTGAGCCAGGCGGCCGAGTACCAGGGATCGATCTCCACCGTCCGCCGCAGGTACGGCGCGGCTTCTTCCGGTTTTTCCAGGGACAGCAGGGCCGACCCCATGCCCATCAGGGCGACGGTGTCCTCCGGATCATATTCCAGCGCTTCCCTGAACAGCGTAACCCGTTCTTCCAGTTCCGCGCGGATCCGCCGGGCTTCTTCTTCGTTCCGGGCCTTCCCGACAGGCATGTTCCCGCCCGCGGACCGAGCCCGCTCCAGGCGCCATGCCAATTCCTTTTCCGCTTCCGCCTCCCGGACATATCCGAGATTCGCCAGGATCAGCGACAGGTTACTGTGCGCCATGACATCTTCCGGAAAACGGGCCGCCCATCCCCGGGCCACGCGCAGGGCGTCAGGAAATTCCTTCCGCCTGATCAGCAGGACGGTCAGCGCTTCGTAATATTCCGCCTGCGCGGGATCCAACAGCAGCGCCAGCGCCATCCGGCGCAGAGGCTCCGGATCCGAATCCGAAACGTCCGCCGCGAATATTTCCCGGGCCCGGGCGGCCATGTCCGCGGCCCGGCGCTCTCCTCCAGGGAGTTTCCAGACTGGAAGATCCGCCGTCCGCGCATTTCCTAAATCCCGGTGGGGACCGGATGCCTCCCGCAGGCTGAGCAGGATACCGGGTTGACGGCAGGACCGGTCCATCCAGCAAAGAGTCACAGGATTCGGCGGCACGCCCAAATCAGTTGCCTCATCCGGTGTTATCCGAATGTGGCGGTGCACCCTTCCCACCGCATCTCCTGCCTCCGTAACCAGGCGAGCGCCCGGCGCAGGCAGTTCATCGAGCCCGTCGGCGCTTTCCCAAACCAAAGCCATCAGCCTGCGCCGCACCGTGCCGTAGGCGCGCAGCCGGGCAATGACTTCCTGGCCTGGGAAACAGCCTTTATTCTCTGCCAGCGCGGCCAGATCCCATGGGGTTTCCGAGAGGATCACCCCTTCCTCGTCCGGGAACGGATACCCGGCGAGGCAGATCAGCGCGTCCCGGGTATCCGGGCTCAACGGTCGCAACCCTGCTTCTGACAGCAGTCCGCACAGCTGTTCGACCGCCTGAGGATCCGTATGGCACAGGAAGAAACCGCTGAGCCCGCCCCATCCGAACCGCCACAGCAGCCATTCGCCCGAGGCATGGTTAAAGGGCTGCACTGCGGCTTCCCACCCTGCCATACCCGGGATAAGGTCAAAGGGCAGATCCAGAGCCTCGGCCAGGGCCGCCGCGGACTCCCCTCCGACCACCATCACCACCGGAGGACCGTCACACAGTACCCGGTATGTTACGTCCTCCAGGATCACGTACCGCTCCACCCGGTCCAGGAAGGACTGTCGGAATCCGGGCGGCACCATGGCCATCACCCCGGACTCCGACGGACTCATCAGAAACAGGCACTCAATTTCGCCTTTCCGGTTCAGGAAAGCGTTCCAGAGGGATTCCCCGATATCGAGCCTGCGCGCGTCCTGGGTTCCCTGGCGCTGCAACCAGTCCCGGACGTCGCGCCCCTCCAGATGAAAGAGCGTCCACCCATGATCGGGATAAAACCACGCAGTCCAGGCACGTTCAGGAAGGGGTGACGCAGCCACAGTTCCGCTCCTGAAATTCAAACCGAGCCGCACGCGCGCCCGGCGCCGCGCTCAAATAGAAAAGGAATCACCGCACCCGCATGTGTTGCGCGCGTTGGGGTTGCTGAACACGAATCCGCGGCCCTTCAATCCCCCTTCAAAATGTACCCGGATATTTTTCAGGTAAATGACGGATTTCCGGTCCATCAGGAAGGTGACGCCTTCTATTTCAAAGCGGTGGTCCCCCGGCCGTTCTTCGTCGAAGTCCAGCACATATGAAAAGCCGGAACATCCGCCGCCCCGCACGCCCAGCCGCACGGCCCGCCCGGCATTGGCAGGATCGCGCAGCAATGTTCTGAACTGTTCAAGCGCTTCAGGGGTCGCGTGGATAAAGGGCTGCTGAGCTGTTCCCAGGGATTCCGTCATGCGCCTGAGGCTCCTCCACCGGCCGCAGAGCTTTCTCTGGCCACGACGTCCTCAAGCACTTCGAGCAGCACGTTCACATCCACACCGTACGCCGCGCAGACCTGTTCGATCGTTTCGAAATGGCTGATCCCGCAGTGCGCGCAGCCGCCAAGGTGGAACGCGGCGAACACTTCGCCTACCCGGGGATGAACCGCCATAGCATCCGCTACGGCCATTTCAGGGGTAAAATGTTTTCCGGCTGGGGTTTCGCTCATGGTACTAACCTCCGTTCATGGTTTGCTTAACACGTTTTCAGGGCCTGATATTCCAGAAAGATACCGACCGCTGGGCTTGTATATAATACGCCTTATGCAGTTCGTCCGAATAGCGAGCGTTGATGATTTTAAGAACGCCACCATGAAGGTGTTTCATGTGCTGGGGCGGCATATCGGCGTTTTCCGGGAAGCGGATGGCCGGTTCCGGGCGATGGAGATGGGGTGCCGCCACCAGAACGCCGACCTGAGCCAGGGGCAGATCATTAACGGCGTGGCCGTCTGCCCGCGGCACGGCTGGAAATATGATCTGCGCACCGGCCAGTGCCTCTGGGGTTCTCCCGCTCCGCTTCGGGAACACGCGTGCCGGGTGGAGAACCGCCAGATTCTTGTATCGCTGACCCCTGTCATGCCGGAAGAACCATCGGAACCCCCTCATGCGTGACGTTCCGAATCCGCAAAAGCCCTGGGTCTTCCTGTGCGGAGACACGCTTCGCAACGCCGGTATCCGCCATCGGGCCTGGCTGTTCGCCCGGGCGCTGGAAACCGCGGGAGAATCCTGCCGCGTGTGCCTTCCCGCCGAACCGGAAGAGCGGATCCGCCTCTGGGAACAGGGCAATCGTTTTGACAAGGCGGTATATCTGGCACGGTGCTGGCTCAGGCTGCTGCTGGCGCTCCGTCATGTTCCCGGGGCCCGGGCTGTCTTTATACGGGGACGGCTGTTTCCTTACGGTCCGCCTCTGCTGGAATGGCTGGCCGGCCTGCTCAATCCACGCATCATGTTCGACGTGGATGACGCGGTGTGGGAGCCTCCCGCTTTTGTGTCCAGTCCGTTTGTCCGATTCCAGGACCGGAAATGGGCGGCCAGGATGTGCCGGATTTCCCGGGTGGCCATTGCCGGCAACCGGCTGATCGCGGCATACCTGCGGGACCATGGCGGGCGCGGAGTACGCGTTATTCCAACCTGCGCCGATATGGAACGTTTTCCTGTCCGGGAGCGCTCCACCAAAAAGCCCGGGGAGCCCATCATCGTGGGATGGATCGGCAGCCGGGACAACCTGGGATATCTGCGGAGCGTGGGAGACGCGCTGGCCAGAACGGCACAGCGCTACCCGATCCGCCTGCTGGCGGTCAGCAACGGCCATTTTGAATGGCCGGGACTGGAAGTGGAAAACCGTCCCTGGTCGCTGGAACGGGAGGCCGACGACCTGCATGAAATGGACATCGGCATCATGCCGCTGGACGACACGCCCAGGGCCCGCGGGAAATGCGCCTTCAAAGCCCTGCTCTGCATGGCGGCCGGCATGCCTGTTATCCTTTCTCCGGTGGGCATGAACCGGGAGGTGGTGGAACACGGCCAAAGCGGTTTTCTGGCGGCCACACCCGAAGAATGGGAGCGGTATCTGGAGACGCTTTGCGGGGATGCGGCACTGCGCGCGGAGATGGGCCGGCGCGCCCGGGACCGGATTGAACGGGATTACTCGATCCACGCGCACCTCCCCCGTTTCCACGAAGCCCTTCGCGAAACTGCCGGCGAATTGCCCGTCAAGGAAGAATGGGATGGCCTGGCTTCCCCTGCACAATGAACTGGAAAAGGCGCTGGCCGAAGAATGGCTGTCGTACCTGGATGAAGGCGGCCTGCTGGGCGGGACTGCCTACCGGGAAACGTTCGGCGCGTTTTCAAATGCCAGCAGCGGCGCCCTCTTTTATTCCGCTCTGGCCCGGCTGTGTACAGGCGCTTTCCGGGTATTCACGCTCAGCCAAATGGATGCCTGGCGGGAACGCGGCCTGCTGTTCGCCGACGATCTTCTGAAAATGCCCCGGGAAACAGCCTCGAACCTGTCGATCGCGGACTTGTCCGCTGTTCAACGGGCGTTCCAGTCGGCCTGGACGGTATCCGGCGAACCCGTATGGCGTTCCGCCGCACTGCGCCAGGCGGATGCTTTACGGGACCGACTGCGCGGCATGGCCCCCCAGCCGACCGAGGGCAACCTGGAACCCCGCGCCAACCTGCTGGGCGCGGCCTGCCAACTGGCAAAAACCGCATCCGCCTGCGGCGACGAAGACCTGCTTTCCTGGCTCAGGCAGGTAGTCCAGGACCACCTGCCTGACGCGGAAGCGCTGTTTTCCCGCGCGGGGCTTTCTGATGGCATGCCCGATGAAGCCACTGTCCGGCGGATATACCACACATCTCGCATGTTGAGGACCCTGATCGAGCTGGATGGGTGTATCCCTGAACTGGATATCGCGGCGCGGCTGCCTGAACTGTATAAAATTTTTCGCGAACAGACCGACCACCCCCCCCATGCGGCCGCCCAGCGGCAATGTCGGAAAAATGTTTCATTCGCGGCCGCCTGGATAACCGCCTGGCTCGAAGCCACGGTATGCCATGCCGCCATGATCGAGCGGTTTCCCGCGGCTGCCCGGCCGGCATGGATGGGACTGCGGGACCTGTGGTGGTACTGGCGCGACCCCGACACCTGGTGGCTTATCCCGCCGGCAGCGCGGCATAAAAGGCCCCTTCCCCCCGACGTCGCGCTGACCGTATCGCAGTTATACGAAGGGCTTCCCGTGTATCTGCAGGGCATGCGGCACTGTACCCAGCCCCTGTTCGAGTAACAGCGCGCGCCCTTAAAACGGTATACTGATAGCAGTTGGCAATTCCGCACGCATTACCGGGAGGATCCGATCATGCTGAAAGGGCTTGGTGATCTGGGTAAGCTGGGCGCTGTACTCAAGCAGGCCATGGAAATGAAGCAGCGCATTGAAGAGCTGCGCGCGCGCCTTGCCCAGGAAACCATGGAAGGCAGCGCGGGCGGCGGCGCGGTCCGGGTGGTCGTGAACGGCGCCCTGGAGATCCAGTCGCTGGTTATCGACCCGGAACTGTGCAATCCGGATGACCTTCCGCTGCTCCAGGAAATGATTATCGGCGCCGTCAACGATGCCGTGCGCAAGATGCAGGCCCATATTAAAGAACGCATGACTGAAATTGCGGGTATCGCGGATATCCCCGGGCTGGTTTGATCATGCTCCGAACCGTTTTCTTTGGAACACCTGAACTGGCCGTTCCCTCGCTCGAAAGGGCTGCTTCGACTACAAACCTGCTGGCGGTTGTAACACAGCCGGACCGCCCGCGCGGACGCGGCCTCAAACCGGAACCGCCTCCCGTAAAACGCTGGGCTGAAACACACGGAATTCCCGTGCTGCAGCCCACTAAAATCAATGACGGGACCCTGGAACAACAGCTGAGAGACCTGCAGCCGGACCTTTGCCTCATGGCCGCCTATGGACGGCTGCTGAAACAGCCCCTGCTGGACGTGCCGCCCCTGGGCTGGCTGAATGTCCACCCCAGCCTGCTTCCCCGCTGGCGGGGGCCATCTCCCATCCAGACCGCCATCCTGGAGGGAGACCCGGTAACAGGCGTTACCATCATGCGGGTCGCGCTGGAGATGGATGCCGGCGATATCGTACTCCAGGAATCTGTGCCGATCGGCCCGGAAGAAACGGCCGGGGAGTTAACCGAGCGGTTGGCTGAACTGGGAGCCGCGCTGCTGGAAAAAGCCATCCACATGGCCGAAGCGGGCACAATCGCCGCCACGCCCCAAAATCACGCGGAGGCGGTATACTGCCGGCTGTTCGAAAAGAAAGATGGGCGTATCCGCTGGTCCGATCCTGCCGTTCGGATCCATAATCTGGTCCGAGCGGCAAACCCCTGGCCCACGGCGTACTGCCTGTTCCGCGGCGAGCTGTTCAAGATTCTCAAGACGTCCGTTGTGGCTGAACCTGCCGGCGCGGAACCGGGCGTGATCACGGCCGTGGAAAAAAAACGCCTCCTTGTGGCAACCGGCGAAGGGACATTGGCCATCTTCCGGGCGCAGCTTCCAGGACGAAAACCGCTGGATATGGAAGCCTTCCTGCCCGGAGCGCGCGTCAGGGCTGGAGAACGGTTTACGGAAGTTCCGGAACCGCCCGGCGACTCCACGGGAGGCGGCAACCTTGAGTAAAGTCGATCCGGTTCGTGACGCCGCGATAGATGTGCTGACGCGGGTATGGGATAGAGGTGTCCATCTTGACGTCTCCCTGGACATCACGCTGAGGCGGCGGGGAGCCGCGCTCAGCGCCCGGGGACGGCGTTTCCTGACCCATCTCTGTTACCAGTCCTGCCGATGGCGCCGCCTGGCCGACTACGTACTGAGCTCCGCCTGTGAACAGCCGCTCGACCGCCTCCCGCTGGCCGTCCTGATTATCCTGCGGATGGCAGTGACCCAGATGTACTTCTCCGAAACGGTGCATCGCGCGGCGGCCGTGTCTACTTCGGTGGACCTCGCCCGGAAACGGGGTCACGCGGGGCTGGCCCGGCTGGTAAATGCCGTGCTTCGCCGAATCCCGGACCAACTCGAGGATGTGCCGTTCCCTGATCCAACATCCAATGCGCTGGAATACCTGCGGTTGCGGTGGTCGCTTCCCCGTTGGCTGGTCCGTCTCTGGATAGGCCAATACGGCCCGGATACGGCGGCCGCGCTGTGCGAACAGGTTAACCGGGAATCCCCCCTTTTTCTGCGCGTCCGTCCGCGCGCCGCGGAACAGGATGCGGTAATCCGACAGCTGGGGCGTCACGGGTTCCAGGTAATCTCATGTCCGGAATATCCCGGATTCCTGCGGGTAGGCGCGGCCGGTGACCTTGGATCCCTTGCCGCTTTGCGTTCAGGCGCGGTCCGGGTCCAGAACCCTGCTTCCGCCCTGCCCCCGCGTTTGCTGGATCCCCAGCCGGGCGAACGGATCCTGGACCTTTGCGCGGCGCCGGGAACCAAGACCCTTGAAATCTGTGACCTTTGCGGCGCCCCCATGAGCATCATGGCCGCGGACCCGGATGCGGGACGGCTGAACCGGCTGATCGCCACTCTGGAAATTACCGGTGAAAAACGGGTTTTTCCGGTTCTGGCAGACGGCCTGCGCCCACCCTTTTCACCGGGCTCTTTTGACGCGGTACTCGTGGACGCACCATGTTCAGGGTTGGGCACGCTGCGGCACAACCCGGATATCCGCGACAGGCTGCGTCCCGAGGATATCGACCGCCTGGCCGCCCTGCAGCGCGATCTTTTGCGTTCGGCCGCATCGCTTTGCAAAAATGGAGGCCGGGTGGTTTATTCTGTCTGTACATTCACCCCTCAGGAAACCCGGGATATCACGGCGTTTGCCGTGTCGGAACTGCGCCTGGAGCCGGAATCAGGACCGGAGTCACTGGAACCTTGGAAAATCAAAACGGGACAGTACCAGACCAGCCCCCTCGACGAGGCGCTGGACGGTTTCTATTTGACGCGTTTTCGAAAGCGGTGTTAGGAACCGTCCTTTTCTTCCTCGGCTTTATCGGGTGGTGCATCCGGTGGTCGCTGGCGCTTGCCGTGTTCCTGCTGGCCATGGCCGGAGCCGGTTATTACGTGTATGCCTTTGCCCTGGAAGGAAATCAGTATGTCCGGGTACCCCAGCTGGTCAACCTGCCGCTCACGGAAGCGGCCGCGCTGCTCGCCGAGCAGGGGTTGGACCTGGGGCGACAGACGTCGATTGCCCACCCATCCGTCCCTAAATTCCACGTGGTTTCCCAACGTCCTGAAGCCGATCGGATCGTGCGGTCCGGCAGGCGGGTAGACGTTGTGGTCAGCATGGGCAAAGATTATCTGAAAGTGCCGGACGTGCGGGGCATGTTCCTTGATGAGGCGCGGCAGATCATCGCCCAGTCGCGGTTCCGGGTGGGTACCCTGGCGCGGGTAGCCTCCGACGCGGCCCGCGACATGATCCTGGCCCAGGATCCGCCTCCCGGCGAAACACGCGACGCGCAGGGGGAAATCAACCTGCTGCTGAGCGCTGGAGCAGCCTCCGCCACAGGGGTTATGCCGGACCTGCGGGGCATGAAAATATCGGATATCCCGGCGGTTATGGCGCCCTACGGAGCCATCCTCGTGGGCAATCCCGTGGATGTGCCCGGCGTGCCGACCGATATCGTCCTGGATCAGAATCCCATTCCGGACGCCCTGATTTATCCGAACCAGGTGGTTACTTACGATTACAAACCGTCGGGAATGACCTCCGGGCCGTCTGAACATTATGAGACCGTTGTCCGTCACGAAATCCCCGTGGACTGGTATGACAAATCCGTCCGGGTCGATGTGATTGACGCCGCGGGTGAACGGACTTCGGTATGGAGCCGGGAACCGTCATTCACGGACGCGGACCGCGCGACCTACGTGGCGGGAACCGCCATCCGCATCCCGGTCAATTATCTGCGGGAAACCACCGTGGAAATTTACCTGAATAACACGCTGCACGCCGCGTACCGGCTGAAAGACGGCAATCCGCCCGAGCTGATTGCCTACGCTTCGCCCTGACGCGCGCGGCGGGTGCTGGAGGCAGAAAATCGTATGAATTCCATTAAAATAGCGCCATCCGTACTCTCGTGTGATTTCGCCCGGATGGGCGAGGAAATAGAAGACGTCGTCCGCGCGGGAGCCGACCTGGTGCATTTTGACATCATGGACGGCCAGTTTGTGCCGAATATCACTTTCGGTCCGCCTGTATTGGCAAAACTGCGTTCCCGCTGCGGCGCGCCCATGGACGTTCACCTGATGATCGTGGACCCCGAACGGTACGTGGACGACTTCGCGTCGGCCGGAGCAGACATCATCACTTTTCAGGTAGAAGCGTGCCGCCATCCGCACCGCCTGCTGAACCATATCCGGGACCTGGGCTGCCGCGCCGGCGTCTCCCTGAATCCGGGCACGCCGGAAGAACAGATCCGGTATCTGGCGCCATCGCTGGACATGGTGCTGGTGATGACCGTCAACCCCGGCTTCGGTGGACAGGCATTCATCCCGGAAATGCTTGAAAAAATCCGGCGGATCCGGGAGATGCTCGGCCCGGACCGCGACCTGGAAGTCGACGGCGGCATCGACGGGAAAACCGCCAGGCAGGTCATAGAAGCCGGGGCTAACGTCCTGGTGGCCGGATCCTACGTGTTCGGCAAAACCGACCGCGCGGAAGCCATCTGGACCTTAAGGGCTGCCAAACCATGACAAACAGTGGCAGCCCCCCCTGGTTTTACGGATGGATCTGGAGCCCCGGGGACGACCCGTTCGCCGGCTACTCGAACCCCACGGGAGCCCTGCTGGCCACGCGCAGGTGGGCGTGGGCCCTGCAAGGAGAAAATGGGCATTCACCGGGCGCGGCGGTGGGGGGGACTCCTGTTCAACCTGTTTCACCAACCCAAGACACCAACGAATCCGGCCGCATTCTTGCGGCGGCTCCGCCTGTTCCCCCGGAATCCCTGGGGTCTCCTGAATTCCGGTCGGCGCACGGGGTACAGTATGCCCTGTACGCCGGATCCATGGCCCATGGGATCGCGTCGGAGAAATTGGTGGAAGCCATGGGACGCTCCGGGTTTCTTGGATTCTATGGCGCGGCAGGCGAGGCTCCGGATCGGATTGAAACGGTCCTGATTCGGCTGAAACAGCAGCTGGGAAGCGTTCCCTTCGGATTTAACCTCATCAACAGTCCGGGCGCTTCCGCCTGGGAAGAGGCCGTGGTGGACATATACCTGCGCCATAGCCTCCGGCTGGTCGAAGCGTCCGCGTATATTCAGCCCACCCCCGCGCTGGTGCGTTACCGGGTCACGGGAATCCGCCGGGATCCGGACGGGCGGGTCATTGCCCCCAACCGAATTATCGCAAAGGTGTCCCGGGAGGAGATTGCCACCCGTTTTTTTGCGCCTCCTCCGGAAAAAATACTGCGGCGTCTGGTGGAGTCCGGCGCCATCACGCCGCAGGAAGCGGAACTGGCCGCGTTCGTTCCGCTGGCCGAAGACCTGACTGCCGAGGCTGATTCCGGGGGCCACACGGACCACCGTTCCGCGCTGGCCATGCTGCCGGGGCTGCTGGCGCTGCGGGACCGCGCGCTGGCCGCGTTTCCCCCGGGTACGTCACTCCGCGTAGGACTTGCCGGAGGTATCGCCACCCCCCACGCTGCCGCCGCGGCCTTCATCATGGGCGCGGATTACGTAGTCACGGGTACGGTCAACCAGGCCTGCGTGGAATCGGGTTCGTCCGATGCCGCGCGGGCCATGCTGGCCGAAGCCTCCCAGACAGATGTCGCCAGGGTGCCCGCGGCCGACATGTTCGAAATGGGCGTCACGGTACAGGTGCTTAAGAAAGGCACCCGATTCGCCGAGCGCGCGGCCAGACTTTACGACCTGTACCGGCGCCACAACAGCATGGATGAACTGGATCCCAAAGACCGGGAATGGCTTGAAACCGTCATTTTCCGGAAATCCATCGAAACAGTGTGGTCTGAAACCCAGGAATTCTTCCGCCTGCGCGACCCGTCAATCCTGGCCAAGGCGGACGCGGATCCGAAACGCAAAATGGCCCTGTTGTTCCGGTGGTATCTCGGCCTGTCTTCGCACTGGGCAAACCGCGGCGTGCCGGACCGGAAAGAGGATTACCAGATCTGGTGCGGCCCGGGCATCGGCGCGTTCAACAGCTGGACCCGCGGGACCTTTATGGAAGCGCCGGAACGGCGCGGGGCTGCGCTTGTTTCCAGGAATATCCTGGCCATGGCGGGGGTACTGATCCGGCAGCGGGTATGGCAGAGCCAGGGCGTGTCCTGGCCGCTGCGGCAGGAAGATCTGCGCCCCAGAGAAGAACAGGACCTGGAAAACACTCTGAATGGAACCGATCCGTGACCTCCGCAGACCGGAAACATACGCCGACTGAAGACAAACTTCAGGGATCTGCCGTCCCGGAAGAATCCTTTTTTCTGCTGATTTCCCGAAGGTCTCCACGCAGGAAAATCAGAATCGGACTGGTCCTCATCATCTGCGTTTTCCTCATCGCGGCGGATCACGCGACCAAATGGTGGGCCGTGGCATATCTGAAGGGTGCCCCGGCCTGGCACGCTCCCGGGGATCTGGTCCGAATTGTATACGCCGAAAATACCGGAGCTTTTTTAAGCCTGGGCGGGCAGCTCCCCAAACCCTGGCGACTGGGGATTATGATTGGGCTCAACAGTATCATTCTGACCGGCCTGACGGCCTGGCTGATATTCCGGCGGGAGATCGCGGTGTGGCCGCTCGTCGCGCTATCCCTGGTGCTCTCGGGCGGATTAGGCAACCTGTTAGACCGGTTATTCCGCCCGGGCCACGTCGTGGTCGATTTCATGAATATCGGCATCACGACGTCTTCTTTTTCCCTTCGAACCGGGATATTCAATATCGCAGACCTGGCGATCATGGGCGGGCTGTTTATGATCGTCGCGTGGGAACTTTTCCTGGCGCCCCGCAACCCGGAAACCCAGGAAGCCTGAACGTATGTGCTCCAACAAAAAGTAAACGGGATCAGTCTGCCAGTTTGGTAAGGTCGCCGCGTCCGATTCGGACATGACGCCGGTAATTTACCATGCGTTCAGGCACATACTTCCGCTGGGCGGCCGTGACCACATTGTCTTCCGTGGTGATCCCTTTGTCCTGAAGCGCTTCTGCCATCGGCGGCGCGGCCAGCGACGGAGCGGGCTGCCGATATTTCGCGCCTGGATCCTCAGGCTGCTGCTCCGCGGTATCCGGTGCGGCCGGTTCAGCGGTTTGCGCAGCCTGCTGTTCCGACGGGGCGTGTTCCCGGATAAACGCCATCGCCTTTTCTTCATAGGAAGGCTCATTACGGTCCCGGCGCTCAGGCAGCGGCGCGTAAACCGAACCTTTGACCACATGGGCTATCAGGGAACCCGTTCCCCGGACCACTCCGGCCCCCGTTTCGTAAACCATAGCCGCCGGCGAGCACTGGGCTCCTTTCATAAACCCTTTCCGGGTTTCTTCCATCAGGGAATATACCCCCCATCCGGCCCATTTTACCGGCCGCATGGCGGGCTCTTCCGGATTGCCCAGCTGATCGGTGGATGTCGGCGGCACTGCGAGTGCCCACCCAGCCGCCAGCAGCGATACCGCTATTGTCAGGAATATTCTTTTTCCCATGGTTCATACTCCTCTCCGGACATCGCCGGCAGGAAAACCCTTTACACAAACACAGCATACACCGGTTCGACCGTTTTCGTCAAGTATTTATTTCGAACTGATTTTCGCGGCAGCGTCCGAAATATGTTTTCTGCTTGACATGGAACGTAATCGATGGTACACTTGAGGTGGTGTATAGTAACCACTTGAGGCAGTGCGGCTCAGCTGATCTGAAGGAGATAGCCATGAAGATGCGGCATGTAACAGCGGGTTTTCTGGTGGGAATGTTGGTTGTATTCAGCGCGTCGGCGGAAGTCTGTCCGCTGCCGCAGGATCCCACAGTTCTGCTTGGGGTGGTTTTTCCCCTCGTGGACGCCAACGGCGATGGCGGGCTGACTCCCGCTGAAGCCGATCTGCTGTACCCGGGCGTTTCCACGTACTGGTCATATGTCTCCTTCCTGGACACCAACCGCGATGGGAAATTGTCTCCCGAGGAGTTGTCCGTTGCGCTTCAGATGTTAGGTTCCGATCCCCTGGCCCTGATCGATGCCAACGGGGACCGCGCTATTCAATACGCCGAAGTGTCCGGGTACGTTACACCCGCCCAGTTCGCGCTGGTGGACGTTAACCGGGACGGCGTGGTGGACTGCTAGGATATGGGCGGCGTATCGGATCCGGATCCCGGGACAGATCCTGAACCGGAACCTGAGCCCGAACCGGATCCCGAGCCCCAGCCGGATCCAGAGGAACCCTGCCCAATCCCTGATCTGTATGACGCGGCCATTGACCTGGTGATCCGTCTGCTGGACACGGATGGCAGCGGCGGCCTGTCCATTTCGGAAATCGCGGCGATTTATCCGGAGATCACCCAGTATGCCGCTTACTTCAACATTGTCGACACGGACCGGAATGGCCAGGTAGACGCGGCGGAGCTGCTGGCAGTCGTGCCGATCCTGTCCTCTTTAGTGGGTTCTGACCCAGCGTCCATGGTCGACCTTAACGGCGACGGTATCATTCAGTACGCCGAAGTGGCCTCCATGGTAACGCCGGAGCAGTTCGCGCTGGTGGATATCAACGGTGACGGTATGGTGGACTGCCGGGACCTTGGCATAAACCCGGATCCCGGACCGGACCCGGATCCTGATCCGGATCCCGAACCGGAACTGCCCTGTCCGATACCGGATCTTTACGCGACAGTGGCCAACGTGGCCGTGCGGTTCCTGGATACCAATAATGACGGCGGCGTTTCCCTGAGCGAAATTGCGGCTATTTACCCGGACATCCAGCAGTACGTCACGTACTTCACCCTGGCCGACGCCAACCGGGACGGCAAAATCGATCCGGTGGAACTGGCGGTGCTGCGTCCCCTGATCACGTCCGCCCTGGGCATGGACCCAGTGGCGTATGTCGATCCTAACGGCGACGGCCTGGTGGCCTGGGAGGAAGTTTCTTCTCTGATCGACGCATCCATTTTCAACTTCCTGGATCGGAATGGGAACGGTGTTATTGACTGCGAGGACATCGAACTGCTGTTGACTCTGGCTAACCCGCCGATTCCCATTGATCCGGGCGATCCGGGAGAACCGGGCGAGGGCTGCCCGCTGCCCGACGTAATGGGCGTGGTGATCGATCTGGCCCTCCAGTATCTGGACGCGAACAACGACGGCGGGCTGTCGCTGGCCGAGCTCGGCGCGGTGTATGCCCAGATCGGTGATTACAGGACCTATTTCATTCAGCTCGACGCCAATGGAGACGGCATACTGGATGCCGCGGAACTGGCGGCTCTGCAGGAAGTGCTCTCCAGCCTGCTGGGAACGGATGTGCTGGGCTACATTGATCCCAACAGGGACGCCATTATCA
This sequence comes from Candidatus Hydrogenedentota bacterium, assembly GCA_029776995.1. Taxonomy (GTDB): domain Bacteria; phylum Hydrogenedentota; class Hydrogenedentia; order Hydrogenedentales; family CAITNO01; genus JAGPFE01. The sequence goes on from JAKOTZ010000010.1 coordinate 30,876, forward strand.
ATTTTGAAGAAGTATCGTGGTTCATCCCGGCGTCTGTTTTTGCCCTTGTGGACAGCAACGGAGACGGCCGGTTTGACTGCGAAGACCTTGGCGTGATCCTGCCGCCAATCGATCCGGGGGATCCGGGCATACCGGATCCGGTGGATCCCTGCCCCATCCCCATAGATCAGATTCTTCTCAGCCTGATGCGTCACTGGGATACCAATGGTGACGGCCTGGTCTGTCTGGACGAACTGGTGGCGCTGTTGCCGCCCGTAATGTATCCGATGGATCCGGAAATCATGGTCGCGCTGCCCCTGCCTTCTCCGATCGACCTGTTGCGGGAGCTGTTCCGCGTAATCGACAGCAACGGGGACGGCTGCCTGGACGCGGTGGAGATTCGGACGGCCTTTGCGGGCTTTGATCTGGACGGAAACTTCATCCTGACGCCTGCGGAAGTGCCGGTTCCGGCCCTGTTCAGCCTGGCGGACGCCAACCGTGACGGCATCATTGACTGCCAGGATCTGGGCGCATGGGTAATCGTGGTTGATCCGGGCAGTGGAGATGACGGTGGGACGGGTGGTTCCGATCCAGGTTCCGGTGGGGAAACTCCCGGCGAGGGAGATCCCACCACGCCGCCGGTTATCGGTCCTATGCCAGGGGACGTGGCCCGTCTGTTGGCGCGGCTGCTGGCCTACGCCGATGCCAACGGAAATGGCGCGCTGGAGTTCAGCGAGATCCTGTCAAAAGTTCAGGTTCCGGTGGCGGTACTCGAAAGTATTGATCTGAACCAGGACGGTGCCATTGACGCGGCTGAAGCGAATGCTATCTTCACGGCAGCAGACGGCAGCCTGGAACCGGTGCTCCAGGTAATCCGCGAAGTGCGGGGCGCCTATGACGGGCTGTTCTATCAACCCGGCCAGGCGGTCCAGGTTATTATCCGTATTACCCGGCGGCTGGCCCAGAACATCCAGGGCCTGACCCTTGATGAGCTGCTGCCTGAGGGCTGGACGCTGGGCGAAGTGGCAGACAGCTCCGGAAAAGCCGTGGTGGACAAGGCTGAAGGAAACCGTCTGCGGATCAGCTGGCCGGCGGATGTGGCATTCCCCATCGAAGTCCGCTATACCATGCTGGCGCCGTCCGTCTCCGGAAGGTTCGCGCTGGTGGGTGAAATCCTGGTCAACCTGGCCTCGGCAGTGCAGAACGTGAGCGTGCCTCCGGCGGTAATTGCCGAAGCGCTGGAGGCCGCGCGGTGCCACACGGTTGATACCAACCGCGACTGGCGGATATCGCTCAGCGAAGTCCTGCGGGCGGTGCAGCTGTTCAATTCCGGTTCGTACGGGCTCGGCGGCAGCACGGAAGATGGGTATCTGCCCGGCGGCGCTGACCGGAATGGCGCGCCCCACCGCGGCGACCTGAACGGGAATTGGCAGTTTGAACTGTCCGAACTCTTGCGTATCGTCCAGCTGTATAACACGGATGGCGGGTGGTACTACGTGGGCGATGGAACGGAAGACGGGTTCCTGGCAGGGCTGCTGTAAACCGTAAGCGGCGGAAATTGTGTGCGGCGGAACAATTGGTAAGGTTGTTCCGCCGCGTTTCTTATGAGGGGCGTTCAGTTCAATAAAGAACCGGGCGGAGACCCGTTTCATCGAATCTCCGCCCGGAGAAATAACCTGCGGGGAAATCAGGCGTGATATGGAGCTTCCAGGCTCCAGCCGTTCAGGTAGGGCCGGTAACCGAAGTTGTTGGCCCGCTTGACGGCCTCCGCGTCTCCGCCCGTAAAGCGCTGGGTTTCCGCATTCCACTCCAGCGTGCAACCGCCGTGCGTGGGCGCTTCGTCCGGCAGACTGGTGCCGTCAAAGGGCGCTCCGGAGGCGAAGTGCGCTCCGGCCACGTAGGCGCAGGTGCCGATGTGGCAGATCCGCGTCGTGTTAAACAGCACGTCAATGGAGGAGGCGGGCTGGGCCAGTCCCCGGATGCTGTCCGCGAAATTCTGCCAGTGCGGCTTATTCAGCGCCTGTTCCGCATCCGGAACCTCCGGATCGATATGGGCCGGCTCAGTTTTCGCCGTTTCCGACTGGTTCTGGGGTGAAGCGTACACGTCCAGCCCCATCCGGCTGACGCGGATAATCCCCCGCTCGCCGTAAAACACGATGCCGTGGTCCGGCTGGTTGCCGTCGAAGGTGAGGGGGTTCCATACCCGGTTGGTGAAGGACAAAATGAAATCGTCAAACCGGTACAGCACTTCCAGCGTGTCGGGTGTAGTGCGGCTGTCCTGCATGAGGTATTTACCGCCCATGGCCGTAACGCTTTTCGGCTGCAAGGTATCTCCCATGGCCATCATGGCGATGTCCATGAGGTGGGCGCCCCAGTCCGTGATTTTTCCGCCGGAATAGTCCAGGTACCAGCGGAAGTTGTAAACCCAGCGGTTCGTGTTGAAGGGTTTATGTTCCACCCAGCCCTGGTGAAATTCCCAGTCCAGGCCCTTTTCAATGTATTTCGACGCGTCCGTATCGCCGGGCCCGATGCCCGTGATGGGCGTATTATCCAGGGAGAAGGTTTCGATTCGGGCCACCTTGCCGATGGCGCCGCTTTTGACCATTTCCACGGCCTGCTGGAAATGTTTTCCGCTGCGCTGCATGGTGCCGCCCTGGAAGACCACGCCTTTTTCCTTGACTTTTTTGAGCATGGCGTGGGCCTCAGCCAGGGTGGTGCACAGCGGTTTTTCGCAGTAGATCGCCTTGCCGGCGTCAGCGGCATATAGGACCGGCAGGCAGTGCCAGTGGTCCGGAGTCGCGATGACCACCGCGTCGATGTCCGGATTGTCAATGACCTCTCTGAAATCTTTGACGATTTTGGCGCCTTCCAGGCGGCTGCCGAACATTTTCATGACCCGCTGTTCCACGTGGGGTGTACGCAGATCGCACAGCATGATCGGTGCGAAGCTGCCGTTCAAGATGGTGAATTTAAGATCCGCCGTTCCCATGCCGCCCAGGCCGATGTGTCCGGTCCGGATTTTTTCGTTCGCGCCAAGCACTGCCCCGGTAAAGAATGTTTTCGCGAACGGTTCAGCCGAAGCCGTTTTAACCGTGGCGGCAACGGCGCCTGTGGCCGCGCCGGCCAGCGCTGCCCGCCTGATAAATTCACGACGTGTCTGTTTTTCCTGCTGTTTCGGATCCATCTAAAACTCTCCTCTCCCGCTGGGGGTTGCCTGTAATAGGTTGCGGGGCCTTTTGTTGGACCCCTGGTGAAATGAGAACGTTTCACCAGTGTAACCGTATCAGGTATTTCCATTCAATGGTCCGAAATTTTAAATGATCCGGACCGGCGTATTTCGCGGCGGATGCGCCGGTAGGTAAGTTCTCCCTGAACCCGGTCGCGCAGGGTTTTCCAGAGCCAGCGTATTGGATTCGCGTTCAGGGGGGTCAGTTTGACGTCGGGAGCGATAACCCAGCGGTTTGCCGATCCGCTCAGCAGGGCGAAAAGGCTTAACCGCGCCGAAGGAAACATCACCGCGAAATGGTCCGGGCGGTACTGTCGGACCAGCAGCAGGGTCCGGACGGCATCGGACAGGCGCTGTGGAGGCGGCACGGCAACGTGGCGGTCGGCAAGCGCGCTGATCTCCCGGGGAAATCCAGCCGGAGCGAACAGGCACAGTTCCGCGTCCGGGAAAGTTTCCCGCAGAAGGCGTAAAGCCGCCCGTACGTGAGGACCCCTGCTGTATAAAAGAGCCGCACGCGACATAGGCCGATCTTTCCGTTTCAGGGCCATTAGCCGGCCTGAGTAGGCATATCATACTTGCGATTGGATCTTTAAAAGAAACTGCAGGCATATGTGCGGTTCTGGATTCCGAAAATATATTGAGCGTTTCGGCTGGAACCGGTTTTTTTGCCGAAAACACGGTATTCAGGCCAGGGGTATTCGTAATTTTTTCTTCCTGGGAATATAGGCAGTTGCGGTTTGGTTTTTAAGGCAACACGTTGAAAATAGTGATAAAAGCAGACCGTAACTGAGGGA
>JAKOTZ010000011.1 GCA_029776995.1 Candidatus Hydrogenedentota bacterium
TGCTTTATAATAAATTTTCAATCTGGGACAGGCTTGGTACAGCTTTTGCTAATTGAAATGTGCGCTTGTACACAGGCAAGCAGGCATATACAGATTCCACCTGGGCAGCGGGAACCCCGGGGGTCCCGCGGGCGGCGGGTCCGGTTGAGGCGGCGCCCGCAGAGGTAGCCAACGGGGCGGCGGAAATCTGAAACATTTCCGCCGCCCGCCTTGTTTCTGGCGTGCCGGACCGCCTGGTATTCCGGACCGCCCCGTTCCCTTTCTTGTGTTGCCGCCATCCCGGGAACGTGTTCCTCCTGCCGTCAACCCGATTACCGCCCCGCGCGCCCTTTCCTATAAGATGGGAACGCCGGACCGCAACAGCTGGCCTGCGGGTGCTGGCGCGTTTTGTCTCCCCGGCTCCGACGATACGAAACCGGAACATGAAACAGCTGCCCCAGAAAGCGCGTTTTGGAGATGCCCGGGAAACGCTTCGGCGGCCCGGCGAGGGCTGGCGCGGTTTTCTGCGCCGCCTGGCGGAGCATTCCGGCGCCATGCCGTGCGGCGGCGCGCGGGCCTGCGGGAAATGCGCGGTGCAGCTGCTGCCGCCGGAAGCAGCGCCCAGTCCCTCTCCGGATGATATGCGGCTGTTGGGCACGGAACGGGTCCGGCAGGGCTGGCGCCTGCTGTGCGGGTTGCTCGCGTCCCATGGCATTGAAGCGCCGTGGATGACCGCATCGCTCCGCGGCGCGGACCCATCCGGGACCCAGATTGTCACGGATTTCCGCATGGACGCTGTTTCCCGTCGCGCGTCCGGGCAGCCCGGCACCCGGCCTGGCCGCTGGGCGCTGGCCGTGGACCTGGGCACGACCACGGTGGCCGGGGCGCTCCTGCCGGCGGATTCCGGCCTGTCAGATTCCGAGGAGGGGGCGCCCCCCTTAATGCTGTCCGGAGCCCGACTCAACGGGCAGCTGGAACTTGGCGGACCGGACGTCATGAGCCGAATTGCCCGGGCCCAGGGGTCGCCGGAAATGGCGGCCGCCCTGAGCGATGCCTTGCGGGAAACCGTGGAACAGCTGGTCAGGGAGCTGCTGCAACAGTACGGCGTGGATGCCCGTTTGGTGGATCGGGTGGCGCTGTGCGGCAACACCACAATGGAATATTTCTTTCTGGGGCGGGATGTGTCCTGTCTGGGGATGTATCCTTTTGAGCCGCCCGATCACGGGCCCTTTGAGATGGACGGCCTGTTCCCCGGCCTGCCCGGACCGGTGCGGCAGTGGCTGTTTCCCGTGCCGGGCGGTTTTATCGGCGGGGACATCGTGGCCGGGCTGCTGGCGCTGCGGAACGCCCTTGAGGGCCGCCGGGTACTGTTCATGGACCTGGGGACCAATGGCGAAATCGTCCTTTGGGACCGGGGGAAAATACTGGCTGCCGGCACTGCGGCGGGTCCGGCTTTTGAAGGGGCCCGGATCGCCTGCGGGTCGCCGGCCCTGCGCGGCGCCATTGAGCGGGTGCGGATCAGCCCGGTCCGGCTGCGGTGCGGGGTAATCGGCGGCGGGCGGGCGAGGAGCCTGTGCGGCAGCGGGCTGGTGGACCTGTGCGCGGGACTGCTGCGGCTGGGCGGGATCACGCCGGACGGCCGCCTGCGGGACCCGGAGGATCCGCTGGTTCAGCGGGTGCCCGTGCTGCGGAAACGGATATATGCCGATGTACGCCGGGCCGAACCGGCGTTTACGGTCGCCGGCCGGCGCGGTTCCGGCGTGTGGCTGGGCCAGCGGGACGTGCGGGAATTTCAGCTGGCCGTCGCCGCCATACGGGGAGGGGTTCGGCTGCTGATGGACACGGCCGGGGTGGCAACCGGCGATCTGGATCAGGTCATTATCGCGGGCGGGTACGGGTTTCATCTGGACGCGGAATCGGCTGCCGCGGTGGGCCTGATTCCGGCGGGCGCGCCTCCGGACCGGGTGGCGCGGCCCGGCAATACCGCCCTGGCCGGCGCGGCCATGGTGGCGGCGGATCCCCGCCTGGCCCCGCGGGCGAAAGCCCTGGCGGAAAGCATCACTGTGCTGAACCTCGCGGACCACCCGGCCTTCACCGACACCTTCGTGGAATCCATGCATTTCCCCGCGCCGGTTTCCGCCAGGCGCTCCGGCTGGGATTGCGGTTGAGTTATCCCATGGTCTAAGATAATCAGGTCTCAGGGACAGCTGTTGAGGAGCCATGCGGGAGCAGATCAAATCCAGGAAACGGGTTACCGATTATGGCGAGGTCTTTACCAGTCCGGAAATCGTGAACGCCATGCTGGACCTGGTGAAGCGGGAAACCGAGCGGATTGACGCGCGTTTTCTTGAACCCGCCTGCGGAACGGGCAATTTCCTCGAGGAAGTGCTGCGCCGCAAGCTGAGGCAGGTGGAAAAGACCTACCGGCGCTGCCAGCTGGATTTTGAACGGTACCTGGTGCTAGCGGTGTCCTCCCTGTATGGCATTGATATTCTGGAAGACAATGTCGTGGAGTGCCGGGAGCGGCTGTTCAGGATGGCGGATGCCGTGTATACCGACGCGTACCAGCGCAAGGCGAAAGAAGCCTGCCGCCGCTCCCTGCGTTACATCCTGGGGAAAAATATCATCTGGGGCGACGCGCTCAGCCTGACCACCGTTGGCGCGGAGCGGCGCCAGATTATCTTTTCCGAGTGGTCTTTTCCCCTGCACAACAGCCTGATCAAGCGCCGCGATTTTGTCTTTGCCGAGCTGCTGTCCGGAGGTCCGGACGGAGAGCCGGGGTTATTCTCCGGAAACCTGCTTGTGTCCGATTCGGGGGAGCGGGTTTTTGTGCCCACGGAAACGCGCGCGTATCCCCCGGTGCATTTCCTGAAGGTGGCTGAAGCCTATGACGATTAAAGAATACAACCCGGACGTGCTGTCCTGCCTGGCGAACCTGAGCAGCGACGAGGTTTTTACCCCGCCCAATATCGCCAACAGGATGCTGGATCTGCTGCCGCCGGCCATCTGGCGCGATCCGAACGCCACCTTTCTCGATCCGGCCTGCAAAACCGGCGTGTTCCTGCGCGAGATCGCCAAAAGATTGCTGGTAGGCCTGGAGAAAGTTATTCCCGACCCGCCGGAACGCGTCAACCATATTTTTACCAAGCAGCTCTTCGGTATTGCCATAACCGAGATCACCGGGCTGCTCTCCCGCCGCAGCGTGTACTGTTCCAAAACGGCCAACGGTAAGTACTCGGTGGTGGAGGGGTTTAATGATGAACAGGGCAACATCCGCTTTCGGCGCGTGGAACACACCTGGCAAAACGGCCGCTGCCGCTGGTGCGGCGCCAGACGAAGCGAATACGACCGCGGGCCGGAACTCGAAACCCATGCCTATGAATTTATCCACACCGACAAACCGGAGGAAATTTTTAATATGCAGTTCGATGTCATCGTCGGCAATCCACCTTATCACCTGAGTGACGGGGGATTCGGAAGAAGCGCCAGACCGATTTACCATCTGTTTGTAGAACAGGCAAAAAAACTTCGACCCCGTTACCTGACCATGATTATTCCGGCACGGTGGTTTGCTGGTGGTAAAGGGTTGGATAAGTTTCGCCAGGAAATGCTAAATGACGACCGCATCAGGAAAATAGTGGACTTTGAAGACGCCAACGAAGTCTTCCCAGGGGTAGATATTGCCGGTGGTATTTGTTATTTCCTGTGGGAGAGAGACAACAGGGGCTTTTGTGAGGTGGTCAATATCCACACTGGTGTGGAAACAAGAACCGTCCGCCGCTTGAATGAATTCGAGACCTTTATTCGTCATGGAAATGCAGTTAATGTAGTCCGAAAGGTACTAGAAAAAAAAGAACCTACAATGAATAAACAGGTTTCAAGCAGAAAACCCTTTGGTTTACCTACGACAGAAAGACCTCAAAAAAGCGGGGATATTATTCTGCGTTGGCAAAATGGTAAAGGACCATATCATAGGAAGGATATCACTGTTGGAGTAGAAATGATTGACAAGTGGAAGGTGATAACCGCTCGTACAGGTTACGATCATGCTGGCAATCCTGGCAAAGATGGCAAGAAAAGAATTTTCTCAAAAATTGACATCCTTCCGCCTGGCACAATATGCAACGAAACATATCTAGTTATTGGTAGCTATGATAATCAAGAAGCAGCTGAAAATCTTGTTTTTTACATGAAAACAAAATTTTTCCGTTTTCTAGTATCTCAGCTTACTGTTACGCATCACATCACAAAGGATAACTATTCCCTCGTTCCTATTTTAGACATGAACATTCGATGGACAGATGAAATGCTTTATAAACGGTACAGTATTACCCCAGAAGAGATTGCATTCATCGAGTCCAAAATTCGCCCCATGGATGACGGGGAGGAAGACGATGGCGAGTGAATTTTTCCCGCCCCGGCCGTCCGTTGTGCCGAAAATTTACGCTTATGAAGATACGCATCCGCAATACGCGGGGTTGCTGAAGATTGGCTATACCACCAAAGACGTCCGGGAGCGGGTGGCGGCGCAGTATCCCACGGCCCGTCCCGGCGGGCCGCCCTGCCGCATCGTGCTGGAAGCGTCCGCCATGCGCAACGACGGCTCCACCTTTACGGACCGCGACGTGCACCGCTACCTGCGCGCGAAGGGGTATCCCAATCCGGAAGGCGAATGGTTCCGGTGTTCCGCCGAGGACGTGCGCGCCGCCATCCTGGCCATTCAACGCGGCGAACTGAACGAGGAACAGCGCACGCTGGATTTCCCCATGCGTCCGGAACAGCGGCGGGCCGTCGAAAAAACCGCCGAGTATTTCCGCCGGCATAACCCGAAGACCGATAACAAGCCTTCCCACTTTCTGTGGAACGCCAAAATGCGCTTCGGCAAGACCTTTGCCGCCTACCAGCTGGCCAAAACAATGGGCTGGAAAAAGATCCTCGTGCTCACCTTCAAGCCGGCGGTGCAGAGCGCCTGGGAATCGGACCTGAAAAACCATGTGGATTTCGCCGGCTGGCAGTTCATCGCCAGTAAAGACCTGCCCGCCCGGGGTGAACCGGCCTATGACCGAAACCGCCCGGTGGTGTGCTTTGGGTCGTTCCAGGATTACCTGGGTAAAAACCGCGACACGGGCGGCATCAAGGCCAAAAATGAATGGGTCCACACCACCAACTGGGACTGCGTCATCCTGGATGAATACCATTACGGCGCGTGGCGGGAAAAAGCCAAAGACCTGTTCGAGGGCGAAGAGGAGGAGGAAATCCGTTTTGCCCAGGGCGAGGCGGCGGAATTTCTTAAAGACACCAACGAGGAGCTGGAAGACTTCCTGCCCATCACCAGCGACCACTATCTGTACCTGTCCGGAACGCCCTTCCGCGCCATCGCCTCGGGCGAGTTCATCGAGGACCAGATCTTCAACTGGACCTACGCGGACGAACAGCTGGCCAAAGCGGAATGGCAGGGTGATAACAATCCCTACGCCATGCTTCCCCGCATGGTGCTTATGACTTACCAGATGCCCGAGGAAATCCGCGACATTGCCCGGCAGGGCGAGTTTGATGAATTCGACCTGAATACTTTCTTTGAGGCCGAGGGGAAAGACCCGCTGGCGCGGTTCAAATTCGAAAATGAAGTGCAGAAATGGCTGGACCTGATCCGCGGCGCGTATCTGCCCGCGTCGGTGGATAACCTCAGGCTCGGAAAGGACCACCGGCCGCCCCTGCCGTTCTCGGACCGGCGGCTGCTCAATGTCCTTTCGCATACCCTCTGGTTCCTGCCCAGCGTGACCGCCTGCCACGCCATGAAAAATCTGCTCGAGGAACGGCAGAACCGGTTCTACCACGACTACAAGGTTATTGTGGCGGCAGGGGCTGAAGCGGGGATCGGACTCAAAGCGCTGGAGCCGGTATTGCGGGCCATGGGCGATCCCCTGGAAAGCAAGACCATCACCCTGACCTGCGGCAAACTGACCACCGGCGTGACCATCCGGCCCTGGACGGGCATATTCATGCTGCGCAACCTGTCCAGCCCGGAAACCTATTTCCAGGCGGCCTTCCGGGTGCAGTCCCCCTGGACCATCCACAACCCGGACGGGCAGCACCCCAATACCGAGGAAATCCTCAAACACGAGTGCTACGTGTTCGATTTCGCGCCCAACCGCGCCCTGCGCCTTATCTCGGAATATGCCAGCCGCCTCAATATCAGCGAGAACGTCAGCATTGAAAGGAAAGTGGAGGAATTTATCCAGTTCCTGCCCGTGCTGGCCTACGACGGCAGTTCCATGAAGCAGATCGACGCCGCCGGTATCCTCGATATGGCCGTAAGCGGCACCTCCGCCACCCTGCTCGCGCGCCGCTGGGAAAGCGCCTTGCTCGTTAACGTGGACAACGACACGCTGAAAAGGCTTCTGGAAAACGAACAGGCCTTGAAGGCCCTCATGAGCATCGAGGGATTCCGGAACCTCAATAAGGATATCGAAGTCATCATCAACAGGTCTGAAGAGGTCAAAAAAACAAAACGAGAAATGAACGACGGAACCCTGAGCCCGGCGGAGCGGAAAGAACTGAATGAAAAGGAAAAAGAATACCGCAATAAGCGAAAAATGATTCAGGAAAAACTGATCAAGTTTGCCACGCGCATCCCCATTTTCATGTACCTCACCGATTTCCGCGAACATACCCTGAGGGACGTCATCACCAAACTCGAGCCCATGCTCTTCAAACGCGTCACCGGACTGGATGTCAAAGACTTCGAACTGCTGGTCAGCCTTAACCTCTTCAACAGCTCCCTCATGAATGACGCCGTGTTCAAATTCAAGCGCTATGAAGATTCCAGCCTTTCCTACACCGGCATCAACAGACATGCCGAAGACCGCGTCGGCCTGTATGACACGGTCTTAAGCCGGGAGGAATACGAACAGATATTCGTCAACGAGCCGGCAGACGCGGAATCGACCTATTCAGAGTAATTTTTCCGGTCGGCGTCGCGGGCATTCCCGTGCTTGAGGCGGTCCCCATCGCCCCCTGCGGCTTGCGGGCGCGCTTTTACGCCCGGCTGCCATCGGGAAATCCACATTTTTCTCTACCCGGCGGAAAGAGTGTGGTATAGTTTATCTGTAATTCCGGAAACAGAAAGGCGTTTAAGCATTGCGGAGGTCGATTTATATAGCAGGCTCCGTGCTTTTGGGGGGATTGGGGCTGCTGATCTGGGTTGCGGGATGCGCCGGAAGCGGCGACGGCCAGGATTCGCGGCTGGAACGCGGCATCTTTCACGGGCGCTGGTGGAACTATTATGAACGGGGATCCCTGCGGCTGGCCGCGGAGGATTTCCAGGGCGCGGAAAGCGATTTCCGGGCGGCGCTGCGGTCCCGCTCCAGGGATACCTGGCGGGCCCGGACCTACGGACTGCATTTCACGGAATACTTTGCCAACCGGGAGCTGGGCATCGCGCTGTACCACCTCGGGCGCTATGAAGAGGCTGAATCCGCCCTGCGGAACGCGCTCGGCATGGTGGATACCGAGCGCTGCCGGTATTACCTCGATAAGACCCTGCGTGAACGCCTGGCGCGGGGGGAACGCCAGGACCAAGGCCCGCCGGAACTTTCCCTGGATGCCGACGCGCCATCTGAAACCAACCGGCACGTCATTACCGTGCGGCTGACGGCCCGGGACGACACCGGGCTGGACTCGGTGCGGATTAACGGCAAAGCCCTGCTGCTGCGGGGGGCGGAAACGGATCTGACCCGGACCGTGGAACTGGTTCTGCATGAAGGCGCGACATACATTGAAGCCGCCGCGGTGGACATAGCCGGACGGGAAACGCATGCCAGGCGGGAGATCGCTGTTGACCTGACCGGTCCGGTGATCGGCGTTTTCAGCCCGGAACCGGGCCAGGTAACCACCGCCGAGGCGGTTACCGTATCCGGGGCGGCCGCCGACGCCTCAGGGATACGGGAGGTCCGTTTCGGGGACCAGGTGGTTTTCACGGGAAGCGGCGGACAGCAGCGCGCGGACTGGAATGCCCTGATGCCCCTGCGAGATGGGGAAAACACCGCGGTCGTTACCGCGCTGGACCGCGCCGGAAATGAAACCCGGGCGCTGATCGCGGTTTTCCGCGGGGCCTCCCGCGAGGCCGCCGCCGGCCTGTGGAAACGGCGCCAGCTCCTGGGCGGGGACGCGTTGCGGTTCGCCCAGGAGCCCTCCGGAGACGCGGCAGGGGCCATTCCGCCGCCTGCGGATGCGTCCGGTCCTGGAGAAATCCGCCTGAAATCGCCGCTGCCGGAGCAGCCGATCCGGCATAACCGGTCCATAACCGTCGCCGGCGAGGTGATCGCGCCCAGCTCGGTCAGCGAGATCCTGATCAATGGGCAGCCGGTCACGCCCGTGACCGGCGCGCCCCGGGAAACCTTCTCCAGGCGGGTGCCGATCGAAACAGCCCCGGGCCAGCCGGAACAGCAGGTCCCGGTCGTGGTGACCGCCCGCACCGCAGCCGGAGAAACCCTGACCCGGGAGGTGCAGGCCAAGGTTAAACCCGTCCTGCTGGATTCGCCGGAAAGCCGGATGCCTGTGGCCGCGCTGGCCTTTAAGGGAGATGGCGCGGTATCGGCCATGGCCGACAGCCTGCGCGCCGAGACCGAAGCGGCCCTGTTCAGCCGCGGCCGGTTCCGCGTCCTGGACCGCATGTATCTGCAGTCCGTGCTGACCGAACAGCAGCTGGCCGCGGCGCTGGCGGATCCGGACCAGGCCATATCGCTGGGTCGGCTCACCACGGCCCATGTGTTTCTGGTGGCCGAGCTGTTCCCACGGGATACGGACGGTTTCGAAGTGAAAGCCCGGGCCATCAGCACGGAAACCTCTGAGATCCTGGGAATTTTCGATACGTTTTCCCATCAAGCTTCCGCCGATGGGATCAAACGGTGCGCGGCAGCCATCGCCGAGCAGATGGAACAGCGTTTCCCGCGGCTTTCCGGCGAGGTGCTGGCCACGCGGGGCGGTGAGTTTCTGCTGAACTGGACCCGTGAAGACGGCATTCTGCCCGGCGCGCCGTTGCTGGTTGTGCGGGAAGAGCCCCCCTGGATCGATGACGCGACCGGCGAGGTGCTGGCGCCGCCCGAGTACGTGCCCCTCTGCCGGGGGCGGGTGGAACAGCCGGGAGATACGGCCACCCGGGC
>JAKOTZ010000013.1 GCA_029776995.1 Candidatus Hydrogenedentota bacterium
GAGCGGGTCAAAAAAGCTTACTTCTTTTTCGCTACGATGTCCAATTTTACCCGAACGTCCGGAAGGATCGTAACCCCTTCATATTCAGCGTAGCCGATTCCCCACTGGTTCCGGTCGATAAAGACCTCACCGCTGGCGCGAAGCTCGCTGCCCTTCGCCTGAAGTTCAAGGGGAATCTGATAGCCGACGGTTTTCCCTTTCATCGTCCAGGCCACGTCCGCTATGTACCTGTCCCCTTCTTTTTGGATTTTAACGGACTCAACCGTGGCCTTGGGGTATTGCGCGATGTTGAAAAACGCTTCCCCCTTGAGCACGCCGGTCAGGATCGCGTTTTCCGTATTCACGGACGCCAAGTCCACTTCCACCTTAAACTTCAGGGTAGACAGGTCATCGCCATTCAGGGAGGCCGAGCCGCTGAACACGCCGAAGAAACCGTTCATCCCCACTTTCTGTCCCGCTACGGATTTGTAGCCGGTAAAATCGAGGGCAGAATCGTCTGCCGAGATTTCATAAACCGTTTCCGGCTCGGCTGAAGCTGGGGACTGGGTATCACCGGAACCGGATGGGGCTGTTGTTTCAGCGGCCGGGACCGGGGATGGGGTCTGGCTTTCTTTGCCGCTCGCGGCAGCAGGCGAAGGCGTCGCAGTGGATAAATCGACGGTCCTGGCGTGCGGAACCGTTTGGAACGCCAAATCTGCCGCCGCGCTCTTTTTGCCGTAAGTAAAACCCAGTACCAGGCCGCCTGCGAAGCCTACAGCCAAAGCCACCACTATAGAAAGTACCTTTTTCATCGTATTATCCTCGTCTGGTTATTACGCCGGAGCGTTGCCCTGTTCCGCGGGAGCCGGGGCAGGAGCCGCTTCTTCTTTATGGCCGCTGGCGCCCCACGAAGGGTCGTAATCATAGAATGACGGCACTTCGAAATCAAAGGTGTACCACGCCGGATCGATCTCGACGGGTTTCCCTTCATGCCTGGACTTCATGGCGGCAATCGCCGTAAGGGCCGTCGTAAAGCCGACCATCTGGTTGTTCCGCGGGGGTTTTCCGCCCCGGATCGCCTCGATAAAAGCAGCGAACTGGTAGGCATCCGGAATTTTCAGGTCCGTCCGGTCTTTGAGCAGCTCTTCGCCTTCCGTAACCGCGGCCGCGCCGAAAGCCCTCATGCTGCCGCCACTGGCGGTGCGCTGCGCCTGTTCTTCCGCGGTCATCTGTTCGGCGGGTTTCTGCTGGGCGGCGGCCGCCTCTTCCAGCACCCAGGGCTCAGGGTAGAACTTGCATACCCCTTCGCTCAGTTCCAGCGTTCCGCGGTCGCCCTGGATCAGTTCTGACGCGCCTTTCTTGGCGTTGGCCAGTATGCTGGAGTAAATGAAACGCACTGTGTGGTTGCGGTTGGCCGTGGATTCATCCATAAGGGTGGTGCGAGGTTTGATCGTCTTGAATCCGGGCATGGACCGCTTCATGTCATACTCGAAGACCACCACGATGTTGTCATCCGCGGTGCGTCCGTCGCGCCAGTAGTCCAGGCCTGCCGTGGCATAGACCCGGGACGGCACGGCGCGCAGGAACCAGTTGGCAATGTCCGTCTGGTGGGTCATCAGTTCCGTGAACAGGCCGCCGGAAATTTCGTCATACAGCCGCCAGTTCAGGTGTTTTTCGAGGTCGTCAATGAATTTCTTCTCTTCTTCGTTCAGCACGTAATCCTTCGGTACCGGCCGACGCCACTGGACGTTGCGGTGCCACTGCGCGGAAATATGGGTAATGCGTCCCACCAGATTCGCGTCGTAGGTCATCCACATGCCCAGGTTGTATTTGGGATTGTAGCGGCGCTGATGCCCCACCTGAATCCATTTCCCGGTATCATGGCACTTCTGAATCAGGGCCCGTCCGTCCTCGACGGTTTTCACCAGCGTTTTCTCGCAGAACACATACTTGCCGGCATCCAGCGCCGCCATTGCGATTTCGGCGTGGGTATGCAGCGGCGTCGCTATCACAACCGCGTCCACCTCCGGCCAGGAAAGCAGTTCCCGGTAATCATAGGTCACCTTGGGTTCGTAGGCGGCCTTGGCGCGTTCTTTTTCCTCATCTGACAGTTTGCCGTTTTCCGGGAGATAGATCTTGGCGTTGGCCAGCATGGCCATCGGTTTGGCCGCTTTCTGGTTGGGGTAGTACACGTCCGAGATACCCACAATCACGATGTCATCATTCTTGGTCAGTCCCTCGCGCATGTGGAAGGTGCCCTGCCCACCCACGCCGATACAGCCGACCTGCACCTTGCTGTTCTGCGCGTAGCTGAAGAGGGAAAAGCCCGACGCGATGGTAAAAGCGGAAGCAGCCACCCCGGCTGTTTTCATGAAATCCCGACGGTTCAATCCTTCACTCATGTTCCGTATCCTTCTCTGGTGTGATGTTCACATATTCCACGACCGGCACTCCGGTTCGATCTCGATCTGACACCAGCACACAGCGCAACCCGGGGTGTTCTTCGCAAAAGCGCCATACTTTTTTAGATCCCATAACAAAAAAAGCCGTGCTTAACGCGTCACTCCAGGCGGCATCGGGCGCCACTACCGTAACACTGACCAGATCGGTTTCCGCGGGATAGCCGGTCCTTGGATCAAATATATGCCCGTATTTCCGGCCTTTCCATTCCACGTATCTTTCAGACGCCGTGGAAGTGGACAGGGATTCATCCCGAAGAAAAACCGTGGCCAACGTTTCACCGGAGCTCCTATTATATGGAGAAAAAATGTTCACTTTCCAGTTTTTCTGCTTTGGCGGGAATCCAAATACCAGAATGCTGCTGGTTCCTCCCACCAGTTTCCCGGCCCTGACCCCCCGCGCCTTCAGCAGGGCGGCCATGCGGTCCAGCGCAATGCCTTTCCCAATACCCCCAAAATCCACCCGCATCTCAGGATTCAGGAAACGGACGGTTCCCGCCTCCGGATGAATTTCCACCTTGTCGAATCCCACACGCCCCAAAGCTTCAGCCACCTGCGCTTCTGTGGGAATGCCCTGCTTGTCCCGGTAGAACCCCCAAAGATCCAGCAGGGGACCCACGGTAACGTCAAAAGCGCCGCCGGTCATCGACCAGTACGCGCGGGACAGCTTCAGCGCCTCCAGCACCACCGGATCCGCCTCCACAGGACCCGGCCAGGCTTTCCGGTTCATGACCGAAACGGGGCTTCCGTCTATCCAGTTGCTCAGCTGCGCCTCCAGCCGGTCCAGCAAATCAAAGGCATCGTCCGCCGCCAGCTCCAGGTCATTCACCTCTATCGATCCCGCCTCGCCGAACAGCAGCAGTTCAAAAATCGTTCCCATCGCGTGATGAGAACGGAACACCGCGGGCGTGCCGGTTTCAGAACGGAGGGGTTCCGCGTGTCCGACCTGGAACATCAGTTGCGCGGATAAAATAATCCCAAAGGAAACCAATATATAGGGGGGTATAAATCGCGTTACACAACAGTTTGTTGTCCCACTCCGAATTTTTCTATGATATCGGCTGTAAACGCTGCTCATGCGGCCGGTCCGTACTCCATATTTCAGATAACGACGATCATGACTGTCAAGTTGTCAAAGACGCAACTGGCGCGACGGGTGGATTATACCCTTGTCCGCCCCGATGCCACGGAACACGACATCCGCCTCCTTTGCCGCGAGGCCGCCGCATGCGGCGTGCGGGTGGTCAGCGTGAACCCCGTCTGGGCCGCATTCAGTGCCAGGCTGCTGCAGGGCACCCGGACAGGCCTGGATGTCTATATTTCCTATCCGCTGGGAACGGCCACCGCGCGCATAAAAATTGAAGAGGCAAAAGAGGCTGTTGCCAGCGGGGCCACCGAAATCAGCCTGACCGTGAATATGGGCGCTTTTTTATCCGGTTACCTGGAGTATATTGAAAAAGAAATCGCCGCGGTCGCGCACGCGGTCGGGAGCGTCCCGGTAAAAGCGGTGGCGGAGACCTCCCTGCTAACGGAGGAACAAACGCTGCAGCTTGGGGGGCTGTGCGCGCAGGCTGGCGCGGCCCAGTTTCAAATCGCGACGGGTTTCGGAAAACGCCTTCCAGATCCGGCAGTTATTACCGGACTGCGAAGAGCGCTCGGAAACTCACTGCTGATTAAAGCGGCCGGCGGCATCCGCACCTATGCGGATGCGATTGCCATGCTGGAAGCCGGCGCGGCGGTTATCGGCACCAGCTCCGCCCCGGCCATTCTCGCGGAAGCGCCCGATTCCTGATACTGCCGCCCTCCGCGTATAATGACACTACCCGATTATCGGAACGGCGGTAACGTATGAGCGATTTATCAGCGCAAAGACCCGAAATATGCATTGTTGGCCTGGGTTACGTGGGGTTGCCGCTGGCGGCGCTGTTTGTCCAGGCAGGCTTCAAAACCTATGGTTATGACATCAGTCCGGAGCGGGTCCGTGAACTGCAGGCCGGCCGGTCGCCCCTTAATCATCTGCCTTCGGAGTGGATGATTTCCGGGCTGCAAAAAAAACTGTGGGAGCCCACCACGAATCCTGAAGTCATCCGGCGATGCGGAGCGGTAATCATCTGCGTGCCCACTCCGCTGACTGAACACCGCGAACCCGATCTCTCCTGCGTCCGCCAGGCCGCCCGGACCGCCGCGACATACATGCAGCCCGGCGCGCTGGTGATTCTGGAAAGCACCTCCTGGCCCGGCACCACCCGCGAAATCCTGCTGCCGATCCTGTCAGAGACTGGAAATGGATCCTCCCGCCAGGCCGGCAGTGACTTTTTCCTGGCTTATTCGCCCGAACGGGTAGACCCGGGCAACACCGCGCACGACCTGGCGGAAATCCCCAAACTGGTGGGAGGAATCACTCCGGCCTGTCTGGATCAAGCTGTGACCCTGTACCGCCATGTTTTTCAACGGGTGGTTCCGTTGTCCGATCCGGCCGTGGCCGAGATGGCCAAACTGCTGGAGAATATTTTCCGGAGCGTGAATATCGCCCTGGTGAATGAATTGAAAATGCTGTGCGACCGAATGGGCATAAACGTCTGGGAAGTTATCGAAGCCGCCGCCACCAAACCCTTCGGGTTCATGCCATTCTATCCCGGTCCGGGCCTGGGCGGGCACTGCATCCCGATAGATCCTTTTTACCTGACCTGGAAAGCGCGGGAATACGATTTTGTCACGCGCTTTATCGAGCTTTCCGGAGAGATCAATACCGCCATGCCTTATTATGTCGCGGACAAACTCACGCGCGCGCTGAATAACCGGGGCATTCCCCTCCGGGGCGCCCGCGTTCTGGTCCTGGGGGTCGCCTATAAACCCGATGTAAACGACTTGCGTGAGTCGCCGGCGCTGAAACTGATCCGGATTCTCAGGGATGGCGGCGCCGTGGTCTCCTATCATGATCCTTATGTGCCTGTCCTGCGCGAAAAAGCGGTAGCCGGAGAGATGAAAAGCAGGCCGCTCACGCCGGATGTGCTGCGCTCCGTTGACTGCGTGCTGGTAGCCACGGCGCACACATGCTTTGACGCGGAACTGGTGGCGCGCCACGCGCCGCTGATCGTGGACACGCGCAATTTCACCAGGCCCGTCGCCGACAGATATGCTGAGAAAATCGTGCTGGCCTGACCAGCGCGCAGAATAATCAGGGAGAACAAACCAATGGAACGCATGGCGGAGCAGGTAAGACAGGGAAAAATACTGGTTTCCGATGGCGGATGGGGCTCCTTTCTGATCAGCCGAGGCCTGCGGGAAGGGGAATGTCCTGAGCTCTGGTGCCTGGAGCATCCGGATATCGTTCGGGAAATTGCGGAAAAATACCTGGAAGCCGGAGCAGACATCGTAATGACCAACAGTTTTGGGGGAACCCGCGTTAAACTTGACCAGTACGGGCTGGGCGCCCGCGCGGCGGAAATTAACGAAGCCGCGGCGAAACTTTCCCGTGAGGCCGCCGGCCCGGATAAGCACGTTATGGCCTCGATCGGCCCATGCGGCAAATTTCTTGTGATGGGGGACATTACGCCTGAAGAACTCTACGACGCGTTCCGGGAACAGGCCGTGGCGCTGGAGCAAGGCGGAGCCGACGCATGTTCCGTGGAAACCATGGGTGATCTTCAGGAAGCCGTTATCGCCGTACAGGCCATCCGGGACAACACCAACCTCGAGATCGTAGCCTCCTTCACCTTCGCCATCGCATCCCCGGAAGGCTGGCGGACCCATATGGGGGTAACCACCGGCCAGATGGCTGTGGCCATGCTCGAAGCCGGCGCTCATATCCTGGGGGCAAACTGCAGCGTGGGTCCCGGCGAAATGGTCGAAATCATCGGAGAATTACGCGCGGCCGCCCCCGACACCCCCCTGCTGGTCCATCCCAATGCCGGCCAACCTGAACTGGACGCAAACGGCCGAATCGTTTATCCCCTCGGTCCGGACGCTTTCAGTGAATTTGTGCCCCGGCTGGTTCAGGCGGGGGCGGGCATCATTGGCGGATGCTGCGGCACGGGCCCGGCGCATATACGCCGCATTCGGGAAGCGGTTGACGCGCTCCGGTAACCCTGAGTGCTGGGATTATCCGCTCAGCCAGCGGTACAGCCACTGGACTGCTTCCTCCAGTTCCGGCGCCATATCCGGCCAGGGGTGTCCGCCGCCCTCCCGAAGCAGCAGGCGGGCGGTTCCCCCGCGTTCCTGAAGCAACTGCACCATTTTCCGGCTGTGCTCCCAGGGCACCAGTGCGTCCCCCGTGCCGTGGATGAAAAGCATCGGGCAATAGGGCCTGTTCAGATGGCCGGCTGCCAGCATTTTCCGCCACGGAGAAATCTGCTCCAGATACGACAGCAGCGCATCCGCCCGCTGGCGGTGCTCCAGATGTCGCGCGAAAAGCTTTAACTCCACGCCGTCCGGCAGCACGTCAATCAGCGGCTTCCCGTCTTTGAAATCCAACAGATCCACGGGAGGGAAAAACCACACCGCGGCCGATACCGTCGTATCCACCCTGCGCCAGGGATCCGGGTGGTCCGGGCGTCCGGTATCTGGATCCATGCCCGCAAGCAGTCCCAGGTGCGCGCCGGCAGATGCCCCGGTAATTCCCAGCCTCTCCGGATTAACGCCCCAGCGCGCGGCATGAACCTTGATATGGCGAATGGACGCCCTGACGTGCATCGCCATCGATTCCACGCTGTACTGGGATATGTCTCCGAGCTGGACCG
>JAKOTZ010000021.1 GCA_029776995.1 Candidatus Hydrogenedentota bacterium
AAAATTCCAGAACTGGGGCATCAGCCAGGGGTGGGGATAAGAGGAGAGCCCGCCGCCTTTCGCCAGCTCCCTGCGGAAATTATTCAGCTGTTGTTCGGTCAGCCGCCCCTCCAGAAATGCCCGGGCATAGATACCCGGAGTCGCGTGCCCCTGGATGTACAGGAAATCTCCGCCGTAATTTTTGTCCGGGCCCCGGAAGAAATGGTTGAAGCCCACCTCATACAGGGTAGCCGCTGAAGCATACGTTGAAATGTGCCCGCCAATACCGTCGCTGAGCCGATTGGCCCTTACCACCATAGCCATGGCGTTCCATCGGATGATGGATTTGCAAATCCGTTCCAGTTCCCGATCACCGGGATAGGGAGGATCCAGTTCAGGTGGAATGGTATTGACGTAGGGCGTGGTGGTGACCAGGGGTTCGCGCACCCCGCGGGCATGCGCGTATGCCCGCAGTCGGGCCAGCATGGCCCCGCCCGCCTCCGGACCGCCCTCTTCGATCAGGGCGTCCAGCGCGTCCCGCCAGTCGGCAAAATTGGTATCGTCTATCCAGGGGTAGGATTCAAAAGGTTTGTCCGGTCCCATGCGCAACTCCCGTTCGTGCGTAACCCTTCCAATTTATACCAGCTGAAGCACTGGATTTACCCATATTTTCTGGTAGGGCATCAATAGAATACCAAAGCGAAAACAACATCAGATTGCGCTGGATTCCCGCCGTCAGTTCAGGGTAATGTTTCCACCCCGGGTTTCCACCATCAGGGTAAACGTGCCATCCCCCAGTTTCCCGGTAAATTCCTGACGGTCCCGGTCTATAAACCCAGTCAGGGGAATGCGGCTGTCCACTCTCCCACCCTCCGCGCGCAGGGTAATGTTCGCGGATGATTCCGGCGCAATCACCAGCACGACATTGCCCTTCCCGCCGCGCACAATGACGTCGCCCCCCAGCGGATCCAGCGACAGCATGCGCAGTTCCGCGTTTTCCGCAGTAACCCGGACGGAGTTGCGTGGAGCGTCAATGAGCACTTTACCGGATCCGGCGTCCACGGTAATGGGACCGGTAATCCGTTCCAGGCGGATGTCACCGTCCTCATTCGTTATTTTGACTGGACCTGAACATTCAGCAATCCGCAGGTTACAGGCTATCCCATCGATTTCCACGGGTCCTGAACAGCGGGTCAAACGCGCATCACCGCGCCGGAAGCGAATACGCGCCGTCTTCTCAATGGCAGTAATCACCAGATTCCCCTCTGTGGCGTTAATGTCCAGCGTGGCATCCCGGGGCACCCGGAGCACAACATCAGCCCGCCAGAATCCATCCAGTCCGTTCTCCGTGCCGGATGGACCATACGTGCGGACGCGTACCCCGTGTTCTATTGTGGTCGCCTCAAGTTGAATTTCGTTGAGCAGTCGAGCGGCATCCGCTGCCGCAGCCGGCTGCGCGGAGCGTGTGACCGATAGGCTGACTTCGCCGTCAGCGCCGGGTTCCACCACCAGGTCGCCCGGAGCAAGGTCAAGGATCACCGTGGGCATGGGAGGCACCGGCAGCGCCTGGCTGATCGTATCGGTTACCGGCGGACTGAGGCTGCTCAACAGGTTCGAGCCCACTGCCGCATCGGTATTCAAAGAAGTAGAAATACGCATTCGGGAAAACGAGAGATTTACGCTCCAACGCCTTCCCGCGTCCGGCTGGGCGCGCCTGGCCACCAACCGGTCCCCCTGTTCTGACAGATCCAGCTGGATCATGCTCTCCAGGCTGCTGCATACCCCCGAAATGCCAATATCCCCAGGATTTTTTGGATCCAGCGCCAGTTCAATTTCACCACCGTCTATCGTCAGGTCGGCATTCAGCGTATCTCCTGGTTCCGAGATACGCACACTGCCGCCAAAGTTGGAAAGTTTCAGCGTACCGGACACGCGGGTTAACTCTGCCCGGGCGCCCTTCAGCTCGAATGTTCCCCCCTGCGCGAGGTCCGTTACCTTAAATGCCATTTCGCCCAGGATTTTCGCGCGGACGTTTCCTCCGATCTGCTCCAGCGTTACCGCACCGTAACTCACGTCCAGACCAATCAGCCCATTGACTGAGCGGAGGTGGACATCTCCGAACTGATTTTCCAGGATCAGGCTGGCCTGGCGGGGAATCGTCAGTTCAAGATTCACGCCCACCGCGCCGCCGGGTATATTCGTGACCGAGGACACATTGACCTGGATTTCAGCCAGATTTTCAGCCGCCTGCACCGCAACCGACCCGGATTCCGCCAGCTGCTTCGCCTGTTCGGCGCTGGCGGCCTCTCCGGTAAACTCGGCCTGGACCCGGATCAGCCGTTCATCCCAGGTGCTGACCGTTACATTGGTGAAGACAGCGGAAACTGAAATTACAGGCGACTGCCCAGTGGGATGCAGACTTTCGGACGAGCGTTTTTCGGTATAGGATGCGTTTGGGGGCGCGGCATTATTCCGGGCCGCGACTGTTTTGGGTCCCCCGAACAGGTCCACAACGGCATTTCGGGCCAACCCGTCCAGGGAACTGACCAGTCGGGATATACTCCGAACCGGGTTGGTATCCGCCAAGGCATGCCCTGCCGTCAGCAGCAGCACCATCGCCGGAACGACCCACCACCCACGCCGCGCGTCTCCCCAGCGCACGAGTCCACCGCGACGCATGGCTACCCTTTCACAGCGCCTGGCCGATATACAGCCGCTTCAGGTGCTCCGTACGGCGTTCCAGCTGTTCGGCCAGCCGGGCTGCGGCCCGCGGGTTGGCTGACGCCTGTTCCATGAGTACGCGCGCCGCGGACAGTTCATCACTCGCCTGGCTGACCAGGCGCGCCTGCTCCCGTTCCCGCCAATCCGCGCCATCGGCAGCCTGCCTTCGCATGGCCTCGATCAGA
>JAKOTZ010000067.1 GCA_029776995.1 Candidatus Hydrogenedentota bacterium
GACAACGCTTCGGATTCGGAAACAGTGATTGATATCGTTACCGCTGACCGGACCGGGTTGTTGTATGACATCACGTCCACGCTCTCGGAGATGGGTGTTGACTTTTCGGCAGCCCATATCCGCACGGATGTTGGACGGGTGCGGGATGCTTTTTATGTGACCATGAATGGAAGAAAACTGGAAACGCCAAAAATAAAAGAATGGCTGCGCAATCGACTGCTCACGGTGCTGGGCGCGTCGCAACAGCAGCCGGAAAACTGGAGGATAACACCATGAAAGCGAATAGGTGGATGACGTTCACAATGATGCTCGCCGCAGTCCTGTTGGCGGCCGGCGGAAGTTTCGCGCAACAGAGTCTGTTGCATCAGATCGAGGAGGATTTCATCAAACTTCACGACCTGCTGCGGCCGTCCGTGGTGAACATAGACGTGAAGGAAAAGGTTGAATCGGATAACAGCCCCGGCGGTATGCGAAGAATTCCGGAAGAATTTTTCCGGTTCTTCAACATTCCTTTTCCCATGCCCGGACCGCAGAATCAAAGGCGATTTAATTATCCGCCCATGCGGGGAACCGGATCCGGTTTTATTTATGACGCGCAAGGGCACATTATTACCAACAATCATGTTGTGGAAAGCGCATCGGAGATCCGGGTGCGCCTGTTCAACGGCAATGAATACGATGCCACGGTGGTGGGACGGGATCCGGAAGCCGACATCGCCGTGATCAAAATTGAACCTAAAGAATCCCTGGTGCCTGTGCGCCTGGGCGATTCGGACAAATTGCGCGTCGGACAGCTGGTAATGGCTATGGGCAGCCCCCGCGGCCTGGAGGGAACCGTATCCTTCGGGCATATCAGCGCGTTAGGCAGGGAAGGGCTGGCCGGGCTGAGCATGCAGGGATTGACCTTCCAGAACCTTATTCAAACGGATGCCGCCATCAACCTGGGAAACAGCGGCGGCCCGCTGGTTAATATAGACGGAGAAGTGATCGGCATCAACGTCGCCATTGTCGCCGATGCTAATTCCATCGGTTTCGCCATTCCGATCAACACGGCCCGGAATGTCGTTCCAATGCTGATTGAAAAGGGCAAAGTCAGCCGCGGATACCTGGGCGTGTCCATTCGCGATGCCAAAGACTTTGAGGCGCGCGATACCCTGAATCTTCCTGATAATGACGGCGCCGTGGTTGCTGAAGTACAGCCCGGAACACCGGCGGAACAGGCCGGCATTAAGCCCTATGACGTTATCCGTAAAGTCAACGGCGAACCCACTAAAACAGCGGCGGAAGTGATGCGGAAGATTGCCTCGTACGCGCCGGGAACCACAGTCAATGTGGAAGTTTTCAGAAATGGACAGGCCCTGACCATACCGGTTACCCTGGCTGAACGCGATGTGAACGCAATCGCTGAGATGCGCGGCGGCTCAACGTCACCGGATGAAGAAAAACTGGGGCTCTCTGTGCAGAATATCGATCCCGGTACCCGCAAGAATCTGGGGCTGGACGACGCTATCCAGGGTGTTCTGGTAACTGACGTGGACCCGGCGGGACCGGCCGCCGAAGCCAGGCTGGAGCCCGGAGACATTATCCTGGAGGTCGGTCAGCAACCGGTCGCCAATGCCGCTGAATTCTGGAAACGGATCGGTGAACTGAAACAGCCGGGGAAAGCTGTCCTGCTCCGCATCAGGCGTTCTAACGGGAATTCGGAAATTACCATCATCCGAATTCCTAAGGAGTAAACTGATCCGGCCAACTCTCTGCGTCTCCCCGCTGCCACGGCGGGGAGACTTTTTTATTTGCCATGCCGTTTTACTTGGACCTTGGTAACGTATTAAAATGACCTCATTGTTACAATGAGTGGAGATTGCATATGAAAAAGTCTGTGATTTTGTATATGGGGATGTTGCTGCTGTTGGGGCAAATCGCGATTCTGGCCCAGGAAAAAGACGCGCGCGAATATATCGCTCCATCAGGAGACAAGATCAGAGAGTGGACCCTGCGGGAAAAAGATGATCAGGGAAACTGGAAAGATGTTAAGTACATGACCATAAACGGCGTACTGGTTCATGAAACCGACCCGGAAAAGATGCCTCCGCCGCGAGTGGTAACACCTGCTCCTTATGAAAAGCCGGGCGCGCCGCCCTCCGATGCCATTGTGCTTTTTGATGGCGCATCGCTGGATGGCTGGGAAAAAATGGATCCGGGGAAACCGGGAAAGTGGGTTATCGAGGACGGCGCAATGATGCCTACCAAAGATGCCGGCGATATCCGCACGAAAGAACAGTTTGGGTCCTGCCAGTTGCATGTGGAGTGGGCTACTCCCGTTGAAAACGATGAAAGCGGCCAGGGAAGCGGCAACAGCGGCGTATTTCTCATGGGAGAATACGAGATTCAGATTCTGAACTCCTACCAAAACACTACCTACCCTGATGGGCAGGCAGGAGCCTGGTACGGACGAAAAGTCCCGATGGTAAACGCGTGTCGCAAGCCGGGTGAATGGCAGACCTACGATATCGTGTTTTACCGTCCCAAATTCGATGACCAGGGCAATGTGGTGCGTCCGGCCATTGTTACGGTGTTTCACAATGGCGTGCTGATCCATCACGCGGCGGCATTGAGCGGCGCCACCTGGTGGGAAGGCCCCCATGCCGTGTCCCCTTATAAGCCGCACGGCGACAAAGGTCCCCTAATGCTTCAGGATCACGGGCATCCAGTACGCTTCAGGAATATCTGGTACCGCCCGCTGGAAGATTGACTGGTTATAAATATACCGGGGAGGAGAAATGATGTTCAATCGCAACCATCGTTTTTTTAGTTTTTTGCTGCTGGCTGCGCTCTCGTTTTTGGCGGTCTCAGCTTGCGCGGACGACCCGGACACCTCAAAAGGTTTCCGTCAGGAGCAGGGATGCCTGCTTTTCTTTGACAACCACCCGTGGATTTTCACCGTAACAGAACCGTTTGATCCACAGCGATTTGAGTATACCTATAAAGTATACACCCATATTTACGATCCGGAAACAGATTTGCTGTTGACCAAAGGTCCTGGCGGAAAGTATACCCACCACCGGGGACTTTTCATAGGATGGAAACAAACCGAAGTGGGGAAGTCAGTATATGACACATGGCATATGAAAGCGCCGGGTGTTAAAGGCGGCCGGCCCTGCTTTCAGGAACTGGTCCGGTGGGTGAATCGTTCGGATGATGGGACATCCGCGGTTCAGGAGGCGGAAATCGCCTGGCGGGACGCGGATACCAGGGAAATGTTTATTCAGGAAACCAGGCAGATTTCCGTGCGGGAACAGAATCAGAAGCGTATTATCGACTTCGTCTCCGCGTTACATAACCCTGGAAAAGAAACTATTCGGTTAAAAGGAGATCCCCAGCACGCCGGCATGCAGCTGCGGATGGCCAATGAAGTATCTGAACATGAAAATACCACGGAATACCTGCTGCCTGAGGACGTTACGGTGGATAAAGATGATGTAACAACTCCCTGTAACTGGGCTTGCGGCGTATTTGAGGTACTTCAGCGGAAGCGTTGGATACTCCACATGATCGCGCCGGGCTTTATCGACGGCGCTCCTGTTTATTCAATTCGGAAATACGGTCGTTTTGGCGCGTTTTGGGAGACTGAAATCCCCGCCGGAGACACATTGACCACGCATTTTCGGATTGTCGTATCGCCGACGGCGCTGACCGCGGAAGAATGCGCTGCGATGTACCAGGAGTATGCCGGGGAAACAAAATGATTCTGGGCGTCCTGAGTGATACCCACGGCAACAGCAAGCTCCAGGAAAAAGCCCGAAAACTGGCGGTTGAGCGGTTTGGTGCTGCTGTCTTAATTCATCTCGGAGATAATTATTCGGACGCTGAGGAGCTTATGCTTGGGGACGTACCCGTCTGGGCGGTTCCCGGTCTGTGGTGCGCGGCATACAATAACCCCTCTATCCCCAGATCTCGGCTTGAAGCTGCGGGAGGCCTCCTGATCCATTTTGCCCACGCCGAACAGGATCTTGAATCCGAATGCGTGGAAAAGGCCCATATTATCCTGACGGGCCACACCCACCGTTACCGTTTGGACTGGCTGGACGGGAAAATATGGATGAACCCGGGCCATCTCAAAAAAGAAAAAGATAAGTCCGCCATTCCAACGTTTGGATTAATCTCAATCGCCTCGGACACCGTGGAATGCGGCATTTTAAATCTGGCGGGTGAAACCATTCTTGCGCACGTGATTAACAGAAAATTTCTGTCCGGAGGCAGCACGGGCGCGTAACGGTTTCAACTGCTCTTTTGTTCCAGCACTTTACGGCAGATTTCGTTCAGTAAC
>JAKOTZ010000033.1 GCA_029776995.1 Candidatus Hydrogenedentota bacterium
TGCTGTTCGGCGGAATCGGCTTCCCGACCGTCTCATTCAAGGTCAGCGCGCCGCAACGATCCGGAAACGGCTTCGACGCGCTTTCCCTGCTGATCAATAATTACGTGCTGTGGGGCGCCATGGAAAGCGACACAGCATTCTCGGCAACCTGCGCGCCGGTTGAAACGCTCCCGTATGATCCCGGCACAACGATTGACCTGAGCGTCAGGGCGTCTATCGCCGATAACTCCAGCGACCCCACGATGTTTGTGCTGGATGACCTGTGCGTAACGCCGGTGTGCGCCCTGGTGAAGACGCTGGATCCGTCTATCGACCCGTGCGCCTGGTCCCTGGTGCCGTCGTTTGACGACAGCAGCGCATGGACCTCTGTCGGCCCCGCCGGGCCGCTGTCCGTATCCATCATCCGGTCCACCGCTGACGCGTGTTCCCCGGACAAAGCGGCGGTGTTCACGCCGCTGAGCGCGTCCGACCGCAAGGCCGTGATCACCCTGGCGCAGTCGGGCATTACCCTGCTTTCGGGCTCAGCGGAACTCTCCTTCCACCTGGAGGCGGAAGGGGATGTTTCGGACCGCCTGGTCTGCAGCCTGAACGGCCAGCCCCTGGCGCCGGTGTTTTCCGCGGCTGACACAACACTGGCGGCCGGCCGGGATGTTGTTCTGACCATTCCCAATATAACCGGAAGCGTGACCCTGGAGTTTAAAGCCCTGATCTCCCCCACGCCAACCGGTTCTCCCGGGTTCAAGATTGACAACGTGGCCATCCGCCAGGCCAGCAGCGGACCGCTGTTCATTCTCAATGGCGAGGCGCAACTCACGGTGCGGGGGATCAGTTTCGAGAATGGGAACCCGGCCTTCTCGCTCCGGGATAAAAGCTGGCTGTGCATGACCCGGTGCCTGGTGCGCGCGTACAGCGGGCCGGGCATCATCCTGAACAACGAAAGCGAAGCTGACCTGGTGTGCAGCGTGGTTGACGGCAACGGCGGAATCAGGAACGACGGCACCGAACGGCTGATGCTGTTCCAGTGCACCATCCTGGGCGGTATGCCCACCGGAACAGGGCCGATTGACGCGGTAGCTTCAATCCTAATGGACGGAATCAGCGCGTCCTCTCCCCGGGTCATTCTGAGCTACGTGTCGGGGGGCGCTTATCCCTCACCGGAGCCGGATTTCCCAAATCTGGACCTGCCCGATATTTCATTTGATAGTGCTGGCTGGCCTGGGAAACTGGCCGACACGACAGAAAACCTCGGCCTGCGCAATATCAAGACGGTCAGCGAGCTGCCCTCGTGGGCCCTGCCAAAATGCGGATCGTCCGGGCAGGACTTTGAAGGCCAGTTCCGGAGCAGTTCCGACGGGCTCATGGCCGGTGCGGATGAACTTGGCGGCGGCACGGGCGGCGATCTGCCGCGGTGGGTATCCTGCGAAGTCAGCCCCGACCCGGCCGGCAAGAACCGTACCGTGAACATACGCGTGGAAACCCTGAACATTGACCTGACCCAGGGCGCGATCGTGCTGGTGCCCGAGGAACCCGTGGCGGGCGTTCCGGGATCGGTGGATAACCCTGCGCATATCGTGGAATTCCCCCTGAGCGGAAACGCGTTTGAAAACACGGCCTCCATTTCAATCCCGTTCAGTGATCCTTTCCAGTACCGGTCTTCCCTGAATACGCCGGTGTGCACGGATGGACGGAACCTGATCTACCTGCGGGACAGCAGCGGCACGCTGTACGGTCTGGGACGGAACGAAAGCTCCATTGAACCCCAGGTACGAACGAGATGGTCGTTCCTGGTCGACACGCTGCCGCCGGAACTGGTAGTGCTCCCCGGCAGCGGCAACGGCCAGGCGGGTTCCCCCCGGGTATCCGGTTCCACGGACAACGTTTTGGCGGTCGGCGGTCCTGGAGGCTGGCCACCGCTGAGTCTCGTTATGCCGGCATCCTACGGGATTATTGACACCGTGGGCAGCCAGGCCACGCCGGACACAAGGGCCAAAGACCGGCACGTGTTCCTGAACGCGCCCGCCGGACAACCGCTCGAGGTCGCAGTGGAAGCCCGGTTTACGGACCCGCGGCCCCGCAACAACCTGGGACAGGTATTCAACCTGCTGACCGTCTCCGGATTCGGCACCGCGGGAGCCGAGCTGGCGGATGTGCCGCTGAACAGCTATGTCGAGCACGCAACCGATGCCGCCCGGGCGCGGTTGACCTCGGTGTCGACTGGAACCGCCACCACTTACCGGGTCACGCCCGGATCCGTAACGGGAGAGAGCGTGACGGTATCGTGGAACTGCGTGTTTGACGAGACCGAAGGGCTGAAACTCGCTGCTCAGCCCCAGGTGAAAGACAGGGCGGGCAATGAGTCCAAACAACCGGCTTACGCGCTGAAAATCTGGTGGCTCCAGAACGCCCAGGCCGCGTTTTCAGTGGGTCCGCAGGGCGTAGTGGTCCGCTCGCCCCGGTTTGAATGGCGCATGAACCGTCCGTTCAACTTCGCGGCGGATGAAATCTTCCCCTGCTATCCCATTGCGCGGTACAAGCTCTGGGCCTCGGTGGATGCGGGACTTCCTGCCGCCCAGACACGATGGGACGCGCTGAGTGACTGGAGCCCCTGGACCAGCGGACCGATTGAACTGGACGCGTCGGAGCTGGACCGCCTGCGGAATGACCCGAACCTGCAGGGACGCATGATCCTGATCTGCATCGCGGGGGGCGATGAGGCCGGCAACCTGCAGCCGGGCGGCGCGGCTGACGGCGCCCAGCTGACTTCGCTCGCTGATCTGGAAGCCTCGGGCATCGACTACCGCTGGTGGATCAACGGAGACGCCCGGATGCAGATGAGCATCGACACGGACGCGCAGGTCAGCCTGATGTGGCGGCCGGCGGGACAGGGCACTGCCCCCGTGCGTACCTTCGGCGCGGCCCGGAAGATTCCGGCGCCCAAACCCGACTTGGGGCTGGTGCCAGACGCGGACATTACCCTGCGGGCGCTGCTGCCCAGCCGCGCGGCAAACGTGGACGCGACTGCGGCACCCTCCCAGACCGTAATTTACTGGACGCTCTTCCGGAATGGCCGGCCCATCAAGGCGGATACCGCGCTGTATACGGACACGGCCACGCCTGACGCCAACGGCGTGATTACGTTCCGGTTGTCTGAGGCGCTTCAGGCGCTGTTTGACGGGGGGCTGGCCATCGCGGATCCGAACGCGGTATTCAACGTAGGCAACCGTGAGGTCCGGTTCGCCATAACGGCTTTCGCGGAGTCCCTGATCCCCGACGCCACCGGCGGACTGGTCAGCGTGAAAGACGCCACGCCCGTTACGGTGGAATTTTCCATATATCCGCCGGAGATGTACGAGGGTATCCGCGACGAGCGGCCCACCCGCATCTACAACCGACAGTAGTAGTTTCAACATGTCACGCTCGCCGGACAGTCCGGATCAGACGGACTGTCCGGCTTTTTTCATGGACGGCAATGAATCGCATATCAGGCAGAACCCCAGCTACGAAATCCTGACTTTTTACTGTCTCGGCGTCGGACGGTTTGGCTGTTTTTCCGCCGATATGGTAAGGTATAACCATATTGCCGCGCGTCCGGTATCGTGAGACGTGAGGGGTGGCAACAACCCAGACGGTTTAAGCAGCATGAGTCGACAGCCTGCCGGCGTTCCAAAATCCGTTACACGGCCTTTTATACCCGCCTTTATGGGATGGGCGGGGCCTGTTATGCTGGTCCTGGGGCTCGTGCTGATGCAGCGGGCCAACCTGAATGTGGCCCGGCCTATGGACGGCATCTGGTACCTTGGGTTGGGGCTGAGTGTCGGGGGGGTATTCTTCTGGCTTACCGCGGGGATGACCCGCTCCCAGGTGTGGGAATGGATAAAGGGGGCGGGACTTGCCCTGGCATGCGCGCTGGTGATCCGGTGGGCAGTGGCCGAGCCCTACCGCATCCCTTCCAGCTCCATGGAAACCACCTTGCACGGCGATCCCCGGTTCGGCAGGGGGGATCGGGTTTTCGTCAACAAGTGGATCTACGGCATCCGGGTCCCGTTCATGAACAAACGGATTTTCTATGGGAAAAAGCCGGAACGCTGGGATATCGTGGTGTTCAAGTCGGTGGAGCCGGACGCGATTCACAAGACGCTCGTGAAGCGGATCGTCGGCCTGCCCGGCGAACGGATCCAGATCCGTAACGGCCGGATATACGCAAATGGGCAGCCGCTGGTTATTCCGGATTTCATGCCCCCCAATATGTATTACACGTCCCCCCCGGACGCCCGTTACGGAATCCTGGCGGATGACCAGTATTCGCTTGTTCCGCCGGGACACTACCTGGTGCTGGGGGACAACAGCGCGCAAAGCCGTGATGGTCGTTACTTCGGCTGGGTGCCCAATGAAAATATCGTCGGGCGGGTCGCCTGCATCTGGTGGCCGCCTTCACGCTGGAGAGATTTCACGGGCTTTTCGCGGACACTGTGGTGGCGGGTAAGCGTAATTGTATTGCTGGCTTTCCTGTTCACGCGCATGTTCATCGGGCGCCTCTGGACTGTCCGGCGCGGTGACCGCCGCGCGCGGTACGCGGTGCTCTTTCCCAGTTACGGATTCCGCATTCCCATGACCCGCGTGTGGCTGTTTCGCTGGCGTCCCCCCGCGCGGGGTGACCGCGTGCTGTGCATGCTTCCCAACGAAAAAAACGGCTACGAAGAATACCTGATGGGTACTGTCGTCGGCCTGCCCGGTGAAAAGATATCCCGGGAAAACGGCGAACCGCGGGTCAACGGTAAGCCGCTCGCGGCTTACGGGCTGGCAGTAAACGGGCGAACAGAACTTGTGCTGGAAGGAGAAACGGACGGCGGCGGCAAAAAGGGTCCGCGCGAAACCGTTTTAAATGGCGCCTGCGCGGTACTCGCGGACAGTTCCGATGACGCGGCGGAAGTGAGTTCACGCTGTATTTACATCGTTCCGCTGAAATTCGTCCTGGGACGCTGCTACCCGCTCCATCGGGCTGAAATTTCCACTTCACCGGCGGCCCGCAACGGCTGACAGAAAACCATGCCTATCGCGTCGGTTTATATCCATGTCCCCTTTTGCCGGACCCGGTGCCATTACTGTGATTTCGTAACCCGCGCCACTTCCGATCCTATTCCTGACACATACGTCGATGGCCTGTTGCGGGAAATCAACCGGAAACGCGGCCACCTGGCCCGGATTGTAACGGTCTTTTTCGGCGGCGGCACGCCTTCTCTGCTGGCCCCCGCGCAACTGGAGCAGGTGTTAAACCGCCTTGCCCAACAACCGGGCATCTGTCCGGACGCGGAAATCACGCTGGAGGCCAACCCGGACGACATTACCGAAACGCTGGCGCGGTCTTGGCGGGAACTGGGCATCAACCGGATCAGCATAGGCGTCCAGTCGCTGGATAATCGGGTGTTGCGGTACCTCGGCCGGCGCCATGATGCCGACCGCGCGCGCCGTGCCTAGGAT
>JAKOTZ010000040.1 GCA_029776995.1 Candidatus Hydrogenedentota bacterium
CAGCCGTCCCGCGGCGTTCACCCTCGGCGCGAGCCCGAATGCCACTGCGAATGTGTCTATCTCCCTGCCGCCGAACCCGGACACCCTGATAAGGGCTTCCAGCCCTACGTTTTTCGTGGTTTGCATCGCTTTCAGTCCCAGTCCGGCAATGATCCTGTTCTCGCCGGTCAGCGGAACGATGTCGGCGATGGTCGACAGCGCCACCAGGTCGATGTATTTCAGGTACGTGTCCTCGTTGATATTGCCGGCATTGCTATCCATGTATGGATCAGCACTTACCGTGTCCGAGCTTACTGTGTTCGTGCTGAGCGCACCAGCACCGGGATCGGACACGAAGCCACGGCTGTCATTTGCGGTGGCTGCGCTGCCGTCAGTCGCACTGGCTGCGCTACCATCAGACACACTGGATACTCTGCCGTCAGTCGCACTGGCTGCGCTGCCATCAGACACACTGGCTGCGCTGTTGTCCGTACCACCAGCCACACTGGCTGCGCTGCTGTCCGTCCCACCAGCCACACTGCCATAAGCCGCAGCCGTCCCGTTGGCTTCACCTCCCGCGACCCTGGCTTTACCTTCCGCGACCCTGGCACATATCGCCTGGATGAGCTTGAACGCGACCCCCGCCCCGGACAGCTCGCTGAACGGGTAGCGGCAGCCGGGCCTGTGCGGGTTCAGCACCGCCACTGCCTGCGGCAGTTCCTGCATGCATTCGTGGTGGTCCGTCACGATCACATCGATCCCGGACTCCATCAGCCACCTGACCTCTTCCACCGACGTGATGCCGCAATCCACCGTTATCACAAGGGACGGCGCAAGCTCCTTTACTTTCGCTGCGCTTGACATCGTAAGCCCGTATCCGTCCTCCATCCTGTCCGGGATGAAATACACCGCATCAGCGCCCAGCAACTTCAGGAAATCGAAAAGGATCGAAGTGCCGGTCACGCCGTCCACGTCATAATCGCCATGGATGAGTATCTTCTCCCGGACTGAAACCGCCCGGAGCACCCTTTCCACCGCCAGGTCCATCCCGTCCATCAGGAACGGGTCATGCAGCCGGGCTGCGTCGACATCCAGGAAACCCTTAACATATTCTATGCCTTCCGGGCC
>JAKOTZ010000045.1 GCA_029776995.1 Candidatus Hydrogenedentota bacterium
CCCGTCCGGTAGAGGATACGGCTGCGGTTTCCGCTGAAGCGGCGCCGACAGCGTCCCGGGATACATCGGCTTCCGCGCCGCCGGACGAGCCGGTCATCACCCAGGACATGATCGACGCCCTGATTGCTGAAGCCAGCGGCGTAGAAAACAGCCCACCCAACCAGCCCAAAAACCGGCAGACGTCCCCGGCAGATAAAGGACTGCTGAATCAGGAAGAGCTGGACCAGCTGCTCGCGCTGGCCCGGGAACAGGAAAAAGCCGCCCGGGAAGCCAGGCGGCGGGCAATTGAGGCAACACTTTCCGGAAGCACGCCTTCTCCCGGTACTCCGGCAGAGAAGAATCAGATGGATAATGTTATTCCGCCCGCACCTCCTTCCCTTACCCGTTCCCGCAGGTTCCGCCTGCCACAGGTCCGAATCCCCTGGCTGCACCTGTTGCGCCTGGCGGCATCCATCGCCGTGGCGGCATCGGTCGGTTGGGGCGCGGGGGCATGGATTCAGCGCCACCGGGAACGGGTGCCTACTCCGGAAGAGCTGCTGGCGGGCACTTCCGCTTCCATTACCCTGGCGATTGAACGCGCCCGGCCGCTGATGGAAAAAGGCCAGTACGCCCCGGCAATCCGCGAACTCCGCGAAGTGCTGAAAGGGGCCCCGCCCTCTCCGGAACGACTGGACGCGGCCCATATGCTGATTGACGCCCTGTTTCATTCCATCCTGGCAGGCGGCACCGAGGACGAAATCCGTGAACTGCACCAACTGGCGGAAGACACAGTAAAAGCGGATCCACAACACCCGGCAGTGCCTGCGACCTTGTACGCCCGGGGACGGGTATATCTGCTGCAGGAAATCCCTTACGCAGCCCACGAGCTTTTCGCAAAGGTGATTGAGCATTACCCGGATTATTCCGGACGAGAATACGTGCTGGCTGAAGCGGCCCAGGTGGCCCTGGACATGGGTGAAGCGCAGTTGGCCTCCGGCTATGCCCAGACGCTGCTGAAAGAATTTCCCGATTCACCGCGCAGACCAAGGGTGCGGGTAGTGCTCGGCGACGCCTACGCTATGGCGGGAATGGACGACGAGGCGCGCGCGCTGTACCTGCGTGCTGCCGAAGACCGTGACCCGGAAGCCCGCGCGGATGCCCTGCTCCGACTGGGGAAACTGAATCTGGACCGCGGCCGGACCAATGAAGCGATTGAGACCCTGCGCCTGCGTCTGGCCACCTCGCTGACCACTCGGGATAATGACGAGGCTCATCTCCTGCTGGGCCGGGCGCTTGCCCGGGCGGATCGGCTGGAAGAAGCCCGGAAAACCTTCACCGACCTGGTCGCCTTTTTCCCGGATTCTCCGCTGGCCCCTGAGGCCATGGTGGAACTCAGCCAGACCCTGGAACGGCTGGGGAAACGGGATGAAGCCGTGGCGCTTGCCATGCGGGCCGCGGCCCAGTTTCCCAGGTCAGCCGCCACGCTCCGGAACAAAGCTGAATTCCTGGGGCTGACGGGAAGCCCTTACGGGGCGGCCGGAGCGCTCATGGAGGTAGAGGCACTGGGTGAAGGGGATCCCCCGCTGCTGCTGCGCGCGGCCCGGTACTACCAGGCGGCAGGCATGTCCAGAGAAGCGCGGAAGGTTTACGCCCTGCTGCGAAAAAAATATTCCTGGTCGGATCAGGCGCTGACCGGCGCCGTCGAAGAGGCCAGGCTGATGTATGCCGACGGAGAAGTGCGCGAAGCGGTGGCGCAGCTCGAAGATCTCCTCCAGGCCACCCGGACAAAACCCCAGCATCTGCAGACCCTGCTGGCTCTGGCGGATATTTTCAGGGACCTGGGGCTGACACAGCGCCTGGCGGAAACGGCAGACGCCATCAGCCGGGAAGCCACCAGCCCGGAAACGGTCGCGCGGGCCGCCATAGACCTGGTGGACACCGGACAGCTGGCCCGGGCCCAGGAAATCGTCTCGTCCCTGGATTTCAGCCGGGTACAGCAGCGGACAGCCTACCGCCTGCGCGCGTCTCTGGGAGCCAGGCTTCTGGAGGTGGATCCACGCAGGGGACTCGAACTGCTTGAGACCGCCCAGAATACCCACCCTTCCCTGCGGGAACCGGAAATGGACCTGAAACTCCTGGAGGCTTACCTTGCCGTGAATATGGCGCCTCAGGCGCGCCGCATCGTCCTGGAATTCGCCGATTTATATCAGGCTGAACCGGCATCCACAGGGCCATGGCTGCTCCGCGCGGCCCTGGCCTGGGCGGATTACCTGTACGGGCGCCGCCAGTTCAGTGAAGCCGCGGAAGCTTACCGCCTGGCCGCGTCGGTCAGGCCCGAGCACACGGGGATGACCCCAACCGGCAGGTCCGGTCCCGCCTGGGCCCAGTTTCAGCAGGCCAACGCGCTGGCCGGGGCGGGCGACATCAACGGAGCCTTGGCCCTATATGACGCAATTTCCAGAGGTAACGGCCCCTGGGCGGCTGACGCCGCGCTCAAGGCAACCCGGCTCCGGCTTGAAAACCAACTGCGCGGCGAAGATAACACGGCGCCTGCCATGATGGCCGAAAAACCATAACCATGAACGATTCTGATCTCTCGCCCCCAAAAACTCCGGACAACAGAAGGCAGAATCTGCCTGCCATCCTTCCGGATTTGGTCCGGCATCTGCAGAAAATTGACTCCCTCTTCCAAACCGCCCTTGCGGCCACCGTGGAAGCCGGCAGCAGCATTTCCGGCAGCGTCAGCATTGAAGAGCAGATGAACAGGCTTGAAATTCAGTGGTCTCAAACGTCCGTGGACATTGAAAA
This sequence comes from Candidatus Hydrogenedentota bacterium, assembly GCA_029776995.1. Lineage (GTDB taxonomy): Bacteria > Hydrogenedentota > Hydrogenedentia > Hydrogenedentales > CAITNO01 > JAGPFE01. The sequence goes on from JAKOTZ010000045.1 coordinate 2,788, forward strand.
ACACCTTAATGCCGTAAACCGCCTGCTGGAAATCTCGCAGGGCAGCCAAACGGATGGGGCGGTCCAATTACCCAATGAACTGCGCCATTCCCTGGACCGTATACGTGAGCTGGCGCGGCAGTTTGACCTGGAACGGGACCGTGTCCTGGATATCCTGGCCGTATCACTTCGGGAGGAAACGGCCCGGCTGAAACAGCACGCCGAGGTATTGCGAAGATACCAGCACCAGTCCCCGCCCTCCGATCGCGGCTGGAAAACATGACGGTTCACCCGGGCCGGGTTGGAACCTGAATTAAAACCGCTGAATGAAATGTTTCCCAGATGCGTTATAGGTGCAGCACTATACAGGAGGTTACGTATGCCATCTATCGCAATCGTTGGTGCTTCGCCAGACCGGAAAAAGTATGGCAATAAAGCTGTCCGCGCTTTCCTCCAGGGGGGATGGACGGTGTATCCGGTTCATCCTTCCGCGCGGGAGATAGAGGGCATTCCCGCTTACCCTGACCTGAAATCCCTTCCGGGGCCGGTAAACCGCGTATCCATGTACGTCCCCCCTGCTGTCGGCATTAACCTGCTGGAAGATATCGCCGCGATTAAACCGGCGGAGTTCTTTTTGAATCCCGGGTCAGACAGTGAAGAACTGATTGCAAAAGCACGACAGCTGGGGCTTAATCCCGTCCAAGCCTGCAGCATCGTCAACATCGGCCTGCGGCCGGACATGTTTCCGGACACCTGAACCGGTTCAGCCCGGCGCACGCAGCCCCCACGGGCCGGGGTTAACGATACGGCAGGCCTGCCGCAGGCGGTCAATAAGGGGCTTATCCGCGGGATCGTCTGGACATATGATTTCCAGAATGCTTTTCCCCGCCTCTTCAGGCGGCACCATGGGCCGCCCTGAGTCCCGTAAAAAATGGATAAACTTCAGCGTGCGGAATGCGTCAAACCATTCGTGAAACGCCCGGGAACGCGCCGCGGGTTCCCGATGGGTTGCCGCGATCCGGGGCCATATTTCCGGGAAACCGGCCCGCGCGAAAAAAATACCGGCCGGTTCGTCTGTCTGTTCCAGCCGGCGCATGAATGCTTCCGCCGATTCCGTCTTCAGCGCTTCAGACGCGCTCAGGACCTGCCTAAGCATCTGGTAAATCTCCGGATGATAGGCTGTTGGTCGTTCCCTGGCGTCGGATAAGGCCTGCTGAATGCTTCGGCCTGTCCCGAACGGCACCCGGTCGGATATCCGGCCGGCCGGAAACACCCTGAGTTCCGGGACCTTTTCCACCCAGCCGGTTTTGGCCAGCGCCTGCAGAAAATAATAGTCTTCTCCGGCCGAGCGGCGGTTCATCCCCCCCGCCGCGGCGTAAGCGACGGCTGAACACGCCATGGCGGAACCGATCGCCGGGTACCCATAAGGGCTCCCGGCCAGCCGCAACCCCAGATCATGGCAGCGCAGCCGGCACTCATAAGCCGTTACCGCGTCACGCGCGCGGTCGCCGGCATCCGCCAGGTGCCAGGCATCACATACCGCACCCCAGCGGCGCTCCCCTCCAAAAAAGGAAAGCCACTGTTCCACATACGACGGAGGAACCCGGGTATCAGCATCAAGACATACGATTCCCCCCCATAAACGGTTCCCCTCCCAAAGAAGCCGCAAAGCCAGGTCCATGCCCAGTTTGCGGGCTGTGCCCACCCCTTCCTTCTCGGGAATTGCCGGAACGGACGCGGCGTCAATTACGCCAAGGCGCAAATGGCGCAGGCCGAGTTTCACCGGATCCGCCAACGATTCAAGGGTACGCCGGTTATTCTCCTGGACATCGGAAGCCGCTCCCTTCGGATGATTAACGGCTACCAGCACCAGAACCCGGTGTCCGGTCTCCGGGGAAACCGCGTCCTCCAGATCTCTCAGCGTATCCAGCAGCCCGGGCCACTCCGCCATCGCCGGAATAACTACCACCAACTCCGGATTCGGCCCATCCGGCAGCTGTACGCGTTCCGCAGCGACAGCCCGGCGAGCAAGATAGGCGGCAATCGCCGTCTGCGGCTGTATCATCCCCCCAACTCCTGAAGCGCCCATTGAAGCGTTTCGGGATCCGCGCCTGACGTCCAGTGGATAACGATGCCTTCCCGTTCCATGCGGCGGAACCAGGATTCCTGCCGGCGGGCAAACTGGTAAATCGCGGACGCAAGTTTTTGAAACAGGTCATTGCGGTTCCGGATCTTCCCCTGCAGGTACTGCGCCACGAAACGGCATTCCAGCCCCAGCTGTTCCAGGCGCTCCCAGGATACTCCAGCCGCGTGAACCGCCTCGATTTCTTCGACCATTCCCGCTTCCAGCCGTTCACGCAGCCGCGCGGCAATGCGCTTTTTCAATACCGCGCGGTCCAGACGAATTCCAACCACCAGCGCGCGGAGCGGTTCCTGTCGCTCCGGCGCGTGGATCCGTTCAAACTCCGCGATCTCGATAGCCCGTATGCAGCGGTCTCGATCGTTCAGGTCCGTCGTGTTATGAAGATTCGGCCGCACCCGCAACAGCCG